>NZ_DBNGVP010000154.1:0-340687 GCF_057119385.1 Archangium sp. | reverse complement strand
CCAGCTCCTCGCCCACGTCCGCTCCCTCACCCTGGCGGCCTACTCCCACCAGGACGTGCCCTTCGAGAAGCTCGTCGAGGAGCTCCAGCCCTCCCGCGATCTCAGCCGCAATCCCCTCTTCCAGGTGGTCTTCAACCTCCAGAACACGCCGCAGCCGGAGCTCGCGGTGCCGGGTCTGAAGTTGCGGCACGTGGAGGTGGAGATCCCGATCTCCAAGTTCGATCTGAGCCTCGCGCTGGCGGAGACGGCGGAGGGGCTCGAGGGAAGCCTCGAATACAACACCGACCTCTTCGAGCCCGCGACGGCCGCCCGCATGGCCGAGCACTTCCGCGTGCTGCTCGAGGGCATCGTCGCGCACCCGGAGCAGCGCCTGAGCGAGCTGCCCCTGCTCACCGAGGCCGAACGGCACCAGTTGCTCGTGGAGTGGAACCCGCGCACGGACGTCCCGCGCGAGGACTGCATCCACCACCTCGTGGAAGCCCGGGTGAAGCAGTCACCGGACGCCCTGGCGGTCAGCTACGAGGACCAGCACCTCACCTACGGAGAGCTCAACCGGCGGGCCAACCGGCTCGCGCACCACCTGCGCGCGTTGGGGGTCGGCCCCGAGACGAAGGTGGGGCTCGCGGTGGAGCGTTCGCTGGAGATGGTCGTGGCCATCCTCGGCGTGCTCAAGGCCGGCGGCGCCTATGTCCCGTTGGATCCCGCCTACCCGAAGGAGCGCCTGGCCTTCATGCTCCAGGACAGCCGCGTCCCGGTGCTGCTCACCCAGGCCCGGTTGCGCGAGGCCTTCCCGCCGTCGGACGCCGAGGTCATCTGCCTCGACGTGCCGGATCCGGTGCTCCACTCGCGGAGCGAGGAGGATCCGCCGCCACTCGCGGCGCCGGCCAACCTCGCGTACGTCATCTACACGTCCGGCTCCACCGGCAAGCCCAAGGGCGCGCAGCTCAGCCACGCCGAGGTGGTGCGGCTGTTCCGTGCCACGGAGCACTGGTTCCACTTCGACGCGCGGGACGTCTGGACGCTGTTCCACTCGTACGCGTTCGACTTCTCCGTCTGGGAGCTCTGGGGTGCGCTGCTCTACGGTGGGCGGTTGGTGGTGGTGCCCTACGAGGTGAGCCGTTCGCCCGAGCACTTCCACGAGCTGCTGCGCCGCGAGCAGGTGACGGTGCTCAACCAGACGCCGTCCGCGTTCCGGCAGCTCATCCAGTACGAGGAGTCCTCGGGCCGCTCCGAGGGGCTGGCGCTGCGCTACGTGGTGTTCGGCGGTGAGGCGCTGGAGTTCGGCGCCCTGCGGCCCTGGTTCGAGCGTCACGGCGATGCACGGCCGCGACTGGTCAACATGTACGGCATCACCGAGACGACGGTGCACGTCACCTACCGGCCGCTGAGCACCGCGGATGCGGAGGGCGCACCGGGCAGCAACGTCGGCGTGCCCATCCCGGACCTCCAGACGTACGTGCTCGACAGCCACCTGCACCCCGTGCCCATCGGCGTGACGGGCGAGCTGTTCGTGGGAGGCGCGGGCCTGGCGCGCGGCTATCTGGACCGGCCGGAGCTGACGGCCGAGCGCTTCATCCCCAACCCGTTCGCCACGACGCCGGGCGAGCGGCTCTACCGCAGCGGCGATCTGGCCCGGTACCGGCCGGACGGGACGCTCGAGTACCTGGGCCGGATCGATCACCAGGTGAAGGTGCGCGGCTTCCGGGTGGAGCTGGGGGAGATCGAGGCGGCGCTGCTCGAGCACCCGGATCTGCGCGAGGCGGTGGTGCTGGCGCGGGAGGACGTGCCAGGAGACAAGCGGCTGGTGGCCTACATCGTGGCGGCCAGCAACCGCCACGCGCCGGGGGCCGCCGAGCTGCGGGACCGGCTCAAGGCGCGGCTGCCCGAGTACATGGTGCCCTCGGCCTTCGTGCCGCTGCCGGTGTTGCCGCTCACGTCGCACGGCAAGGTGGATCGCCGCGCCCTGCCCGTGCCCGGTACGGTGCGCACGGAGGCCTCGCGGGCGCTCGTCGCGCCCCGGAGCCCGCTGGAGCTGCAGCTCGTCCGCATCTGGGAGGACGTGCTGGGGGTGTCGCCCCTGGGCATCCGCGACGACTTCTTCGAGCTGGGCGGGCACTCCATGCTCGCGGTGCAGCTCGTGGAGCGGATCCGCGAGGAGACGGGCCGCGACTTCCCGCTGGTGTCGCTCTTCAAGGGCGCCACGGTGGAGAAGATGGCCACGCTGCTCGAGCAACAGGACGCCCGGCCGTGGTCCCCGTTGGTGCCGCTCAAGCCCCACGGCACGCGGGCGCCGCTGTTCTGCATCCACCCCATGGGTGGCAACGTGTTGTGCTACGTGGAGCTGGCGCGCCTGCTGGACGCGGAGCAGCCCTGCTACGGCATCCAGGCGCGCGGCGTGGAGGGGGGCGAGCCCTGCTCGAGCATCGAGGAGATGGCGGCGCTCTACATCGAGGCGCTGCGCTCGGTACAGCCCTCGGGCCCCTACCACCTCGCGGGCTGGTCGCTGGGCGGCATCGTCGTGCTGGAGATGGCCCGGCAGCTCACCGCGCGGGGCGAGCAGGTGGGGCTGGCGGCCATCATCGACGCCTACCCGCTGAGCACGATGCGCGAGGGCGTGGCGAGCGACGCGGAGCTGCTGGAGGACATGCTGACGCAGGAGCTGGCGTCGATGCTGCTGCCGCTGACGGGAGAGGAGCCGGCGGCGCTGAAGGAGCGCCTCGCGCGGATGCCGCGGGAGGAGCGGCTGCGGCACTTCTACGAGGAGCACCAGAAGGCCAACAGCCCGCTGGCGCAGGTGGGCTTCGAGCGGGTGAGCAACCTCTACCGCGTGTTCGAGTACACCGCGCGGGCGTGGGTGGGTTACCGGCCACAGCCGTACACGGGCCGGCTCACCCTGCTCCGGGCCACCGAGGACATGGCGGGCAAGCCCGTCCAGGCCGGGCACGGCTGGGAGCCGCTCGCCGCGGGAGGCCTGGACATCCGCGAGGTGTCCGGCAACCACATGTCCATCATGCGCCGGCCCCGCCTCGGCGAGCTGGTGCGCCTGCTGGAGGAGTTGATGGGCGCGGGGCGGTAGCGCGGGCTACGGCTGCTTGCCCTGCTCGCGCTCCTTGCGCCGGAGCTCCCGGATGGCCTTCACCTCGGTGGACTCGCGCTCCAACCCGCACCCCTGCTCCAGCCAGTCGCGCAGGGGCTCCACCTGGGTGCGGGCGTAGAAGGGCTTCGGCGTCCCCGTGGGCGGAGGGGCCTCGGTGCAGGTGAAGGCGGCGTTCAGGGGCTGCCCCTGGCGCAGGCACGCGAAGACGGCGCTGGCGCGGGTGTCGGCCTCGCGCCACGTCTCCTCGTCGAGGATGCCGGAGCGGTAGAGCTGGAGCAGCACCCGGTGCTGCACGCCCTCGGCCCGCTCCAGGTTGGAGCCCGTCAGCGGGTGCCGGGGCGCCGCCGTCAGCGCGGAGAGGAACGTGGCCTCGAAGGCATCCAGCTCCGCCGGGGACTTGCCGAAGTAGTGTTTCGCGGCGGGCCCGGCGCCCCACGTTCCATCGCCCCACTCGATGACGTTCAGATACAGCTCGAGGATGCGGCGCTTGGACAGCGTCCGCTCCAGCTCCTTCGCGATGAACAGCTCGCGGAGCTTCCGCCCCAGCGACTGCTCCGGCCCCAGGAAGACATTGCGCGCGAGCTGCTGGGTGATGGTGCTCGCGCCCGACAAGGTGAAGCGCGTGAAGATCTGGGACAGGAGCTGGCCCCAGTTGAAGCCTCCGTGGCGGAAGAAGACGAGGTCCTCCGACTTGACGATCGCGCAGGCCAGCACCGGGTTGGGGGGAAGCACCTCGGCGGGCTCGAGCCGGAACGTGTCCTCCGCCTTGTTCAGCTCCCCGGCCCTCACCCGCATGTAGCTCGTCCGCTCCGGCGTCTGCGCCACCAGGGGCGAGACGTCCGGGACCGTCCGCGAGAGGATGAAGACGTAGACGGCGAAGCCCCCCAGGACGCAGAGGCTCGCGGTGGAGAAGGGACGGCGGATTCGAGCGGACATGGGCACCCAGGATAGCGCGGCCCTGGTGTCTCGTGGCCCGGCGATTGGGGCCGGCCCGGGCTCAGCGGTAGCGCGAGGCCTGGAGCTCGTACATCGTCGCGTAGCGCCCCCCGCGCGCGAGGAGCGCCTCGTGAGCCCCCTCCTCGACGATCTTCCCGCCCGTCAGCACAAGGATGCGATCCGCCATCCTCACCGTCGAGAAACGATGGGAGATGAGGACGGCCATCTTGCCCGTGGCCAGCTCCCCGAAGCGCTCGAACACCTCGAGCTCGGCCTGGGCGTCGAGCGCCGCGGTCGGCTCGTCCAGGATGAGCAGCTGCGCATCCCGCATGTAGGCGCGCGCCAGGGCGATCTTCTGCCACTCCCCACCCGACAGCTCCACGCCCCCGTCGAAGCGCCGGCCGAGCACCTGGTCATACCCTCGCGGCAGACGATCAATCACCGGATGGGCGAGGCTCTTGCGCGCCGCCTCCGTGATGAGCGCCCGATCCTCGAGCTGTTCAATCTGGCCGATGGCGATGTTGGTCGACGCCGACATGTCGTAGCGGCCGAAGTCCTGGAAGACGACGCCCATCTGACGGGCCAGGTCCTCGATGTCGTACTCCCGCAGGTCCACGCCATCGAGCAGGATCTGCCCGGACGTCGGATCATAGAGCCGCATCATCAGCTTCACGATGGTGGTCTTGCCCTGCCCGTTCTCGCCGATGAGGGCGAGCCGCTCGCCCGGGGCCAGCCGGAAGCTCACCCCCTGGAGCACGGGCTCGGAGCGCCCCGGGTAGCAGAAGGTGACGTCGCGGAACTCGAAGCCCTGGCGGATCGGACGGGGGACCTCGAGGGCCTTCGTGCCCGAGCGGACGGTGGGCTCCATGGCGAAGAAGGCGAGCACATCGCTGATGTAGAGCGACTGCTCGGCCACGCTCACCGCGGTCCCGAGGAGATCCTGGAACGTGCGGTTCGCGCTGGCGATCGCGCCGGCCAGGAACGTGAGCCCGCCCACGCTCACCTCGCCGCGCGTGGCCTTGTACACGACGAACGCGTACGCGCCGTAGTAGCCGAGCGCGCCCACCACCGACAGCAGCGACAGGCCGGGGAACGAGCGGCGCCACAGCCGCACCACGTCGTCGAGGATCTCCCCGGAGACCAGCTCGTAGCGGCGCATGAGGAAGGGGCTCAGGCCGAACATCTTGAGCTCCTTCGCGCTCTCCTTGCTGGCCCCCAGTTGGCGCAGGTAGTCCAGCTCGCGCCGCCTGGGCGTGTTGCGGAAGTTCAAGGCATACAGCCTGGCGCCGAAGCGCGCCTGGGCCACCGCCGCCGGCACCAGGCAGAGGATGATGTTCAGGAGGATCCACGGGGAGAACACGAGGATTCCAGCGCACAGGCCCAGCGCCGTGACGAGCTGCTGCAGGAAGCGGGCAATGCCCTCGATCATGGCGAGCCGATCGGTGGCCTGCACGCGCGCCCGCTCCAGGCGATCATGGAAGGCGGGATCCTCGTACGTTCCGAGGTCGAGCCGCGAGGCATGCTTCATCAGCCGGAGGCTGATGTGGCGGGTGTACTTCTCGGCGAGCACGGCGTTGAAGTACTGGAGGGCGCGGGTGAGGATGCCGCCCGCCGCGGCGAGCGAGAACTCCAGCCCGACGAGCATCCAGAGCCGCCGGGACATGCCCTGCTGGATCGCCGATTCGGTCACCACGCAGTCGATGATCCGGCCCGCGACGCCCAGCAGGAGCACGGGGATCAGCGCCGCGATGATCCGCAGCGTGAGATTGGCCAGCACCGCCGAGGGCGAGGCCTCCCAGACGATGCGCAGCAGGGGCGGGATGTTCTTGAGTGCCGCGCTCCTGCGTTGCGGCTTCGGCTTGTTGTCGGACGCTTCCATCACGCTCCCTCGCGCCATGAGTATCAGATCAGCCCGCGGCCTCCCATCCCGGTCATGGCGCCAGCATGACGCGCCGCGGCCGGCCGGGCGCCAGAAGCGCGACGGGCCCTCTCGCCAGATGGCGCGGGCTCTGGCACATTTCCCGCCTCCCTGTTGCAACAGCAACCCCGATTCCGCGAGCCGAACCCATGACGTCACAGCCCCTGTACCGACTGGCCGACCCGGCCTTCGCCGAACCCCTCGTGAATGGCTGGGCGGCGTGGTGGCTGAACGTGGCCCCCGTTCCCGCCTGCCTCCATGTCCACGGGTACCAGATTCCCCTCCTCCGGGCGTATCTGCAGAGCCCCGACTTCCACTTCAAGGCGGCGAGGGATCGCGCCCTGAGCGGCAGCTCCTTCGTGGACGTGCCGCCCGCTCGCGCCGGTGAGGTGAAGGCGCTGCTGCAGAAGATGCAGGCGGATCAGGCGGACTGCATCAAGCTGGCCGAGGCCCATGAGGAGTTCCAGGGCTGGTTGCTGACGGAGGCCCGGGGCCAGTCGCTGGAGCCGTTGTACGAAAAGCTGCCCGAGCCGCTCAAGGGACGGGTGGAGCTGCTCTACGACTACAACAACCGGCCCTTCGTGCGCTTCATGGAGGGGATGTTCTACCGGAGCCGCTACTACAAGCGGGAGCTCCAATCGCTGCGCCTGGGCCTGCTGCCCTCGGACTCGGCGCGCTCCACCTTCCTCACCACGCCGCGGCTGCCGGAGCCGGGGCAGCTCGACTGGCAGGTGCCCTTCGACGACGAGCGTCTGGACAAGCTCTTCCAGATGGACCTGGAGCCCCGGCCGCTGGGCTACGTGCGCGATCTGCTCGGCCCCGCGGCGAAGAGCGACGAGGAGGTGCTGCCATTGCTCTCCGGCGCGCCGCTTCCGCCTCCCGCCGCCCCGTGGGAGGGCCCCAAGCCCCGCGTGCGCTACCTGGGCCATGCCAGCGTGCTCATCGAGTGGAAGGGCGTCTCCATCCTGGTGGATCCGGTGATCAGCTCCCGCCCCATCGCCGAGGGCCCGCCGCGCGTCACCTTCCAGCAGTTGCCGCCGCGCATCGACTACGTGCTCATCACCCACAACCACCCGGATCACCTGGACTTCGAGACGCTGCTGCGGTTGCGGCACCGGATCGGCCATCTGGTGATGCCGCGCGCCAGCGGCCTGCTGGTGGGCGACTTCAACCCCCGCTTCCTGGGCCTCGCGCTCGGCATCCGGAGCGTGCACGCGCTCGACACCTATGAGTCGCTGCCCCTGCCGGACGGGGAGATCCTCGCCACGCCCTTCCTCGGCGAGCACGGAGACCTGGGCCACTCCAAGTCCAGCTGGCTCATCCGGGCGGGCCAGGAGAAGCTCCTCCTCGTCGCCGACTCCATGTGCGTGGATGACACCCTCTACCGTCACCTGCGCCAGGACCTTGGAGACATCCAGACGGTCTTCATGAACACGGAGATCGAGGGGGCTCCGCACACCTGGACGATGGAGGCGCTCTTCCCGAAGAAGCGGGACCGCAAGATGGAGAAGAACCGGCGCTGCCGTGGCAGTACGCGCGCCGAGGGGCTGCGGTTGCTGGAGCTGGTGGGCGCCCGGAGGCTCTACAACTACGCCATGGGCCTGGAGCCCTGGATGGAGCGCATCATCGGCCCCGCCGCCACGGCGGAGACGCCCCGCATGAAGGAGTCCGACCTGTTGCTGGCCGAGTTCCGCTCACGCGGGGGGACCGCCGAGCGGCTGTACGGTGCCACCGAGCTCCAGCTCGGCGGCTGAGTCAGACCATCCTTCCCCGGTAACGCCGGGCCGCTCCCCGGGATGCCTCGGGCTCCAGGGAGCGGTCACCAGGCAGCCGTCCGAGCCCTGGCCACTGCCCGTGTGTCTGGCATCCACTCCAGGGTCGTACGTAGGGCCCCAGGCGCGTTCCGGCCAGGTGGGGACTACTTTGCCATTCCGCTGATGTCTCAGTGGAACGGGGCTTGTGGCCCAGGCCCGGGGGAGGAAATACGGAGTGAACCTCGAGACACATCGGTCCACGAGCCCACCTGCCTCCCTGGCGGACCTGTTGGATTCCCGGCGGGAGGAGATCACCCGCCAGTGGCTCGAGCGGCTGCACGCCGGCCCGTCCCCCGGGCTCCCGAGCCGGGCCGCCCTGGAGGACCACATCGGGGACTACCTCCGGCAGTTGGCCACGGTGTTGCGCCGCACCGGAGGCAGTGAAGCCGCCGCCGTACCGGACCAGAGCGCCGAGGCCCGGGTCCACGGTGGCCAGCGCCTGAGTCAGGGGTTCGAGCTCCCCGCGGTGGTGCGGGAGTATGGCGTCCTGCAGGACTGCATCCTCGAGCAGGCGAGACAGGCGGGCGTCCCCTTCTCCTTCACCGAAGTGCAGCACCTGGTCTCCTTCATCGTCACCGGCATCGCCGAGGCGGTGGACGCGTACACCGTCCAGCGCGACGAGCTGCAGCGGCAGAACGAGCGCACCGCGCAAAAGGAGGAGGAGGCCACGCGCGCCCGGCTGCTGAGGGAGTCCGAGGCGCAGCGCGAGCGCCTGGCGGCCCTCTTCCAGGAAGCGCCCGCGCTCATCTTCGTGCTGGAGGGCCCCGAGCACATCCTCACCCTGGCCAATCCGCGCCTCCAGCAGGCCATCGGCGTGCGGGAGATATTGGGCAAGCCCCTGCGCGAGGCCCTGCCGGAGCTGGAGGATCAGGGCTTCCGCGTGCTGCTCGACAACGTCTACCGCACGGGCGAGCCGGCCGTGGGCCACGAGGTGCGTGTCTGGGTCTACCGCAACGGCGGCCCCCCGGTGGAGTGCTTCTTCAACTTCGTCTACGCGCCCAACCGGGGCGCGGATGGGCGGGTGGAAGGCGTCTTCGTGCACGCGGTGGAGGTGACGGAGCTGGTGCGCGAGCGCCAGAAGACGGAGGAGGCCCTGGCGCTGCTGGACACCCTGCTCACCACCGCGCCGGTGGGGCTGTCCTTCATGGATCGCGATCTGCGCTACGTGCGCGTCAACCAGATGCTGGCGGACATCATCGGCGCTCCCATCGAGAACGTCCTGGGCCACGGGGTGAAGGAGGTCGTCCCCGGACTGGCCACCCAGCTCGGGCCCATGCGCCGCCAGGTGCTGGAGACGGGACAGGCGGTGCTCGGCCAGGAGGTGACGGGCACCACCCCCGCGACGGGCGGGGAGATCCACCACTGGCTCATCAACCACGCCCCGGTGCGCAACCGCGCCGGCGAGGTCTTCCTCGTGGCCAGCGCGGTGCTGGACATCACCGAGCGCAAGCGCGCCGAGAGCGCCACCGAGGAGCGCTTCCGCCTGCTGGTGGAGGGCGTGGAGGACTACGCCATCTTCATGTTGGATCCCGAGGGCCGGGTGGCCAGCTGGAATCCGGGCGCCGAGCGCATCAAGGGCTGGAAGGCGGAGGAGGTGATCGGCCATCCCATCTCCCTCTTCTACCTGCCCGGGGACGTCATGGCCGGGGTGCCCGAGGAGTCGCTGCGCATCGCCGCCTCCGAGGGGCAGTACCGCACGGAGGCCGTGCTCGTGCGCAAGGACGGCACCCGCTTCTGGGCGGACGTGCTCATCAGCGCCCTGCGGGACGAGCGCGGCGGCCTGCGCGGGTTCGCGAAGATCACCCGCGACATCTCGCCGCGGCGGCAGGCCGAGGAGGTGCTGCGCGCGACGACGCGGCGGCTCGAGGCGATCCTCGAGACGGCGGTGGACGGCATCCTCACCATCGACGAGCAGGGCGCCATCCAGAGCGTCAACCCGGCCACGGTGCGCATCTTCGGCTACGCGCCCGAGGAGCTGATCGGCCGGGACATGCGCCACCTGGTGCCCGAGCCCCAGCAGCGCAGGAACCTCGGCACGGGGGTGCGCAAGCTCATCGGCATCGGGCGCGAGGTGTACGGCCGGCGCAAGGACGGGCTCGTCTTCCCGCTGGAGCTCTCCGTCAGCGAGACGCTGCTGCCCCAGGGGCGCTTCTTCACCTGCATCGTGCGCGACATCACCGCCCGCAAGCGCGCCGAGGAGGCCCAGGCCCTGTTCGTCGAGATGGGCACCCTGCTGTCCCAGTCCCTCGACGTGCACACCACCCTGAAGAGCCTCGCCTCGCTGGTGGTGTCACACCTGGCGGACTACTGCATGGTGGATCTGCTGAGCGAGGACGGACAGCTGCTCCGGTTGGAGCTGACGGCCCGGGACGCGGATCGTCAGGCCCTGCTGCACCACACGATGATGTACCCGCCCCACCTGGGACATGGGGGCGTCATGCAGCAGCTGCTCAACACCGGCGTGCCCCTGGCCGAGCCGGACGTCACCCCCGAGTGGTTGGACTCCGTCGCCCGCAGCGAGGAGCACCGGGCCCTGCTGGAGGCGCTCTCGCTCAAGTCGGTGATCCTCGTGCCCCTGGTGGCGAGGGACCGGAAGCTCGGCATCATCTCCTTCGCGTGGAACCGGTTCCGCCCCACGTGCACCTCGACGGACCTGGAGGTGGCCCGGGGCGTGGCCGATCGCGCGGCCATGGCGCTCGACAACGCGCGGCTCTACCAGCAGGCGCAGGCGGCCATCCAGGAGCGCGAGGATCTGGTGGCCATCGTCAGTCACGATCTGCGCACGCCGCTCAACGCCATCGCCCTGTCCGCCACCACGCTGCTCAAACGCGAGGACGTGGACGAGCGCACCTCGAAGGCGGCGCAGCGCATCCACAGCTCGGCGGACCGGGCCAGCCGGATGATCCGGGATCTGCTCGACTTCAACCAGGCGCGGATGCGGGGCATCCCCGTGCACCGCGAGCCGCTGAACCTCCACGAGCACGTCCGGCGGGTGGTGACGGAGGTGCGGCTGGCCTGGCCCAACCGGCGCATCTCCTTCCAGGCCAGTGGAGACGGCTGGGGTGAGTGGGATGGGGATCGGCTGGCCCAGGTGGTCACCAACCTGGTGGGCAACGCGCTCCAGCACAGCCCCCGGGACACGCCCGTGCGGGTGTCCACCCGGAGCGAGGGCGAGGACGTGCTGCTCGAGGTCCACAACGAGGGGAATCCGATCTCCCCCGAGGTGCTCCCGGGACTCTTCGAGCCCTACCAGCGGGGACCGGAGGCGGGGGCGCGCCAGGGGAGCCTGGGACTGGGCCTCTTCATCACCCGGCAGATCGTCCTGGGCCACGGAGGCACCATCGACGTGAGCTCCACGGACGAGGAAGGCACCACCTTCACCGTGCGCCTGCCGAGGCGCCTGGCGGTTCAGGACCAGTTGATGTCGTAGTCCACGTCGAGCGGGGAGATGCGGTGGCCGCGCACCTGGACACCGGAGACGCCGGAGCGCTCCACGACGGCGGTGAGGGTGCCCTCGATGTAGTTCATGGGCAGGAAGTCACGGCGCGCGAGCATGCGCGCCTGCTTGTCGCCGAGCCGCTCGACGGTGCGCTCGCCATAGCTCAGCGCGGCGCGGCAGGCGTTGGGGAAGGCGGAGAGGAGCCGGTGCGGATCATTGCCGGCGAGGGCCACCATGGTCTTGCCCACGGTGGAGTTGAGGAAGTCCTCGGTGGCGCGGCGGCCGAGCCGGCGGAGGACGGCATCCCTGCCGCCCAGCCTGGGGCCGAGCACGTCCGCGGCGGTGTAGATGGCCTTGAGCAGATCGCCGACCGGGTAGCTGCGGAAGTCGACGTACTTCTTCTCGCCGGCGGCCGTGATGCACTTCGCGCGGGCCTCCTCGCCGCCCAGAGCGCGCGCCGCATCGAACAGGCCGTTGAAGAACATGCCGCGGGCGGTATCCGCGGGGGTGGCCAGCGAGAGCAGATGTTCCAGTCCGGGGGCGGGAATGGAGGTAGTAGGCAGGGGCACGGTGGGGGGACTCCAGGAACTTGTCCGGCGGCGCCCATTAGAGCGCAAAACGCGGCGCTGACCACCTATCGCGTCGTCAGACCCGCTCAGGACCCATCACTCCACCTTCACGCCGCCTGAATTCCGGGATTTCGCGGCGGCGCTACAGCGCTGTAGCGCGCCCACCGGGCCGATGGGGGCACCGGTGGGCGCGGATCAGGCGCGAGTGGGAGGAGCGCTTACGGCAGTTCCTCGGCCAGCAGGAGGTTCTGCCCGCGGTTCCAGCCGAAGTAGTTCGAGCCGCAGGTGCTTCCGTCCCCATGCAGTGTGGTCGACCAGATGGAGAACGTGTGGAAGCCGGGCGTCAGATTCGGAATGATGCACGTCAGGTTCGCCGGATGGTGATGGTCCTGCACGGCACCCGCATTCCACACGTACTGGCCGTTGATGCACCCGGTGGGCTGGTAATCGACGTACAGCTGGAATTGGCCCATGCGCCCATTACAGCCGGCGACCGCGCGGAACGTGTCCGAGTACGTGACCTTCACCGTCTTTCCGGGAGCGCTGACGTAATGAACGATCTGTCGCGCACCGACGCCGGCCCATACACCAGAGATTTCGCCACTGGCGAAGCCCATGTTCGAGTAGGTGAGCCCCGTGTTCGGGAGTTCCTCGACGAGGAGGAGCGGACTGCTCCGCTCCCAGCCAAGGGACGCTTGACCGCCCGAGTTCGCTGAAAGGGCAACATCCAACGTGTGCTGAGCAGCGGAGACGTTCGGCAGGATGCAGGTCATCACGAATGGATTGTGAAGATCACCGCCTGTTCCTTGGGCGTCATACTTACCCGTGTAGCAGTTGGTGTTGACCCCATCGAGCCGCACCATCACCGTGCCGTGCCCGCCGTTCTGGTTGTAGCCCACACGTAGAGTATCCGCGAGCGTCACCTTGAGCAGCGTGGACGCGGACTGCTTGAGGAACGTGACTTCACGCCCGCTCATCTTTGAGTATGACGGGACGGCCGTACCGCTCCACCCCCCCGCCTTGGAAAAGGCGTAGGGCTTTGAGCCATCGAGTTCTTCGGCGAGAAGCAACGCACTGCCGGACGTTACATGACCGATGTAGCTGGTTCCTCCGCTCGCCATCGTCCACACGTCGAATTCGTACAGCCCCTTCGGGAGCTGATCGGTGAGGCAGACGTTGGCGAAAGGCAGGTGATAGTTCTGGTTCCAGCCAGCCGTGTTCGCGTTGTACTGCCGGGCGTCGCAGTTGATCGAACTGCCGTTCATGCGCACCGAGTAATAACCACTCCCTCCGTTGAGGTTGAAACCAACCCGGAAATTGTCGGAGACAGTGAGCTTGATACGCGACGTATCGCTGCTCTTGTAGATCCAGACCCGGCGCGACACGGGGACCCACAGGTTGGTGATCTCACCGGATTCGTAGCTTCCCGGCTGGTTGTTCGCCCACTTCGTCCGGAAGAAATTGGCCGCGCTGCACACGAGCTGGGTCGTCGTGACCTCGGAATCGCTCAGCGTTCCGTCGCCATTCGAGTCGAAACCCGTCTTCACGGCCGTGCCGCCGTACGCGCAGTTGGCGCCCGCGGGCTCGGAATCGAGCCGTACGAGGGCCTCGCCCCGGTTCGGGTCCAGCGTCGCGGTGAGCCCGTTGCACACGAACGTGGTGTTCGTCACCTCACCGGTGCCGAGCGTTCCGTCACCATTCGCATCGAAGCCGCTCTTCACGGCAGTGCCACCCTGGCCGCAGTTCGCACTGGCCGGCGCGGCATCGAGCCTGACGAGCGCCTCGGTACCACTCACGCCCGCCGATCCGGTGCAGACGTACTGCGTCGTCGTCACCTCGGTGCTCTCGAGCTGCCCGTTGACGTTCACGTCGATACCACCGAGGACGGCCGTTCCGCCCTGGGGGCAGTTCGAGCCGGCGGCCTCGGACAGCATCTTCATCAGGTACGCATTGCCCTTCTTCTCGCCCTGCCCATTGCAGAGGAACTGCGTGTGGGTGACCTCGGAGTCCCCCTGCAGCCCGTCGGCGTTCGTGTCGCGCCCGGACAGGACGGCGGTGCCACCGGAGGCACACCGCGCACCCGGCGCCTCGGGCATCAGCTTCACGAGCGACATGCCGCCAGCCTGGGGGCCGCTGCCGTTGCACACGTACGAGGTCTGCTCCACCTCGTCGTCGCTCAGCGAGCCATCCCCGTTGTGATCGAGGCCCGTCTGGAGCGCGGTGCCACCCTGGGGGCAGCGGGCGCCCGGTGCCTCCGGAATCAGCCGGACGGCCGCGTTCTTGCCGTTGCTGCTGGAAGTACCGCCCTGCCCGTCCGCGCCCGGAACCTCCGAGGGCGAAGAACACGCGGTGATCGCGAAGACGAAACCGGCCACGACAGACGGACGCCAACTCCACTGCTGGGACATTCAACCTCTCCTGGATTGCAGAAGCGTGGGACACGCCGCATCGCGGTCCGTTCACGCATCAGTGCGCGGAAGAGAACTGTGTTTGCCCTATCACCGTCAAGACACCGGACCCGCACCAGCGAGGCGCCAGGAATAACGGCCGATCAGCAGGCAAACATGCTTGATTCATATCATGTAAGAAATTGGTTCAAGCTCGCCATGGGCAGGCTGCTCGGACAGTGCGGCATGCGGCAGACCCGTCTGAGGAGCAGGCAGGCCCGAGTCCTCCCATTTCCCACTTTGTTGATTTGAGGACAAAATTTTCTTCACCCATGCTCATCAGTCCCGCTCCCGCCCCGCGCACAGAGCCCCTCCTCTCCTCGCCCGCGCTGGAACAACTGCTGACCTGTTACCCGAGGACCCCCGAGGCGGAGGAGCGGCTGCGCGAGCTGCATGCGCTGCTGACATCGGCCCGGCCCCAGGAGCCGCTCGCGGCCCGCCTGACGTGGCTGGAGGAGCTGGTCCGCTGGCTCCAGGCTCGTGGTGCCACGCCCTCGCGGCGCGGACG
Organism: Archangium sp.; assembly: GCF_057119385.1. Taxonomy (NCBI): domain Bacteria; kingdom Pseudomonadati; phylum Myxococcota; class Myxococcia; order Myxococcales; family Archangiaceae; genus Archangium; species Archangium sp. Next base: position 325,959 of record NZ_DBNGVP010000154.1, on the reverse strand, counting down.
GCTGGCGCCGGTGGAGTCCCCGGGCTCGGCGCGCCTGCGGCTGCTGGTGGAGGTCCTCGGCGAGGCACCCGCGTGGTGCGAGTCCCTGCGCGATGTCCTCGCGTCGGTGCTCGCCGAGACGTCCGCGCTGAGGTTGTTCACCGAGCCGGGCCTGTCCGCCGCACGAGGCCTCCTGGGGGATGCCGTGGCGCGGCTCGGACAGCGGCTGGTGCCCCCGGCGCCGGACGAACGGGACCTCTCTCCATTCGTATGGCGCCTGTTCCCCGGGAAGGAGGGACAGGCCTGGCTGGATGAGTTGTCCGAGGAGCTGGTGGTGGCCTTCTGTGCCCTGCTGCGAGCGCCCTCCTTCGCCCCGTTGACGGAGGCGGTGGAGGACGCGGTGCTCGTACTCGCCGCGCGCGCGAGTGCCCTCGGTCTGGCGAGTGACGTGCTGGCGCGGCTGCCTCCGGGGCCACTCGAGCACTCCCCGTTCGTCCGCCTGCCGCGCGCGTGCGAGGCATTGCGATGGGAGGTGCGAACGGGCGCGCAGGGCTCCACCGTGGAGCGGCGGCGAAAGGTCTGCGCCGAGGCCATCGCCGGTTGCCGCGCCGCCACGCAGCGCGTGCTGCGCCACATGGATGCACACGCCGTGGGGACGGATCTCGTCTACCGGCTCGAGCAGCTCGGCCACGCCCTGGATCGGCTGGAGTCACTGCTGTGGTTGCTCGCCCCGGACCGCGTCCACGCCACCCCTGGCGCCGCCCTCCGGCTGTTGTCCTCGCTGGTGGATGCGCACGCGCGGGAGCGCAGCGTGGCCGCGCTCTTCCGCAGCAGCGTGCGGTGCATCTCGCGGCGCATCTTCGAGCACACCGGCGAGGTGGGCCGCCACTACATCGCCACCACCCAGGACGAGTACCACCGGATGGTGAGCGCGGCGGCCGGCGGCGGGCTGCTCACCGCGGGCACCGCGGCGCTCAAGCTGGCCATCACCTTCGCGGCGCTCCCCCTCTTCTTCGAGGGGCTCGCGGCCGCCACCAACTATGCCCTCGGCTTCCTGCTCATCCAGCTGCTCGGCTTCACCCTTGCCACCAAGCAGCCCTCCATGACGGGCGCGGCCCTGGCGGCCTCGATGGACGTGAAGGCCGGTGACAAGGGGATGCACAGCCTGGTGCGACAACTGGCCTGCATCACCCGCTCGCAGCTGGCCTCGGTCTTCGGCAACCTCGGAGCGGTGGTGGCCACCGTCACCGTCGTGGGACTCGTCCTCCAGGCGCTCCGGGGCCAGCCACTGCTGGAGCCGAGCGAGGCGGAGTACGTGGTGCGCTCGCTCCACCCACTGAAGAGCGGCACCCTGCTCTTCGCAGCCCTCACCGGCGTGCTGCTGTGGTGCTCGAGCGTCTTCGGCGGCTGGCTGGAGAACTGGGTGCACTACCAGCGCCTGCCCGAGGCGCTCGCGCGTCACCCCGGCCTGCGCTGTCTGCTCGGTGAGGCCCGGGCGAAGTGGCTGGGCGAGGCCCTCGCGCGTCATGCGTGCGGCCTGGGCGCCAATGTCAGCCTCGGATTGCTGCTGGGCATGACGCCCGCGGTGTGCCGCTTCTTCGGTCTGCCCATGGACGTGCGGCACGTCACCCTCAGTGCCGGCACCCTCGCCTTCGCCGGCACGGCGCTGGGGCCCGAGCGGCTCGTGGAGCCGGCCTTCCTCTGGGCCGTGGTGGGTATCCTCTGCGTGGGGGTGATCAACCTGGCCGTGAGCTTCTCGCTGGGGCTCTCCGCGGCGGTGCGGGCCCGGGGCCTGGAGCCGGTGGGCTTCCTGCGCCTGGCGGGCGCGGTGCTCGCGGGCGGCCTGCGCTCCCTGTCCGAGTTCGTCCTTCCCCCCGTGACCCTGCTGCCAGCGCCCCCACCCTCGTCGCGCTACGGCGTGCGATCGGCGGCGCGCCCGCGCGCTTCCACCCGAGGTGGAGAGGGCTTCCACGGAATGCCTCTCGCTCCGAGTAGAACCCCTCCCAGTACTCCACATCAGAGCAGGTGAAGCGCCCGGGCTCGGCCCGGTAGACTGCGTCTCCGTCGCCACTCCCTCCCGAGCACGACCATGACCGCCGCCCAGACCGCCAAGACCCTCCTCACCCGCCTCCACGAGGCCCACCCGGGTGCCCGCTACGAGCTCAACTGGAGCACCCCCTTCGAGCTGCTCGTCGCCACCATCCTGGCCGCGCAGTGCACGGACGAGCGCGTCAACCGCGTGACCGCCACCCTCTTCAAGAAGTACCCCGGCCCCCAGGCCTTCGCCGAGGCCGACACCGCCGCGCTCGAGGAGGACCTCAAGCCCACCGGCTTCTTCAAGCAGAAGACGAAGTCCGTGCAGGCCATGAGCCGCGAGCTGCTCGCGAGCTTCGGCGGCACGGTGCCCCAGACGATCGACGAGCTCATCACCCTGCCCGGCGTGGCCCGCAAGACGGCCAACGTCGTGCTCAACACCGCCTTCAACCTCCCCTCGGGCGTCATCGTCGACACCCACGTGGCCCGCGTCAGCCAGCGAATGGGCCTCTCCAAGAAGGAGAAGCCCGAGGAGATCGAGAAGGATCTGATGAAGCTCGTCCCCCAGGACCAGTGGACCTTCTTCGGGCCCGCGACCGTGCTGCACGGCCGCTACACCTGCACGGCTCGCAAGCCCAGGTGCGAGGCCTGCCCCATGAGCGACATCTGCCCGAAGATCGGCATCGAGGAGTAGGACGCCCCGCCCCACCCGGTGCTCACCGGGCGGCGCGAGCCACCCGCGCGAAGTGGTGGGCGAGCCGCTCGAGCAGCTCCCGGTTCTCGGCCTCGGCCGTGCGGAGCTTGGGGAGCTGGGAGCGCAGCTCGTCCACGTCCTTCTCGTACAGCTCGACGAGCTCCTCGGCACCCTGGGTGAACCAGCGGTCGAGCTCGTCCGCGGTGAGCTCCAGGTGGAACTGGAAGCCATACGAGTCGCCGAGCCGGAAGGCCTGCTGGGTGTAGCGATCCGTGGAGGCCAGGAGCGTGGCGCCGGGCACGGCCTTGAAGGTGTCCTGGTGCCAGTGGGCCACCGGGGTGCGCGGGCGCACGCCGGCAATGACGGGATCGGCGAGTGCCTCCTTCGTCCAGCGCACGGGGGCCACGCCCACCTCGAGGCCGTTCTTCCCGACGAAGACCTCGGAGCCGGCCGCGGCCGCCAGCAGCTGCGCGCCCAGGCACAGGCCCAGCACCGGGAGCCCCAGGGCGAGCCGCTCGGTCACCAGGGCCAGCTCCTCGCCGAGGAAGGGATGGCGATCCGCCTCGTAGACGCCCATGGGGCCGCCGAGCACCACCACCAGCTCCGCGTTCAGGTCCTCGCGCTTGACGGTGCGGAAGCGCTTCACCAGCGTGAAGCCCGCCGCCTCCAGCGCCGGACCGAGCAACCCTGGCCCCTCGTGCTCCTCGTGCTGCATCACCACCGCGCGCATGGCGCCTCCTGGATGGGAGTCCGGGCACCGTAACGGCAAAGGCCCCACCCGGGAAGCCCGGATGAGGCCTTCATCGCCGCGGAGCCGGAGCTCCGAGCCCTTACGGGCAGGGAGAGGTGCAGACCAGCTCGCCCGTGATCGGGTGCTTGTAGCAATACGGCGCGCAGGTATCGGCCGCCTGCACGGGGGCGGAAGCGAGGCCCAGGCCCAGGGCGATGGCGGCGACGGCGACGAAGAGAACGCGCTTCATGGGGTGCTCCTTGGGGGGTTTGAAGTGCAGCGCGGTGACGATAGGGGATTGCCTCAGAGCCGGATAGCTTTTCCTGTTCTCCCGGATATTTCCCGTTTCGGCGCACGAGGGCTCCTGGGGAGTGTGCGCGCCATGCGCCGCACCGCCTCGGCGAGCTCGGACTCATCGGCAATGCGAGCGAAGCCCAGCCGCACCGCGGGTACGGGGCGGCCATCCCCGAGGCCGATAAATCTCCCCACCGAGGAAGGATATAAACCCACACGATCGGCTTGATTCGGGAATATTCGCCGAATATCCATCTCGATCATGGGAAGGATATCGGGAGCCCGGAACCGCAATCATGACGAGACGCGCTCGCGGCTCCTGGCGAGCGTAGCGCAGCAGATGCTGATGTCGGGCGGCTCGCACCCGAGCATGCGCGTGCTCGCGGAGGGCGCCGGGGTGGATCCCGGGACGCTGAGGCACTACTTCGGTGATCGCCACGGCGTGGTGCAGGCCGCCTTCGATTACCTGTTGAAGTTCGGACAGGAGCGCCAGGCCTGGGCGAAGTCCCTGGCGGAGCTGCCCGCGAGAGAGGCCTTCACCCAGCTGCTGGGGCAGATCGCCGCCGCGTGGTCGGGAGCCCTGGGCGGCATGCACGCCGCGGGCTTCGCCGAGGGCATGGCGGACTCGGAGCTCGGGCAGATCTACGTCTCGTCGATCCTCGAGCCCACGCTGGTTTCCGTCGAGGAGCTGCTGATTGTCTTCCACACGCGAGGAGAGCTGTCCGTGCCGGATGCGCGGGTGGCCGCGCTCGCGTTGATGTCACCGCTGCTGCTGGGGCTCTTCCACCAGCATCAGTTGCAGGGCCGCCGTTGCCGTCCGCTCGTCCTGGAGCGCTTCATCGAGCAGCACCTGGACGGCTTCTTGAAGGGTTACGCGAAGAGCTAGTTCCACGCTTCATTCCAACAGGGGAGTTGTCCATGCTTTCACCGCGTCTATCGACGGTGCTGGTCGTGTTGTTGCTCGTGGCGGGCTGTCAGTGTGGCGGAGGGGGTGAAGTCCCCACCGTCCCGGAGAAGGTGGTGGGCCACTGCGTCTACACGAACCGGTTCAGCAGCATGGAGGAGTGCCGCGACTACGTCGGTGAGTGGACCGACGAGGCCGCGGTGGAGGACTGCAAGGATCAGGGCTCGACGGCGGTGCTGGGCTCGGCGTGCAACCTGCCGGAGCGGCTGGGCTACTGCTTCCTGGGGGGCGAGAACGAGCGGTGGACGCGCATCAGCTTCCCCGGAGTGGACGCGCAGCAGTGTGGCTCCATGCAGCGCGGGTGCGAGCTGTTCGGCGGTGGCGTGTTCGACCCGGCGCCCGTGTGCGGCGGGCAGGTGGAGGACAGCGGTGGAGGGACGGGGCTGCCCACGTTCCAGCAGCCGGTGCTCAACTGTGTGGATCCCAAGCCGGGCGAGCCCGCCGGGATGTCGCCGGGCGGAAAGGTCTGCACGTGGGAGATGATCTCCGGAGCCACCGAGCCGGGCCGCAGCTTCATGGACTACGCGAGCTGCGATCGCGTGCGCACGCAGCGTCCGTACTACCCGGTGCCGCCGGCGGAGAACGCGGAGCGCGAGGACGCGCGCATGCAGGATCCGGCGTACGTGGCGGAGGCCAACTGGGTGAGGTCGCAGATCGAGTCGACGGCGTGTGTCTGCTGCCACTCGACGCGTGCGCCGAAGGGCCCGTCGAACTGGTACGTCGAGTCGCCGGGCAACTTCCTCAACTCCTTCCATCCGCGAGGCCTGGCCATGGGCGCCGGGTGGATCAACACGGTGGGCTTCGGCGCGTACCCGCGTGAGCAGAACAACGGCTTCTCGCGAGCGGGCCCCGAGAACCCGCACGACTCCATCTTCGTGACGACGGATCCGGTGCGGATGATGAGCTTCTTCGAGGCCGAGCTCTTCCACCGGGGCTACAAGCGCGAGGACTTCGCGGGCCAGACGTACGGCGCGGGTCCGCTGGACGATCAGCGCTTCTTCCGGCCCTCGCTCTGTGAGAACGGAGAGGGTGTCGCCGCGGACGGGACGCTCACCTGGAGGGGCGGCAAGGCGCGGTATGTGTACGTGCTCGAGGCCAGCGCCACGTCGCCGACGGTGCCGCCGAACCTGGATCTGCCCACGGGCACGCTCTGGCGCATCGACGTGCCGGTGGATGGAACCCCCGTGTCGAGCGGGACGGTGCGGTACGGCGTGGTCCCCACGGGCCTGTCGCAGCGCTTCCCGGCGTCCGGCCAGCCCGACGCGCTGGTGAGTGGCAGGACGTACTACCTGTACGTGCTGGCGGACATCATCATCCCCGTCACCCGCTGCCTGTTCACCATGCCGTAGTCCTCCACGATTTCTGCACGAACATTCCTCGGGGGGTGCACGGGGCGTCCATTCCCGTTGCACCCCCCTGTCCCACTCTGGGCCCATGAGCCCAGACACCCTTCCTCCCACGCCCTCACCGCGTCCACCGGACTCGCCGGTCCGGCGCGCGTTCAGGTGGCTCGTCCGCCACCACGTCTTCGGCAGCCTCCTCATCGTCGTCTTCGCCACGGCGGTCATCGCCGGCCAGGTGGCGGATCGGACGGACTTCGCCAGCTCGGAGCTGGCCCGGGACGTGGAGGAGCGCTGGGGCGCCCCCGTCGTCCAGCCCGCGCCCTCGCTGCGCTACGTGCAGAGCGGCACCATCTTCACCGAGCTCAAGCCCCTGCCCTTCGACAAGCAGCACGTGCAGGTGCAGTCCCGGATGAACTACCGCAAGCGGGGCCTGCGCTACTTCTCCGGCTTCGACTTCACGATCTCCGCCGACTACGCCGTCCTCAACCGCGAGGGCCACGACATCGACGTGGCCTTCATCTTCCCCATCGAGGTGGACAAGTCCCAGGTGCTCCTCTCGGAGCTGCAGTTCCTCGTCAACGGCGCCGAGTCGGACCTGGACCTCGGCGAGTCCGGCAACCGGCTCGTCTGGACGGGCCGCATCTCCCAGGGCGCCACCAACACCTTCTCCATCCGCTACCGCGCCCGGGGGCTCGACTCGTTCATCTACAAGCTGGATCCCGCCCTGCCGGCCCGTGACGTGCGGCTGCACATGGCCGTCGAGGGGGGCGAGAACTTCGACTATCCGCCCCAGGTGCTCTCGGCCAGCCGGGTGGAGACCGGGCGCGGCACGGTGGCGCTCGACTGGGCCTTCCAGTCGCTCGAGTCGGGCGTGAGCCTCGGTGTCATCCTCCCCTCGGTGGAGGCGTATGATCTCGTCATCTCCACCATGGCGGGCCGCGCCTGGGTGCCCTTCCTCGCCCTGCTGGCCCTGATGGCCGCCTTCAGCATCCGCCACCGCCGGCCGCTCGCCTTCTACGAGTCCTACCTGCTGGCCTCCGCGTACGGCTTCTTCTTCGTGCTGCTGGCCTACCTCGCGGCCTTCATGAACTTCTACGTGGCCTATGCGGTGGCCACGCTCGGCCTCGGCGCGGCGGTGGTCGTCTACGCGAAGCGCCTCTATCCCCAGGAGAAGAGCGCGCACCTGGCGGGCGTCTGGGCGGCCACGCTCGTGGTGCCCACCACCGCCGTCATCCTCCAGGGCTACACCGGCCTCATCTACACGCTGGAGATCCTCGCGGCGCTGCTCGGCCTGATGGCCCTCTCCACCCGCGCGAGTGTGCGGGCCCTGCTCTCGGATCTCCCCCCCGGCGGTGAACCGCCGCACGCCCCCATCGCCCAGGAAGCGAGGTGAACCATGTGGACTTCTTCTCTCGTACTCGGATTGCTGCTGACCGCTTCGGCCAGCTCCCCTTTTGCCCCGGCCACCGTCTCGGGCTCCGCGACCATTCCCCTCGAGGAGCTGCTCCCGTTGTACGCGAAGCGCCCGGAGCAGGCCCCGCCCGCCCCGCCCACGGATGCGCTGGTGGTGAAGAGCCAGCTCGAGGGACGCCTCACCGCGGACGCCCTGCTGGTGGACGCGCACTTCGAGGTGGAGGTGCTCGCCAGCGAGCGCTGGACCCAGGTGCGGCTGCTGCGGCTCGACGCGGACACGTACCTGACGGCGCTCCCCACGTTGGACAAGGCCACCGTGGGCGCGCTGGAGGACCAGCTCACCCTGGTGACGCGCGAGCCCGGCCGCTACAGCTTCGACGTCAGCCTCGTGCTGCGGCCCACGGGCAGCGGCTCCGATCGCCAGGTGCAGCTGCGCTTCGGCTCCCACGTCACGCCGGTGCCGCTGCGGCTGAAGGCGGATGCCACGGCCTTCACCGTGACCGAGCCCGCCACCTCCTGGGGTGAGGACTCCGAGGTGTACCCGCGACAGGGGGTGCTGCGGCTCGGCTGGCGCACGGCGGTGGCGCCGAAGGTGGCCCGCCAGGTGGTGCGTCCGCCGCTGGAGCCGAGCATCCCCGAGGCCCACGCCTCCTGGGTGTCCACGCTGGAGGGCAAGGCCGCGGTGCGCGTGCGTTACGCGCTGCGGTTGGATCGCGAGCAGGAACTGGAGCTGGAGCTGCCCGAGGGCCACCGGCTCGAGCGGGTGCTGCTCGACTCGGTGCCGCTGGTGCCCGCCGAGAAGGACGGCAAGCTGAAGCTGAAGGTGGCTCCGGCGCGGTTCGGGGAGACGGAGGCCTCGCTGGAGGTGGTGCTGGCGAGGGACCTGGGCGTCTTCCACCTGTCCGGCCGGCTGAAGCTGGCGCTGCCCCGGGTGTCCTGGCCGGTGGCCACGGTGCGGGCCCGGGCGCACTTCCCGGCCGTCTTCAACTACCGGCGCGACGGCGGCAGCATGGAGCAGTACGAGGAGACGGAGGCGAGCAACGGACTGGAGACGCAGACGCCGCTGCCCGGCAAGGTGCTCCACTTCCGCCAGTACCTCGTGGCGGCCTCCGCGCCCACGCTGGAGCTGGGCTACTCGGTGGACATCTCCCAGAGCTACTTCCGGTGAGGTGCTGACTCAGCGCCGTGAGAAGCGCACGAGGAGGCCATCGCGCGGGAGCGGGATGGGGAAGGGAATGGGGCTCAGATCCTGGCCGGGGACGAGCTCCCACTGGTAGCCGCGCACCAGCAGGGCGGCGACCACGGCCATCTCCACCATGGCGAAGTGCTGCCCGACGCACACCCGCGGGCCACCGCCGAAGGGAATGTAGGTCCCCGGTGGCTTCTGCTCGTTGCGCTCGGGGCCCATGCGATCCGGATCGAACCGCTCGGGGGAGGTCCACGTGGCGCCGTGGTGCGTGCCGCGGATGCCCAGCGAGACCTGCCACCCCTTGGGGATGCGATAGCCACCGTAGGCCACGTCCTGCGTCGTCACCCGGAAGGCGCCCGCGACGGGCGGGATGAGGCGCATCACCTCCTGGATGACCTGGTGCAGGTAGGGCATGGCCCGGAGCGACTCCAGCGTCAGCGGCCCCTTCTCCGCCACCTGCTGCTGCTCCTGGCGGCACCGCTCCAGTACCTCCGGGTGCCGGCCCAGCAGCATCATCAGGTTGGAGGTGGCCGTCACCGTGGTGTCATGACCGGCGAAGAGCAGGAGCTGGAGCTCGTCGAGCACGGTCTCGCGAGGCAGCGGCCGGCCCTGCTCGTCCCGCGCCGAGAGCAGGGAGCCGAGGGTGTCGGGGGGCTGCTCGGCCAGCTTCTCGCGCTCGGCCACCAGCGGGGTGAGGTACGCGCGCATCTCCTTCTCGGCGGCGACTCCCCGGCCGAAGGTGGTGAAGGGGATGTCCAGCGACACGGCGGCGAAGAGCCCCGCCGCCCATCGCTTGAACAAGCGGCTCATGTAGGCCGCGTCCACCCGGCTCTCGCCCACCAGGAGAACGATGGCCACCTCGAACACGAGCGCGCGCACGGCGTCCACGGCCCTGAAGGGCTGCGGCGCCGAGAGCCACTGCTCGCAGTGCTGGTGGACGAGCGCCTCGATGCGCGGCACGAAGTGGCGCATGGCGGCGTAGGTGAAGTGGGGAGCGAGCAGGCGGCGGCGCTCCAGGTGGGCGCCGCCGTTGATCATGGCGACGGACTGCTGGCCCAGCAGCTTCCGGGCGCTCAGGTGCCAGCGGTTGCGCAGGTACTTGTTCTCCCCGGCGAAGATCCACCGGTTGGCCTCGGGGCCGAGCATGAAGACGATGGGATCTCCCAGCACATGGGAGCGGAAGACATCCCCGTGGAGGCGGCGGCGCTCCTCGAGGAACTTCCCACCGTCCCGCACGAAGGCGAGCGTCTCGCCCAGGAGGGGAAGCCCCGAGCTGCCAGGCGGCAACGGCAGGCGGGAGACATCCACGGAGGAGCCAGGCGAGTTCTCGGGAGAGGCCAGTGTTTCCATGGTCAGTCCGTATGCCATGGGCGCCGCGCTGTGTTAAAGTCCCGACGCTTCTGGAGCCCCGACATCCACCCACACACTCCCATGGGAGAGGCGGCTCCACAGGGGGGTAGACATGACCGAGACGTACGATGCCCTGGTCATTGGAACCGGCTTCGGTGGCGCGGTGGCGGCCTGCCGGCTGGCGCAGGCGGGCCTGTCCGTGCGTGTGCTGGAGCGTGGCCGGCGCTACCCCAAGGGGGGCTTCCCCCGGGACTGGGACAATCCGCTCAACGGCTGGCTGTGGAAGTACAACCAGGGCCTGCTCGACGTGAAGCTGCTGTCGGGCATGAGCGTGGTGCAGTCGGCCGGCTACGGGGGTGGCTCGCTCATCTACGCCAACGTGCACCTGCGCCCGCCCGAGGAGACCTTCGCCAACGGCTGGCCCGCGGGCTACGGCCGGGCGATGTTGGATCCGTACTACGACCTGGTCGCGTACATGCTGGACGTGCAGCCCATCACCACGTCCGCGCGGGGGCTGCCCACCAAGACGAAGCGCATGCGCGAGGTGGCGCGGAAGCTCGGGCGCGAGGCGCAGTTCTTCCACCCGGATCTGGCCGTGCGCTTCACCCCCGCCGGCGAGGCGCTGCCCAACAAGTTCGGCGTGCCGCAGGAGGGCTGCAACTACTGCGGCGAGTGCGACATCGGCTGCAACGTCCGGGCGAAGAACACGCTGGATCTCAACTACCTGGCCGTCGCCGAGCAGCGCGGCGCGCAGGTGACCACCCAGGCCGAGGCCATCAACATCGAGCCGCTCTCGCCGGGCTACCGCGTCACCTACAAGGATCACGCGGCGGACGGAGTGGAGCGCAAGGTGGACGCGCGGCGCGTCTTCCTGTGCGCGGGCGCGGTGAACACCACGGAGCTGCTGCTGCGCTGCCGGGACGACTCGGGCACGCTGCACGAGCTCAGTGACACGCTCGGCTACCGCTACTCGGCGAACGGGGATCTGCTCGCCTTCGCCTTCGACACGCGCGAGCCGTGGGATCCGGCGGTGGGCCCCACCATCACCACCAGCATCGTGGTGGACGAGGGCCAGGGTCCGGACAAGCGGTGGTTCCTCTTCCAGGAGGGCGGTCACCCGGCCCAGGTGGCGGCGGCCCTCCAGGTGCTCAACCCGGCCCAGAGCCTGGCGCGGATCCCCACGGACCTGATGCAGCGCGAGCTGGTGAAGGTGTTCCGCCAGCGTGCGAAGGAGATGTCCTCCATCGACGGCGAGCGCGGGCGCTTCCAGTCGGTGTTCCTGGCCATGGGCCGGGACAAGGCGAACGGGAAGCTGGCGCTGGTGCCCCTCACGCGCGAGCTGCAGGCGAAGTGGGACGTGCCCTCGAACCTGCCGCTGTACCGCACGCAGGAGCAGCTCTGTCAGGACATCGCGAAGGCGCTGGGCGCGCAGGTGGCCTACAACCCGCTGTGGGAGCGGCTCCACGTGCCGGTGTCCGTGCACAACCTCGGCGGCTGCGTCATGGCCGAGGACGAGGCCTACGGCGTCACCGACCCCAACGGGGAGGTGCACGGCTACCCCGGGCTGTACGTGCTGGACGGCGCCGCCCTGCCCTCCAGCACCGGCGTCAACCCCGCGTCCACCATCGCCGCCGTGGCCGAGCGCAACGTGGAGAAGGCCATCCGCGGCATCCTCGGCCACCCGGACTGGAAGGCGCCGGAGCGGGCCCTGGCGACGCCCCGCGAGGACCTGGTGGGCAAGGTGACCATCCCCGTGGGCGGCACGGTGGCCTCGACCCAGCCGGTGGTGGGCATGCGCTTCACCGAGCGGATGACGGGCTTCCACTCGCCGGGCCACACGCCCGCCGAGGACTACGCGGGCGCGGAGAAGGCGGGACAGAACGCGAACCGCGTGGCGGAGTTCACCGTCACCATCACCCTGGCCAACCTGGATCGCTTCCTGGCCGAGCCGGCCCACGGCGGCATCGCCCAGGGCGTGGTCCACGTCGCCGGCCTCACCCCGCCCGAGGGCGCCCGGGTGGAGAACGGCGTCTTCAACCTCTTCGTGGACACCGACAGCTTCTACGAGCGGCGGATGATCTACCTGCTGCCCTTCATCGGCCAGGACGGCCAGCCCTACCTGCTCGACGGGTACAAGGAAGTGAAGGACCAGGGCGACTTCGACGTGTGGGGGGCGACCGCTACGCTCTACACGGTGATCCGCCAGGGCAAGGACAAGAACGGGCCGGTGGTGTCCAGCGGCATCATCCGTCTGAACAAGAAGGACTTCGCCGAGCAACTCACCACCTTCGAGGTGCTCGGCACCACTTCGACGCAGGCGAAGGCGGACGCGTACTGGCGCTTCGGCTCGATGTTCCTGGGCACGCTGTGGGACGTGTTCGTCCGCCCGCGACTGGAAAAATAGGAGAGACACATGGCTGCGATGGCGAACCGGTATGACGTGGTGGTGGTGGGCTCCGGCTTTGGAGGCTCCATCTCCGCCTTGAGGCTGGCGCAGGCCGGCAAGTCGGTGGCGGTGCTCGAGCGCGGCCGGCGCTACACCCCCGGGCAGTTCCCCCGGGACGTGACGCGCACGAACGAGCTGCTCTGGCGCCACGCCTCCCGCGAGCAGGCCCAGGGTCTGTACGATCTGCGTTTCCTCTCCGGCATCGGCACGGCGGTGGCCAGCGGTGTGGGAGGTGGCTCGCTCGTCTACGCCAACATCCACGTGCGGCCGGACGCCGTCGTCTTCGAGGATCCGCGCTGGCCCAGGAGCTACACGCGCGCCGCGCTGGAGCCCTACTACGACAAGGTGGCCAGCGAGCTGAAGCTGACGCCGATGCCCGAGTCGATCAACCTGCGCAAGCGCAACGTGCTGCGCGCCGCCGCCCAGCGCATGGGCCGGGAGGTGTTCGATCCGCCCGAGGCCGTGGCGTGGACGGAGTCTCCCGGTCCGGGCCGCAAGCCGTGCCAGCTGTGCGCCGAGTGCGAGTTCGGCTGTCAGTACGGCGCCAAGCAGACGATGGATCAGACGTACCTGGCCCGGGCCGAGGCGCTCGGGGCCACGGTGTGGCCGCGCATGCAGGTGTCCCACGTGGAGCCGGCGCCGGGCGGCGGCTACCGGGTGCACTTCCAGGACCTGGCCACCGGGGAGAAGCGCTTCGTGGAGGGCGCCCGCGTGGTGCTCTCCGCCGGAACGCTGGGCACGGTGGAGATCCTCCTGCGCAGCCGCGACCAGACGCGCACCCTGCCCAGGCTCAGCGCGCGGCTGGGCCATGGCTACTCGGGCAACGGTGACTTCCTCGGCTCGGTGTTCAACAGCCGGGAGGACCTGGAGCCCTGGAAGGGCCCGGACGTCTCCACGGTGATGCGCTTCTTCGACGCCGAGCCCTCCTTCACCATGGCGGCCCCCACCTTCAACAAGCCCGTCATGGAGGTGCTGACGGGCCTGGGGCAGCCGAACATCGGCGCTCCCTTCCAGGGCCTCGGCGCGCCGCTGTGGCCCCTGCTGGGTCCGGCGCTCGACCTGGCCTTCCGCAAGGGGCTGCTCAGCAAGCCGGCCCGCACCTCGGCGGACCCGGCGCGGACGACGAACCTCTTCGGCATCGGACGGGACAACGCCAACGGGCGCATGCTGATGAAGGGCGGCAAGCTGGACATCGAATGGGACTTCGCCGGGGAGAACAAGGCGCTCATCGATCGGATGGGGAAGGCCATGCAGGAGCTGGCCTCCCAGTACGGCGGCACCTACGCGCCGCTCGTCACCTGGCAGCTCTTCAAGAAGGTGATCACCGTACACTCCCTGGGCGGGGCGCACCTGTCCGAGTCCCCCGAGCGCGGCGTGGTGTCCACCGAGGGCGAGGTGTTCAACTACCCCGGCCTCTACGTGGCGGACGGCTCGGTGATTCCCACCTCCATCGGCTTCCACCCGGTGATGACGATCAGCGCGGTGTCCGAGCGCATCGCCGAGGCCGCGGCGCGCGGCTTCTGACAACCCGGGCGGCCCGCGCGGGGCCGCCCCCCGTGAACGAGGAGGACTCCATGAGGCTCATGGACACGCTACCGGCCGCCGAGCGGCACGAGGTGATCGCGGGAGACGGCGTCCCGCTGCGGCTCACCCGCTACCCGGGCGGCACGAAGGGCCCGGTGTTGCTGGTGCACGGGGCCGGGGTGTGGAGCGGCATGTTCAAGCTGCCCACCATCTCGGAGAACTTCGTGCAGTACCTGGTGCGCCACGGCTACGACACGTGGCTGCTGGACTGGCGCGCCAGCACGCAGCTGCCGCTGCGTCAGTTCTCCCTGGACGAGGCCGCCGAGTACGACATGCCCGCCGCCGTGCGCAAGGTGCGCGAGGTGACGAAGGCGGACAGCGTGCAGGCGGTGGTGCACTGCGCCGGCTCGGTGACGTTCTTCATGTCGCTGGCGGCGGGGTACCTGCCGGACGTGCGCGGCGTGGTGGCCTCGCAGGTGGCGCTGCACCACCGCGTGCCGCGCTCCACGCTGCTCAAGTCCCGCATGCGGCTGCCGGACATCCTGGACGTGGCCGTCAACTACATGTCCCCGGGCGAGGGCACGCAGAACCCGAGGCTCCAGGCCGCCTTCGGCAAGATGGTGGACCTGGTGTACCGGGAGTGCGACAGCACGGTGTGCCACCGGCTCTCCTTCCTGTACGGGCGGCTGTACCGGCACGCGCGGCTCAACACGCAGACGCACGAGCGGCTGCACGAGCAGTTCGGCCGCTGCAACATGCAGACGTTCCGCCACCTGGCGCAGATGGCCCGGGCGGGACACGCGGTGCGCTACGACTACGGCAAGGAGGAGAACCTCCGGCGCTACGGCACCGTGAAGCCGCCCGACTACCTGGACCCCAAGCACCTCGAGCTCCCCATCACCTTCGTGGTGGGCGATCACAACCAGACGTACCTGCCCGCCTCCTCGGAGCAGACGTACGAGTGGTTGCGGGAGGCTCACGGCGCCGCGCTCTACGAGCGCAAGGTGCTCCCGGGGTACGGGCACCTGGACACCTTCATGGGCAGCACCGCCTCGCGCGACACCTACCCGGTGATCCTCCAGGCGCTGGACGCCCGGGCCTGACTCACCCGGGGACTCAACCGGTGAGGGTGATGCGGCGGCGGCCCAGCACCCCGCCGTCCATCTCCACCACGTCCCCGGCCTTCAGGATGCGCGGGTTGGAGGCGTGGGTGCGCAGCGCGGCGGACAGCCTCGTGGTGGAACCCGGCAGCAGCGCCGCCAGCTTGCGCTTCCACGCGGGCACCGTGAAGGCCACACCCGAGGGCGTCCCGGTGAGCACGGCGTCGCCCTTCTCCAGCAGCCCCGAGGGCACCGCGCGCGCCGCCAGCCGCAGCAGCTCGCGCGGCGAGGCGATGAGCTCCATCGTCCGGCCCCGCTGCCGCACCTCCCCATTCACCGTGAGGGTGAGCGTCACGTCGAGGCACACGTCGGCCCGGGGCGCGTCCGGCACCCACAGGACGGGCCCGGGCACGAGGAAGCCCGGGAAGCTCTTGGCGGCGCCCCAGAAGGCCATCCGGTCCGGCCGGCCCTCGCCGAGCACCTGCACCGTGCGCGCCGTCACGTCATTGGCGAGGAAGTAGCCCACCGGCGGCGCGAAGTCCGGGCGCTCCAGCGCGTCCGCGCGCACGTCCTCCAGCAGCACCAGGCCCAGCTCCACCTCGTAGTCCAGCAGGGGCGGCAGCTCCGGGAAGCGCGAGGCCACCCGCGAGGACAGCGCCGCGTCCAGCTTCGCCACCGCCGCCAGCATCGCGTCGCGCGAGGGGCTCGTCACCGCGTCCCCCTGCCCCAACAGCGACGCGGCGTCCTTGGCGAAGACGGCCGGGCCGCCCGCGTCGCTGCCCGTCTCGTTGATGTGGGCCGCGTAGGTGAGGCCGAGCGCGTGCACCCGCTTCGGCGACAGCACCAGCGGCTGCGTACGCCCGGGGGTCCGGTCCGGATCCAACGCGGTCATCGAGGCCGGGACGGCGCGCGTCACGTGCCCTCCGCCGCCTTGAGGGGCGCCTCCGGGTCCGGCAGCACGGTGTCGTCCCACCCGACGTAGCGCACGCCGGGGATCCGCTCGTGCCCGTGGAACTCCAGGGCGCCCACGGCGGAGGTGAGCTTCCTCCCGTCCGGCTTCCAGGCCGCGTACGGGTGGGAGCGCGTGAAGAACTCCAGCTCGCAGTTGGCCACGTCGCTCTGGGCCACGTGCACGTCCCAGCCCTGCGGATCCCTGTACGCGTAGCCCACCAGCGTCCGCGGATCGCACCAGGCGCGCCCCTTCACGGACACGGTGGCCGAGGTCGCCTGGAAGAGCAGCTCGCCGTGGCGCGGCGTCTCCATCTTCGTGAACAGCAGGCCGGGCACCTCGTGGAAGGCGTGCTTCTCCTTCGAGGTGCGCAGGTAGATGGGCGTGAGGCGCGGGCCCCGATCACGCCGTTGGCGGACGGTGAGGGCCTCCAGGCGGGCCTCCGGATCCTCGCGGAAGGTCGGGCAGTACAGCCACGTCAGCTCCTCGATGCGCCGGTGCCCCCACAGGTGCTTCTGCATCCCCGGAGCCCCGCGCACCTCGAACTGCTTGCCATCCACCGTGACGGTGCCGCTGAAGGTGATCTCGTCGTGCGCGTGGTTGACGTGCGTGACCAGCGGCAGCATCCCCACGCCCCGCGGCGTCCGCCGGACGGCCTCGCCGGACTCGGGGGTGTAGCGCAGATCCCACGCGATGGAATGCCCGCCCGAGGCGACACGGCCATGGCACTTGCCCGGCGCCAGCTCCGCGTCCCCGATGCGGATGCCGAAACGGCCCGGCGTCCCTGGATCGAAGGCGGAGATGGGATGGATGGCCTTCACCGCCACCGCGGGCGCGTCGGGCGACGCGCAGTCGAAGGCCGCGGCCCACAGCGTGGCCCGGGGCTCACCTGGAGCGCCCGGAGCCGGGGTGAAGAGCGTGTACCGCAACCACCAGGCGCGCTCGCCACCCGGGTCGAGCACACACAGGAACCAGATCTCGAAGAACCCCGCCTGCTTCTTCCAGCGTGGCAGGTTGGCTTGCTCGCTCGTCGGCATACCGGCACCCCCCTATAACCTGAACCCTCGCAGAGGCGGCGTGGCCCGGCAAGAACCGGTCGCGTCACGCGGCGTCAGGGCTTTGTTTCCGTCCAGGTGATGCGGAAGGTTACGCCCTCATCGTCAAAGTGGCGCAGCACCGCCCGCATGTTCAGATCGCCCGCGCCGCGCGCCGAGCCCTGGACGATTCCATGCTTGAAGTGGCGCAGCAGACCGCGCTCGTTCAACCACAGGTCCACCTCGGTGGGCCCCAGATCCGTGATGAGGGCCTCCTGGTAGTTGTTGCCCGCGCGGAAGTTCTGCCGCACGCGCGACAGTCTGCGCTTGGGATTCATCAGCCGCAGCACGCCGAAGATGGCGCGGCCCAGCATCGTCTCGCTGTACCCCTCGATGTGCCGCTCGCCGAGCAGCCGGAAGCCCTCGGCTTCCGACTTCTCCGGGTGCAACGTCTTCGCCGCCAGGCCCACGCACCGCTCCCACACCTCGACCGGGTAGGCCGGCAACAGCCGCTTGTCCAGGTCCAGCCCCGCCTGCTTCAACTGCTGCCGGAGGTTGGGCGAGATCTTCGGGCCGATTCCCCGGACGAAAAGCCCCTCGACGGTCTGATCGAAAACGAGTCTCTCGTTCTTCAACATGGCGTTACTTCCTTGCTGTGCCCAGACCCATGGGTCAGGCCCCCTTGGCACGCAGGCACCCCACTTATGGCGTCGTGACCGCAGCCTACCATGGGACTACCTCGCGCGGGGTGGGTCTAGCCCGAGGCAGGGCCCGTCCACAAGCGGGGAGCCGCCTCCACCACCGCGAAGGCCGCCCCCCGTTGCTGTTGTAGCTCCGGTGGCAACAACTCCAGGCTGGCCCCGAAGGCCCGCAGCATGGACTGGGCGATCGTCAGGCCGAGCCCCGTGCCTCCCCGCTCGCGGGCCGTGGTGAAGAAGGCGTCGAAGACGCGGGCCCGGTTGGACTCGGAGATGCCCCTGCCATCGTCGCGCACCACCACCCGGGCCCTCCCCTCCCCGGCCACGTCCGCCTCCAGCCGCACGTGCACCCCCTCGCCCCCATGCTGGGCGGCGTTGGTGATGAGCTGCCAGACGATGTCCTCCAGCACCTCGGCGGGCAGGCCCAGGACGAGCCCCGCGGGCACCGCCCCCACCTCCACGGCCAGCCCCCGCGCCCGGCCCCGCTCGGCCAGCGCCGCCAGCAGCGGGCCCACCTCCGTCCGCGCGGGCCGGGCCACCAGCGAGTCCGCCCGGGCCAGCTCCAGCAGCCGCTGCACCAGCCGGGTGAGCCGCCGGGCATCCGCGTCGATGTTGGCGAGGAAGCGCTCGCGCTGCTCGGGGGACATGGCGCCGGCGCTGTCGCGCAGCAGCTCCACCGCGCCCTGGATGGAGGCCAGCGGCGTCTTGAACTCGTGCGACACGTTGGCCGCGAAGGAGCGGATGTACTGGTTGCGATCCCTCAGCGCCGTGGCCATGCCGGCCAGGGACTCGGAGAGCTCGGCGAGCTCCTCCACCACCGGGCGCGCCACCGGCTCGAAGCCCTCGGGCGCGCTGGCGGCGATGGCGCGCGTCTGCCGCACCAGGGCCCTCACCGGGCGGACCACCAGCGCCGCCGCGGCCAGTGACATCAACGCCACCACGCCCAGCAGCACCAGCCCGGTGGCCGTGAGGTTCCACCGGTCCGCGTAGAGGGCCTTGGCGAACGTCATGGGCGTGCGGGAGAGCAGCACCGCGCCCCACACCCGCTCGCCCTCGAGCACCGGCAGCACCACCGTGACGCGCACCCCGGTGTCGCGGCTCAGCGAGGCGAGCGGTGCGTCCTCGGGATCGGCGAGGCGCCGGCGCAGGACGCTGCGAGGCTCGCCGCGCAGGGCACGCTGGACCTCCTGCCGGGCCACCAACGTGGTCCCCAGCCCCATGGAGCTGCTGGCCACCACCACGCCCTGGGCATCCATCACGCGGATGCCCGCCAGGGTGGAGCGCCGCACCTGGGCGAGCAGCGGAGAGAGCTGCTTGCCGGCCTCGCGGGCACGAGGCTCCGCGGGGATGGCGGAGACGGGGGGATCCTCCATCGCGGGCAACGCCTCGTCCGAGGCCCGGAGCGAGGGAAGGATGGGCCGCAGCTCCGAGTCCGAGGGCGACGCGAAGGGCCAGGACGCGAGCCGGGTCACGCCATAGTCCTCCGTCCCGACCTTCTCGCGCAGCAGCTCGCCGTAGAGCGAGGCGACCACGACGCCCTGGGCGATGAGCTCGGACTCCGTCTGGCGGATGAGCTGGTTGTCGTAGACGCGGACGAACGCCAGGCCGAGCAGCGCGATGATCAGCGCTCCCAGCCCCACCGCGGCGAAGACCATCCACAGGCGCGGGCGGGCGCGCTGGCGGTCAGGGGATCGCGAGCCGGTAGCCAAGGCCATGCACCGTCTGGATGACTTCGCCTCCCGCCGAGGCGAACTTCTGCCGGATGTGCCGCACGTGACTGTCGATGGTGCGATCACTCACCACCACGTCCTCGTAGACGCGCGTCATCAATTCGTCGCGGGTGAAGGCCTTGCCGGGTGCGCGCAGGAGCGCGGTGAGCAGGTGGAACTCGGTGACGGTGAGCACCACCTCCTGACCGTTCCAGTACGCGCGCCACAGGTCCAGGTCCATCCGCAGGGGCCCGCGCAGCAGCACCTGGGCGGGCGAGGGAGCGGGCGCGGAGGGCGCGGGGCTCGCGGTGGCACGGGCCCGCCGCAGCACGGCCTTGACGCGCGCCACCAGCTCGCGCGGGCTGAAGGGCTTGGCGATGTAGTCATCTCCGCCCAGCTCCAGTCCGAGGATCCGGTCCACCTCGTCATCGCGCGAGGAGAGGAACACGATGGGGACCTCGTGGGCGCGGCGGACCTCGCGGCACATCTCCAGCCCATCCATCTCGGGCATCATGATGTCCAGGACGATGAGCGCGGGCACGGAGCGGCGCACCTGCTCCAGGCCGGCACGTCCGTTGGAGGACTGCTCGACGTGGAAGCCCGCCTGCGAGAGGGCGAAGCCCACCACCTCGCGCAGGTGCGGATCATCATCGACCACCAGGATGGAAGGACGTTCGGTCACGGCGTCCCGGACGCTAGGCCACCCCCTCCGTTCCCGGCAACAGTCTGATTAGATGCGCGCGAAGCCTCCGGTATGGCGTGCCGATGATCGGCGCCCCTCCGGAGCATGGGGGCACCGATGTCGATGAACCACGAGCCGGTGAGGAACGAGTACCTGGATCAGGTCCGCGAGCAGCAGCAGCGCCTCGAGGTGGACCTGAAGGCACGCAAGGCCGTGATGCCCATGGCCCAGGCTCAGATGGCGCCGAGAGCCGCCCGGAACTTCGTCGCGCCCCCTCGCGAGATTCCAGGCAACGCCGTGGACGTGCGCATCACCGGCTTCTGGAGGTGGAAGACGGTCGTGGTTCCGCCCAACGCCTATGTCGTGCACACCCGCCGGGGCCATGCCCAGCCGCTGCACATCGGCCTGGGCGTGTCCTTCCGCTTCAACCCGGCGACGGACTCGTTCCTCGTCGTACCGGGGGCCATGCAGACCATCCTCATCAACGCGCACTGCATCTGCCGCGAGCTGCAGGGGCTGCTGGTGCAGGGCTACGTGCAGTGGATCATCGAGGACTTCGCCACCGCGTACAAGAAGCTCGACTTCACGGACGCCGAGGACCCGATGCGGGTGGTGAACGTGCAGCTGCGCGAGCAGGCCGAGGCCGCCATCAAGGACAAGGTGGCCACCATGAGCATCGACGCGGTGCTCTCGGACAAGCAGCCGATCATCGAGGAGCTCACGGCGCGCCTGCGCCATGTGGCCGAGGGCGGCGGCGGCGGCGACAAGGGCCTGGGGCTGCGCATCGTCACGGTGCAGATCAAGGAGGCGGTGGTGAGCTCGGGGAGGCTCTGGGAGAGCCTGCAGAAGCCCTTCCGGGCCGAGCGCGAGCGCGTGGCGCGGCTGGCGACGCTGGAAACGGAGGAGGCCATCAACCACCGGGAGCTGGAGGTGGAGCAGCAGCGCGAGCGGACACGGCTGGAGACCGACGGAGAGCTGGCGATCCTTCGTGCGCGCAAGGAGGCGGAGGCGTACGACCGCGATCAGGCCGAGCGGCTGCGGCGCCAGCAGCGCGAGGAGGAGGACGCCCGGAAGCTGGCCGTCGAGCGGCAGCAATCCGCGCTCCAGACGGCCGAGTTGGAGAAGGCGCGCCTGGTGGTGGAGGCGGAGCTGACGAAGCAGAAGCAGGAGGCCGAGGCCGCCCAGCGCAAGCGCGAGGCCCTGGCGGCCATCGAGCTGCTGGACACGCAGCGGGCGGCGGCCAACCGGCAGAAGCGGGTGGAGCTGGAGCTGCTGGAACAGCGCCAGCGCATCCTCAACGGTCTCAGCTCGGCCAACCTCCAGGCGAGGATGGTGGAGCTGCTGCCGTCCATCGCCGAGAAGATGCCTCGGCCCCAGGAGCTGCGCTCCGTCACCATCGGCGGAGGCGCGGGCGCCCAGGAGGGCCAGGCACTCACCACGCTGGTGGCGCAGATGATGGCGCTGGTGGGGGCGATGCGGCCCGAGGGCGAACCAGCCACCCCCGAGCAAACAGCCACCGCGTCCATTTCCCCTCGCCCTCCGGGAGAGGGACGGGGTGAGGGTATCGGGTGAACCCGGGTTGAATCCCTGGCAGGCGTTACCGTGTCGCGTGCGCGAACACCTGCCGGGAGAGGTCCGCGATGAGCGAGCGGGCCACCTTCTCGTCCGGGATGCCGCTGGTGAGCACCACGAGGACGTAGGGAGGCTTGCCGGACGGATAGACGGTGGCGGCGTCGTGGAGGACGCCGGAGATCTGCCCCGTCTTGTGCGCCACGGGCGTGCCCGGCGGCAGGCCCGCGGGGATCTCCAGGTTCAGCTCCTGGGCCAGGAGGATGGTGCGCATGGCCTGCGTGGAGGCAGGTGACGCCGCCCTCCCCTGCTCGATGGCGGTCATCAGGGTGGCGAGGTCCCGCGCCGTCGCGGTGTTGTTGAGGCCCTTCTGGAACGCCTTCCCATCCTCCACGCCGCGCAGCACGGTCATCTGGCGGGCCCCGAGCGAGCGCAGCGTCTTGGTGACGCGCCTGGCGTCCACCAGGGCGATGACGGTGTTGGTGGCCAGGTTGCTCGAGCGGGTGATCATCCGCTCGACGAGCTCACGCGCCGGCACCGGCTTGCCGAGCCGCTCATAGAGGGACGCATCCTCGTCGTCCTTGGAGTCCAGGGCATACGGCGAACCGTCCACGATGGAGGCGAACTGGTTGGAGAGGGTCAACTCCTGGCCCACGGACAGCTTGCCGGCATCCACCTGGCGGAAGAACTCGATCATCACCGGCACCTTCATGGTGCTGGCCGCATGGAAGGAGCGATCGGCCTCCAGGAAGAGCGAGTCCCTGGGATTGCCGAGGTGCTGGTAGGCGACGGCCACGGTGGCCCCCTTCACCTGGGCGATGCGCGCCTGGAGGGAGGCGCGGAGGGTGTCGGTACCAGAGGGCGTCGCGGCGAGGAGGACGAGGAGCGCGGTGGAGAGCATGGGTGCAGGGGGAGAATATTTGCCAGAGAAGTATCTGCCCCTTGCGCTACAGCCAACCAACACGCGCTTCCCCGCCGCGTGCCGCTCCGACTCGTCCCGCGGACTTCAGGGGAGACAGGGGCGCTCCGGCCGTCAAAGGCCTATCACCGACACCGGCGTGCTGCGGTTGGTGGTCGTCCCATCCCCCAGCTGGCCGTAGGCATTGTGGCCGCAGGTCTTGAGGGTGCCGTCCCCCGCCATCGCCAGGAGGTGGCCGGCCACCTCGATGAGCGCGATGCCCGTGAGGCCCGGCACCAGGTAGGGGGCCAGCCGGTTGGTGGTCGTCCCGTCACACACCTGACCAAAGGCGTTGTAGCCCCAGGTCCGCACGGTGCCATCGCTCTTCAGTGCCGCCGAGTGATTGAACGCCGCGATGCGGGTGATGCCGCTGAGGCCCGGCACCGTCACCGGCGTCAACCGGTGGGTGGTGGTTCCGTCTCCGATGGCACCGTAGCCGTTGTAGCCCCAGGCCCGCACGGTGCCGTCACTCATCACCGCCATCGAGTGGTCGCTCCCCGCGGTGGCCTGGGTGACCCCCACGAGGCCCGGGACCGTCACCGGCGTCAGGCGGTTGGTGGTGGTTCCATCCCCGATCTGGCCGAAGTTGTTGGCGCCCCAGGTCCGCACGGTGCCGTCCGTCTTCAGCGCCACCGCGTGGTAGAAGCCCCCGGAGAGGGTGCTCACCCCGGTGAGGCCCGACACCTTCACCGGCGTCAGGCGGTTGGTGGTGGTTCCGTCCCCCAACTGGCCCGAGCTGTTCAGGCCCCAGGCCCACACGGTGCCGTCGTTCTGCAACGCCAGGGAGAAATAGAGGCCCGCGGAGATGGCGGTGATGCCGGAGAGGCCCGGCACCCTCACGGGCGTCAGACGGTTGGTGGTGGTGCCGTCCCCCAGCTGGCCCGAGCCGTTCAAGCCCCAGGTCCACACGGTGCCGTCCGTCTTCAGCGCCATCGAGTGCCCACCATTGGCCGAGAGCGCCATGACGCCGCTCAGGCCCGACACCGACACCGGCGTCGAGCGATGGGTGGTGGTGCCATCTCCCACCGCGCCGTTGGTGTTGTAACCCCAGCCCTTGACGGTGCCGTCGCTCTTGAGCGCCAGGGAGTGCGAGCCGCCTCCGGCGACGGCTCGACAGGTCTGCGTCACCGATTGGGTGAGGACCTTCGACGTGGCGTAGCAGGTGGTGCGGTTGCCCGCGCTGTCGATGACCATGGGCCAGGCCTTCACCTGGAAGGTCTGCGTCCCACAGCCCATCTCCCCGCTGAAGTACCAGGTGCCCGAGCTCCCCACCCGCTCCTCCACGGCCTGCAGCACCCCTCCCAGCGTGTACTCCAGCCGCACCGCGTTGGCCCCGGTGGACACCCCGAAGGAGCCGCTCCCCGCCACCACGAACTCGTAGGAGCTGATCCCGGAGATCGTCAGGGTGGAGACGCTCAGCCCCGCGCACAGCTCCGACTCCCGGGTGCCCAGGGGCTCCTCCGGGAGCGCCCCCATCTCCTCTGGATTGCCACAGGCCACCACCAGCCCCACACACAACAAGAACCATGAGCGGAAACGGATGGCCGGTCGCGACACGGGGACTCCTCTTCGAAAATCCATGCACGGAGGGCGGAAAACAACACCCACAGTGTATTCCTGATTTAAAAAGAGAACAAGTTGCTCCGGGAGATGCGGCACAGGCGGAGTTGCTCCCCGTTGGGGCACCGGCGTTCTGCTGACGCCTTGCATCGGTGCTCGCCCTCGCCGAGCATCGGTTCGTGCCTCCACGCCCCTCCGAATCGAGCGCGGACACGGGTTCTCCACCGCCTCGCGTCCTGGCAGACGTCTTCGCACGCTCGCGCGTCCATGATGGGGCGCTCGTGCTTGGCGCCGCGCTGTTCACCGCGTTGCTCGCGCAGGTGGCCATCGCGGTGCCGGGCTCCCCGGTGCCCATCACGGGCCAGACGCTCGCGGTCGTCCTCACGGCCGCCGCGCTCGGTCCCATGCGAGGCATGGCCGGACAGCTCGCCTACGTCCTGCTCGGGGCGGTGGGACTGCCATTCTATTCCAAGGGAGCCAGCGGCTGGGCACAGGTGCTCGGGCCGACCGGCGGCTACCTGGTGGGCTTCATCCCAGCCGCTTTCCTCATGGGCCTCGCGGCGCGGCGCGGCTTGGACAGGGTGGCGTGGAAGGCCGTCCCACTCTTCCTCGCGGGCCAGCTCGTCATCCTGGCCATCGGCGTGCCTTGGCTCTGCGTGGCGGCCCCGCTCGACCTCGCCACGGCCCTGCACAAGGGCTTTTTGCCCTTCCTCCCCGGTGGGTTGCTCAAGGCAACCCTTGCCGGCCTGTGGATGCCTCTCGCCTGGGGGCTCATACGACGAAGTCGCTCCAAGTGAGTGAAGACCCTCACACCTGGGTGCCGCGCTCGATCCGCTGCCGCTGAATGGCGGCTTCACCGCTTCAGTCTCCAAGCACCGTCGCGACGGCCCGGTACTCCGGCCGCAGGATCCGCTCGGCCTCCGTGCCGGCCACGACCACCGGGAGCATCGCGCCCTCCAGCCCCGCCTCGGCCGAGAGCTTCACCGCGATGGGCGCCATCACCTTCGCCTCGATGAGCCGCTTCAAGGGCCGGGCGCCCAGCTTCGGGTCGTACCCGTGACGGGCCAGCCAGGCCCGCGCGTCCGGCTCCACCACCAGCCGCAGTCTGCGCCGCAACAGCCCCGCCCGGGAGGCCGCCTTCTCCAGCTCCAGGTCGACGATCCGCAGCACATCCGCCTCCGACAGCCGGCGGAACGGAATGACGTGATCGATGCGGTTGAACAGCTCCGGCCGGAAGGTCTGCCGGATGGCGCGCATGAAGTCCTCCGAGCCGCGCTCGGCCCCGAAGCCCGTGGGCTCCGACTGCTCGACGCCGAGGTTGCTCGTCATGCACACCACCGTCATCCGGAAGTCCACCAGCCTCCCGAGGCTGTCCGTCAGCCTCCCCTCCCCCAGGATGCCGAGCAGCAGATCGAACACCTCGGGGTGCGCCTTCTCGATCTCATCGAAGAGCACGAGCGACATCGGCTGTTGCCGCACCCGCTCGGCGAGGCTGGTGATTCCCGGGCCCACCTCCATCAACCGCTGGGCCGAGCCGGGCTGCATGTACTCGGACATGTCGAGCCGGATCATCCGGTCCTCGTTGCCGAAGAGCGTGCGCGCGAGCTGCTTGGACAGCTCCGTCTTCCCCACGCCCGTGGGCCCGGCGAAGAGCAGCGTGCCCACCGGCTTCTCCGGATCGTTGAGCCCCGCCTTGAAGCGCGCCAGCACGCCCGCCGCCAGCTCGCAGGCGCGATCCTGCCCGATGACCCCCTGCCGCAACTGTCCCGCCAGCGAGGCCTGCTCTGCGGGCACCTCGTCACTGATGAGCTGGAGCGGCAGCCCCGTGTAGCGCGCGTAGGCCTCGGAGACATCGCGCGGATAGAGCGTCCGGGCCTTGCCCGGCTCGCCCTGCTGCTCCAGCCAGTCGAGGAAGCGGAAGGCCTTGCCCGGAAACAGGCTGTCGCGCTGGAACGTCTCCAGGTGCCCGACGAGCTGTCTCAACCCCAGGGCATGGATGCTCACCCGGCTGCGCTTCGCCGCCTGGTAGCGCAGCATCAGCTCCGGCACCTGCGAGGCCGGCGGAGGCTCGATGCGGATGATGCGGAAGGGCCGCAGCGACTCCGGGAAGCGCCGCTGGCAGCGCTCCAGCTCGGCCTCGGTGCACTCGGCGATCAGGGAGATCTCCCCGCTCATCGCCGCGGGCAGCAGCAGATCTCCAATGGACGAGCCGTCCGGCTGGGGCGCGAGGATCGACGTGAGCCGGTCCACGTAGAGGTAGTCGTTCTCGTTCGAGAGCGCGTCGACGATCTTCAGGCAGCGCTCCTGCCACATGCCCAGGTACACCATGCCGGCGACGATGCGCTCGGCGCTGGTGCGCCAGATCCTCGGCAGGCTCACCTTCTTGTCCTCACGCCGCTGCTCGGCGATCAGCCGCGCGAGCTTCAGCACCTGGCTCGTCTTGCCGGAGCCCGGGCCCCCCACGAGCAGCAGGGACTGCGGTGGCTGGCGCTGCGCGTGGGCGAGCCAGGAGCGCATCGACTCGGCGTCGTACACCAGTGCCGGCTGCCTGCCTCCCAGGGCGCGCGAGGTCAGCTCCTCGCTGATCTGCTCGAGGACTTCAGGAGGCCGCTCCTCGCCCGGGCCGCGCCGGTTGTCCCGCAGCAGCCAGCCGAGGTCCCAGCTGCTCACGTACTCCGCGCCCTCGTGGCGGAAGTCGTACAGCCCCTTGGGCTTCTCCCCGAGCAGCACGGTGGTGAGCGCGTTCTGCAACACCTCGCGCGCGATGGAGAGCTCCTCGAGCACGAACGACCAGCCGAAGCGCGGCACCCGCACGCGCCAGGCACCGCTCTCCAGCTTCCCGTAGACGTACGTCAGCTTGAGCGGGATCAGCGCCTTGGCGATCACCGGCCGCTTCTTGTGCACGGTCTGCGGGTGGATCTCCACGGTGATGGTCCGCGCCTCCAGGCTCTCCTCCCAGAGGAACCGACCGAGCCCGGCTGGGTTCTCGAGCATCATCAACCGGATGCGCGTCTCGAGCAGCGCGTAGATCTCCGCCTCGCTGTTGCCGTAGGCCGAGGGCGGAGGATCATCGAAGAAGCTGTCCCAGACCGGCAGGAGCTGCCCGGTGAGCCGGCCATCGTGGTGGGTGGTGAAGTAGACGCGAAGGCTCTTGTCGCTCATGGGGTCACCCGCTCGCTCATCCGCAGCCGCCACAGGGCCGGCAGGGCCTCGGCGGGATTCCTCACCCGATGGCTGCCGCTGTGGGTCAGCAGGTAGTCATCCAGCTCCAGCACCGACACCGCTCCCGGACGTGCGGGCGGCTCGAAGCGGTAGGCGCGCACGACGGGAGCCGCCGCCTCCGGATCCTCCGGGAGCGGGCTCACGCCCTCCTGGCGTGCCTTGTGGAAGGCCTGGAGCTTCACGGCATGCAGCGCGAGCAGCTCCGCGGGCGATGGCGCATTCGCCTCGTGAACGCGGACCTTGACGATCTCCGGGAGCCGGCCCGAGGACTGCCACACGTGCAGCCCGGCCTCGCCCTCGAAGAAGGGCCGCACGCCCGGGCCCACCAGCTTGATCGCGGCATGCACGGGCTCCTGCATGGACAGGTGCAGGAACTCCCGGAGCTGCCGGGGCCCACCGGACACCAGGGCCCCACCGGGCAGGTGCGCGGCGAAGGACTCGATCTCCCCACGCGAGTGCGCATAGGCCGAGCAGAGCCACCGGGCGAGCAGCGACCCGGAGGACGCGCCCTGACGCCACTGGCCGAGCGGGAGCAGCTCCAACATGACCACGTGCTGATCCGGGCTGGAAATCCCCCGGAGGATGCGTTGCAGGAAGTAGACCTCCGACAGCGCATCGAGCATCTGCTCGCGGGAGACGGCCTTCACCGGCTCGAACGCGCGCCGGGCGAAGAGCCGGATGCGTGTCCCCTGGGACCAGCGATCGGCGCCAATCCGCTCCACGCCGAAACGCTCGGCCTCGATCATCTCCCGCTCCGTCTCCTCGGGAGCGCGGGCGAGAGACTCGAGTTGCGCCGCGAAGGCCTCCAGGTACATCCGCATCGCATCGAGCGTGAAGAGCGACTCGGCGTGATCGTGCTCGCCCGCCCGCAGACGCTCCAGGTGGAAGCGGACCTGCTCGGACAGGGCACCGAGCGCCTCGCTCTCGCGCAGCTCCTGCACCACCTCACGCAGCTCGAGCATCTTCTCGCGCAGCCGTGCGATGGGGAGCGACAGGAGTGGCTCCAGCGCGAAGCCCTGGGCCAGCGGCTCCCGGGGAATGAGCGCATCGGCCTGCGCCTCGAAGCGGCCCTCCCGGGTGTAGAGCTGGAACAGCCGCATGAGCGCCTGGGGTCCCCGGATGATGGCATCGGAGAGGACCTGCCCGACCTTCTCCTCCAGGTAGCGCTTCAGCGGCCGCGCGCCCAGGTGGGGATCGAAGGCCTCCTCGACGATGCGCCGCTTCACCGCCTCGTCGGCGGCCACGAAGATGTTGCGGGACACGAGCCCGTGCCGCGACAACAGTCGCGCCAGCTCCTTCTCCACCACCTTCTCGCCCACGTCCCGCGAGAGCGGCGAGAAGTGCACGATGCGATCGATGCGGTTGAAGAGCTCGGGCGGGAAGAACTCGCGCACGGCCCGGTCCGCATCCAGCTCCAGGGCGCGCGCGTCCGGCGCACCGAGCCCCACCGCCGGCTTGCGCCGCGCCCCGAGGTTGCTCGTCATCACGATGACGGTATGGGTGAAATCCGCCGTCTCGCCCGAGGCATCCGTCAACCGGCCCTCGTCGAACGTCTGCAGCAGCAGGTTGAGCAGCGAGGGATGTGCCTTCTCGATCTCATCGAGCAGCACGAGCGAGAAGGGCTGCTCGCGGATGAGGCGCGTCAACCGGCCCTCGGGCTGCCAGGCGTCGCCCGTGAGCCGCGCGACGGCATCCGGCGTCTGGAACTCGCCCATGTCGAGCCGCACCAGCCGCGACGCATCGCCATACAGGTAGCCGGCCAGCGCGCGGGCGAGCTCCGTCTTTCCCGTGCCCGTGGGGCCGGTGAACAGATAGACGCCGTAGGGCCGCCGGGGATCCGTGAGTCCGGCATGGATGCGCGCGACGAGATCGCACGCCACGCGCACCGCCTCCGGCTGTCCCATCACCTTGCGCGACAGGGCCTCGTGGACCTCCTCGGGCACCAGCCGCTCCTGGGGGCGCAGGAGGAAGTCCGGCAGGCCCGTCCTGCGCGACAGGTGCGCGAAGAGCTCGCCGACGCCGAGCTCCCGGCCCGGGGCTCCCTGGTCCGTGGCCAGCTCGCGCAGCAGATCGAGCGCCTTGCCCGGAAGCGCGGACCCGGAGAAGAGCGTCCCCGCCTGCTCCAGCAGCACCGGGAAGAGCGGAGGGGACCAGGCGATGTGGTGCTTGGACTCCAGCTCGCGCGCCTCGTGCAGCAGCATGCGCAGTGTCTCGTCGGTGCGGGTGGAGCGCACGTGCACCTGGGTGAAGAGCGCGGCGAAGGACGGGGCGTCCGTCTCCAGCCGCTGGAGCTGCTCGGGCGTCACCGTGCCGGCGAGCGTGAGCTCTCCACGTGCCAGGGCTCCCTGGAAGAAGAGCGCGAGATTGGTGTCACTCTCCCGCGAGCGGCCGATGCGGCCGAAGGCATGCAGGTCCTCGATGAAGAGGATGCGCCGCCCTCCCCTCGTGTCCTCGAGCACCTTGAGGCAGCGCTGCTCCCAGTCGCCCACGTAGCTCATGCCGGCGATGATCCGCTTGCCGGCGATCGACCAGACCTCGGTCACCTTGTCCAGGTTGCGGTGGGTCTGGAAACCATCGGCCTCGAGCTGCTCGGCCACGAAGCGCTTGAGCAGGGTCCGCTTGCCGCAGCCGGGAGGACCCACGAGCAGCACCGGCGTGCGCCGCTCGCCTCCGAGCAGGAGCTGGAGTTGCTCCCGGTAGGGGCCGCGCGGCATGCCGGTATCGAGCGTGCCCTCCGCGGCCTGGAGGGTGAGGTTCGTCCCCAGCTTGTGCAGCACCTGGGTGCCGCCACCGGACTTCTTCTGCTTCTTCTTGCCGCCGGCCCGTTCCCGCCGGTCCTCGGCCTCCAGGTCGTCCCAGGGCCCCTTCTTCTTGCCGAGCTCGTCGAGCAGCGACTTCGGCTGGGCCATGAACGCGAGCGCCTTGAGGGTGTCCTTGCGGTTGGAGCGCAGGTCATCGTGCTCGTACGGCTCCAGCTGGGCCCAGGCACGGGTGAAGAAGACCTTCGCCTGCTCCTCGAGACTGGCGCCGGTATCGACCGGGAACCACTCGTGCTGGCGCGCGGGGTGGTAGGCGATGGTCATGAGCTCGTCGCGCGTGCGCCAGCGCGGCTCGAGGATGAGCGGGAAGAGACCGGACAGCCGCGGCGTCTCGGTTCCGGTGCGCACGCGCTTGAAATCCAGCTCGAGCTGTACCCGCTCCAGGCGGATGCCTCGGGGGAGCTGGAAGTACGACAGCTCCCGGACGGGCAGCTCGCCGATGATGCTCCGGAGATCCTCCACGAGCTTCTGCTGGAGCTTGACGGTGCTCCGTCCCTCTCGGCTGCGGGTATGGGGGCCGAGCGCGAGCGTGGTCCACCGGTAGCCACTGGAGGCATCGCGGCTCTGGTACACGCCAAGAGTGAGGTTCATCGCGAGGCCCCCCGGATCACGTCGAGCGCGAAGGAGAATCCACTCTCGGCATCGAAGTTCCCGGAGCTTTCGAGCAGCAGGATGTGTTCGAGCAGGATCCGTTCGAGCGCCTGGAAGTGCTCCCAGGAATCCAGCTGAAGCTTGCGTGCGCCATCGCACAGCAGGAGCTCGCCGCCGGGAACGTACTCACGGATGGCTGGCATCAACCGCAGCTCCCGGAGATCCTTGCCGGCCCGTTGTGCCGGAGGGGCGATGGCGGGCAGCTCGAGCTCCTTCTGGAACAGCTGGGTGGACATGGCAACGGGCCTGACCTCGACCTGGACCAGCTCGTCCTTCTCGGTGGGGGGATAACGATGAACCCCGGCCTCGAGCGCCAGGAAGGCCCCCGCGTTCGTGCCGTTGACCAGGAGCAGTACCTCCCGGAAGGCCCGCGAGGGCGCGGCCAGCTCCTTCCGAAGCTGCTCCGCACCCAGCAGCTTGTCATCCCACTTGCGCTTGCGCTCGCTGCTCTTGTGGGTGACCGAGACGCGGCCCTCGACCGTCCAGCCGCGCCGGGGCGCATCCTCGATCAGCGGCAGGATCCAGCGCTCGAGGCCGCGTGTCTCCCCCGCCTCCTGGAGGATGAGCGTGATCTGATCCCTCCGGGGCTGGAGCGCGAGCAGCACGGACGGCATCAGCTGGCGGATGGCCTTCATCTGCGCGTGGGCCTCGTCCACGAAGGGGGCGGCATCCTGCTGCTCGAAGAGCGCCATCAGCGCCAGCTCCTCGGCGGCCAGGAGCGATGCGCGCAACCGCCGGGCCTCGCTCCAGAGCGCCTCGAGCCGGCTGTGCTCGTACTGGAGTTGTCCCAGCGAGGACGCCTCGGGCCCTCGCATCTTCTTCTGATCTCCCTGGGCGAGCTGGGCCACCAGGAAGTGGATCCGCTCCCCCACGTTCTCCACGGCATCCATCCGGAAGAGCCTGTCGATGACCCGCCGCTGCTCCTGCAGGTCGCGCACGAGCTCGAGCTGGTTGCGCGCCGTCTTCGGGCTGCCCTTGGTCAGCTCCACGGCAATGCCCCCGGGACGGGAGGCGATCACCACACGGCCGCCCTGGGCCTCGGGCCCGGCCTCGGAGAGCATGCGGGCGATGGGGACGACGAGCTGCTGGTCCAGGTGCCTGCGCATGGCCCGGGCGCCATAGGCCTCCTGGTAGCCGGAGGTGGCGAGCGCGGTGGTGATCTCCGGAGGCACCTCGAGCGAGACCCCGCGCTGCATCAACCCGCGCCGCTGCCGCAGCTTGTCCACGCCGAGCCGGGCCACCTCCGCCGCCTGCTCGGGGGTGAGCGGGTGGAAGGGAATGAGCTGGTCGATGCGGTTGACGAACTCGGGGCGGAAGTGACGGTGCACCTCGCGCAGGTAGTACGAGGCGTCATCCACCGAGGTAGCGCCGATGCCCAGCGGGGAGCGGCGGTGCGCCACGCCGAGGTTGCTCGTCATGATGATGATGGCGTTGTGGAACCACGCCGTCTGCCCCCGGGCATCGGTGAGCCGCCCTTCCCCGCACACCTGCAGGAGCAGATCGAAGACGGCCGGGTGGGCCTTCTCGATCTCGTCGAGCAGGAGCACGCAGAAGGGCTGCTGGCGGACGCGGCGCGTGAGCAGCCCCTCGCCCTGGGTGTTGCCCCGGATGAGCCGTTCGGCGGCCCAGCCGTCCATGAACTCGCTCATGTCGAAGCGGAACATCCGCTCCGGCGAGCCGAAGAGGAACGTGGCGAGCAGCCGCGCGAGCTCGGTCTTCCCGACGCCGGTGGGGCCCACGAAGAGGAAGGTGGCCAGCGGCTTGCCCTGGGGCTGGAGGCCCGCCTTCACCATGCACAGCGTCTCCACGACGCGGCGCACCGCCGTCTCCTGGCCCACGAGCTGGCGGCGGAAGTGCGCCTCGACCTCCCCGGCGAGCAGCGCGCGGTCCTCGCGCAACAGGAACTCGGGGACGCCCGTCTTGAGGCTGAAGAGCGAGTACACGCGCTCGCGGGTGAGCAGGGGCACCTCGCCCGTGCCCGTGCGCTCCTGTTGCAGTCCCGCGCGCATCTCCTCGTACAACCGGATCGCCTTGCCGGGCAGCGCGCGGCTCGGCAGGTAGCGCTCGGCCAGGTCCACGAGCGGATCCACCGCGTCGTCGGCCAGCGAGTACCGCGAGGGCTCGGCCTTGCGTTGCCAGACCGTCCGGCTCCGGAGCGCCTCACGGGTCTGCCGCGTCCCCAGGGGCTCCAGGCGCACGCGGCCGAGCACCGCGAAGAGGCCCGGGTGCCGGTTCTCGAGCAGATCCAACGACTCGGGGGTGAGCTCTCCGAGGAACCGCACCCGGCCCTCCTCCAGGAAGGGCTTCATCGCGCCGGGGATGTCCACGTGCTCCGAGGACTGCTGCGCGAGCAGCTCCCCGAGGTTCTCGAAGTACAGGACGGCGTCGAGCTCCTGTGCCGCACGCATGACCCGCAGCACGCGCTCCTGCCACTGGCCGAAGCCGGACATGCCGGCGATCAACCGCGAGCCGCTCGTGGCGTACACGCGCCGCTCGCGGCCGGCCTTGCGCTCGGCGCGGAGCCACGCGAGGAGCAGCTCCGTCTTGCCCACGAGCTCCGGGCCCACGAGCAGCACGCCCTGCCGCTTCTCGCCGCCGAGCAGGCCGGACAGCAGCGCGAGCTCGGTGTCCCGGGCGATGAGGGGCGGTCCGTGCCGGGCCTCGTCGCGATCATGCAGCACCGTGGAGACGGAGAGGAGCACCTGGTGCGCCTGCTCCCGCTTGAGCTTCTCCTCCAGCTTCTTCTTCGCCTGCCGGGCCTTGTCGCTCGCGTCCTGACGCCGGAGCGCGAGCTGGACGGTCTCGAGCGTCACGAACTTCGGAGGCAGCAGCCGCAGGTACTCATGGGCGGCCGGCTCGCGCGCGGCGAGCAACCGCTCCACGTCCGCGCGCACCGTCTCGCGCACGTCCTGGTTCCTGCCCACGTAGACCGTGTGATCGATCGCCGGCACGAAGACCCACGTCTCCTCCGCGAGCGGCACGACGATGGTGGCCAGCTCGACGGTGACGGGCTTGACGAGCTTCTTGGGGAGATCGGCGCGGGGGGCGAGGATCTCCAGCATCTCGAGCCGCACCTGCTCGGGGAAGGAGAAGCGGGCCAGCTCCTCGGGCTCCACCCTGGACAGGTGCTCCTCGAGGAACAGGCGCTGCTCGCCCAGACAGGCCTCGAGCGTGGGCGCGTGGCTCGTCAGGGTGGGCGCGGCCACGGGGAACACCTGGTGGTCCCCGTTCCACAGCTGCTGGCAGACGAGCGGCGTGGAGAACTCGAGCGTCCCGGGGACGGCATTGGAAGAAGCCATGGGCCCGCCATCCTATCCTGATGAGGTACGCTGGCGGCAGGAGGCATTCCCCACGATGGCGCATGTGAATCCAAGCATCTTCCAGTCCGCGCTCGAGCGGCGGTTGCGCGACGAGCTCCTCGCGGGCGAGGACACCCAGCGGGCGCTGCGGCATGTGGACGCGGTGCCGGGCAGGTTCGGCGGCGTCGCGAGGCAGAGGCAGCTGCTCTCGAACGCCTTCAAGCTGACGCGCCCGGTGGCCCCGCGGGTCCTGGATGCGCTGGCCGCCTGCAAGGAGGTCCTGGGCCACGAGGGACCCGTGGATGTGTTCGTCAACCCGGAGCCCATGATCCGGGCCGCGGCGGTGCAGGCCCCGCCGGACACTCCCGCCATCGTTCTGTCCTCCCGGCTCCTGGAGGTGTTCCAGGAGGCCGAGCTGCGCTTCATCCTCGGGCACGAGCTCGGGCACCTCGCCTTCGAGCACTTCACCCTGCCCCTGCCGGCCACGGCCCTGGCCTGGGACGGAGAGGATGGACGATTCGTCTCCCCCGCCACGGCGCTCGGGCTGTACCGGTGGAACCGGGCGGCCGAGGCCAGCGCCGACCGGGCGGGACTGCTGTGCTCCCGGGAGCTGGAGGCCTCCGCGGGCGTCCTGCTCGCACGGGTGAGCGGATGGACCGCAGGCTCGGTGAAGTCCGAGCTGCAGGCGGCGGCGCGCCATGTGGACGCGCTCCTGTCCGATCCATCGGCCCGTGAGCGGCCCAGTGAGGACGATGAGGTACTCGGCGGTTTCCGCGCCCATGCCTTCAGCCCATGGCGGGTGCGTGCCCTCGCGGCGTTCTCCAAGACGAGGACCTTCCTGAAGAGCGCGGGCCGCTATGCGAGCGAGGAGGGACTGTCGGACGAGGAGGCCGACACCCTGCTGGCGTGGGAGCTGCGGGAGCTGGATCCCTCCTACCTGGAGAAGTCCGAGCATCCCGAGCTGCTGAACCTGGCCCTGACGACGGGGAAGCTCCTGCCCGTGCTGGAGCAGCTGTACCAGGAGCGGGCGACCCTGTCCGAGCGGGCCCGGCTGGCGCAGCACTTCGCCTTGATGAAGGCCCCGGACGGCGTCGTGGACAACCTGGGTTACCTGGAGCTGAGGAAGGTGGCCGGAGCGCTGGCGGTGCCCACGTGGCTCGTGGACGAGGCCCTGCGCGGCGCCAGCAATCCCTTGGATTGAATCCTCTCAATCCCGTGGTGGGGACACGAGGATGTGGAGGTCGGGCCACCGCTCGCGCAGGAGCCGCTCCAGCAGCCCGAGTCCCCACCGCTCCGAGCGCCAGCCCCATGCGGCACACGGGCTGTTCTCGCGCGACGACGATCCGGGTGCGCTCACCCGTCTCGGCGGAAGCACCCAGCAACTGGTCGATGTGCCCAGCGATCTCGTCAAGCCTCATGGTTGCAAGGATATCCACCCAATCCCTACCAATCCAGCAAAACGAATGTCTGTCTTTATCTAAATACATAAAAAACACATCAAATTATAGTTTGTATTTACTTAAAAAAGAAAAACATATCGTCACAATCACAAAAGACAAACATAGACAAAAACAAATACAGACTTCCACTCCACAATCCCTGACAGGAAATCAAGACTATGGAATTAATTTCTGTATTTGATTGCTCCATTCTGACACACAAAAGACGCCAATGTAAGTGCGACACACACCAGTTCTTGGGCATGAAGATGTCGTGAGATGTAGGCATGATGGGGCTCAACAAAGAGGTCCCCCAGGTATGCTGATGTAGGCACGATATCCGGACGGAGAGGGCCTGTCCGGGACGAGCCCATCGAGATGTAGGTTCGAGCCATGAACGGCATGGCAGCGCCCGAGAAGCTCCTCCAGCCCGGTTGCCCCTGGTGGGACATGCGGGTCGCCTGGGGCGAGCCGAACGTGAAGTGGTGCGAGGCCACGGTCTGCGCCTGGGTGAACGAGC
The DNA here is from genome assembly GCF_057119385.1 of Archangium sp. Taxonomy (NCBI): domain Bacteria; kingdom Pseudomonadati; phylum Myxococcota; class Myxococcia; order Myxococcales; family Archangiaceae; genus Archangium; species Archangium sp. The sequence continues at coordinate 289,790 of NZ_DBNGVP010000154.1, read as the reverse complement.
CCGCGAACGCCTGGTCCAACCTCGCCTACCTGGCGGTGGCGTGCTGGTGTGCGTGGCGGTGGCGGCTCACGGGCAGCCGCGCCATGGGGCGCTTCGCTTGGACGACGGGGCTCGTGGGGGCGTTCTCCTTCGCCTTCCACGCGACGAACACCTTCGCCACCCAGCTCCTGGACTTCGTGGGGATGTACGTGCTCGCCTTCCTGCTGGTGGCGCTGAACCTACACCGCCTGGGTTGGCTGCCTCGCGAGCGGGTGGGCACGGTCCACGCCGGGCTGACGGTGGGGTGCACCCTGCTCGTGCCGGTGCTGAGGCTCGCCGGGTTCCCCTACCAGCTCGTGGTGCTGGGGGCGGTGCTGGTGATCGTGGGAACCGAGATCCGCCTGTCCCGGCGGAAGGACCCGCGAGAGTCGTACCGGGACTTCTGGCTCGCGGTGGGGCTGATGGCCGCGGCGGCGGCGTGCTCGGTGGCGGACGTGACGCGGGCGTGGTGCGACCCGGACAATCACTGGGTGCAGGGACATGCGGCCTGGCATGTCCTGAGTGCGCTCGCGCTGCTGTTCACCGCGCGGCACCACGCCGGGCTGGAGCTCAGGCGTCAGCGCCCTCGTAGCTGATGCGCAGCCCCTGGTGGGTCACCGTGAGGAGGGGGCGGCCAAACCAGCCGCAGTGCTTGCAGACGCCGTGGGTACCGGCTGCCGAGACGCGCACCGGCAGATCCGCGCCGCACGAGGGGCAACCCTCGGGCAGCGTGTAATCGCGCGTCGGCACCTGGACATGGGAGACGTCGGTCATTGATCAGGAGTAACGCAGGCACCGGGCCATGCAAGCCGCGCCCCGGTGCCCCCCCGCGTGCCTGAGCCGGCGCGTCGGCCTGACCGTCAGACAGGCAGGCAGACAGCCATTCGAGCGCCGTGTGGCCTCACTCCTCGGTGGAGCGGGTGAAATGAATTGAATCGACACACATCCAGCGAGCAGCCAGGCGTCGAGACACATACGGCCAGGAGAGTTGATTTCACTCCCCGGGGACAAGCCTCTTGGAAACTTTCGTCAGGGCAGGACTTTCTCGTATTTCCGCGAAAACTTCTATCAGCATTGCAATCACTCTCATCCAATACATGAAGAAGAGGGATTGATGGTGGCCGCCGCGTTGGATCGCGAGTCTGGTTTTATGTCAAAGAATTGGACCCGAAGTCGCGAGGTACCTCATGTCCTCCAGCGCGCGTTGGTTGTTGCTCCTGGTCCCCGGGATGTTGTTCTTCTACACCCTCAGCGGAGCACCCCGTGAAGCCGAGGCCGCCCCACGCGGTGGAGGGGTGTGCAAGAAGTGTCCGCCAGACGCGGGCACGGGCGGCTCCGATGCGGGCACTCCGGACGCGGGCACGGGTGGCTCGGACGCGGGCACGGGCTCGGATGCGGGTACTCCGGACGCGGGCACGGGCGGCTCGGACGGTGGCACGGTTCCGCCCACGGACTGCCTCGGCCAGCCGCTGCTCGATTCACTCGGGAAGGATCACGTGCTCGTCGGAGGACAGACGGACAGCTCCGTGGCCGGGCTGGCTCCGTTCGACATCCGATACATCTACCTCGCGGGTGGCCTGTTCGACAGCGCGGAGCCGTGCAACTCGTGCAGCACGAGCTGCTCCTCCGCCGGACAGTCCTGCTCCAACTGGAATCCCAATGGCTGCGGCTGGTGGGGGTGCTGGCAGTGGGACCAGATTCCTCCGGGGCAGTACCTGCGTGACTACTTCCAGCAGACGATCAATCTGGGACAGGTCCCGATGATCACCTATTACCAGATGCTCCACGCCAGCCGTGTCTCCGAGGGCTCGCCGGAGGTGGCCGCGGCGCAGACCGTCTCCTTGATGCAACGTTATTACAATGACTGGCGTTTCGTGTTGCAGCAGATTGGTACTTCCACCGCATTGCTTCACATCGAGCCGGACTTCTGGGCGTACGCGCAGCAGGTGAACACCAATCCTCACATGATTCCGGCGGCGGTCGCCTCGGCCAATCCCACGGATTGCGCGAACGTGGAGAACACCATCGCCGGCATGGGCCGCTGCATGATCGCCATGGTCCGCAAGTACGCCCCCAACGCCAAGGTGGGCCTGCATGCCTCGGCGTGGGCCACGAAGATCGACGCCATGATGAACACCAACCCCGCGCTCGACGTGGAGGGCGAGGCCCGCAAGGTGGCGGACTTCCTCAGGGAGTGCGGTGGCGCCAACGGGGACTTCGTCGTGGTGGAGACGAGCGACCGCGACGCCCAGTACTACCAGGTGCGTCTGGGCCGGAACAGCTGGTGGGATACGGCCAACACCACGCTCCCACACTTCCGTCAGGCCTTCCGGTTCGCCAAGGCGCTCTCGGAGCGGATGGGCCGGCCCAACATCTGGTGGCAGATCCCCGTGGGCAACATGTCCATGCCCGGTTACGACCAGCACTGGAAGGACAACCGTCTGGACTACTTCTTCGATCACCCGCAGGAGGTGGCCGCCGCCCACGGTATCGGCATGATCTTCGGCGCGGGCGAGCAGGCCCAGACGAACCCCTCCACCGACAGCGGGCACCTGGTGCTGCGGACGAACAACTACTTCCTCACTGGTGGGCAGCCCGCCTGCCTCAACGCCAGCATGCCCTGAGCGAGGCCGCGGGCCCGGCGGGCGTCAGGGGTGCGCTCCTGACGCTCGCGCTTGACATCGGCTCGCCGTCCGGGCCTGGGTAGGGGCCGCATGGATGAGACTCCGCCCTCCCCGCTGCCCTTCCCGACGAGCCTCTGTCACCGCTGCGCGGCGCCGCCGAAGTACGTGAGGACGAAGACGTCCACGTTCATCCTCTGCCCGCTGTTGCCGCAGAAATACGCGCCCCAGCCGGTGCTCCGGTGTCCCCTCTTCCGGCCGAAGTCCCCGGAGCCGGAAGCGAAGTAGGGGCACCCGGCGTGCTCAGCCCAGGTGCTGCAGCTCGCGCGAGAGCTGGGTCTCCAGGTCCCGGATGTTGCGGTACACGAGGCAGCGGTAGGCCGCGACGTCGAACTTGAGTTCCTTGAGATCGCGGACGAGCAGGATGGTGGGCCGTCCCCTGCCCCACGCGTAGCCGACCTCCAGGTACACGTTGGGGTTGGCCATGGACAGGTCCGCGATGACGACCTTCGCGGTGTCGATGCGCTCCTTGATCCGCTGGATGATGGCGCCCTCGAACACGGCTTGATCCACGCGCTCGCACAGGAGCCCCGCGCCCTTCACGGGGCCCAGGATGCCGTAGTGGTAGACGTCCTCCATCTCGGAGGCGAAGGGCATGGCGACGAAGGCGTGGGGCTTGGCCAGCGACTGCGCCCCGGCCGTGGCCATGGGCGGCGCCTGGACGTGCTGGCTCGTGCGCTTGACGCGGAAGCCCCAGCCGCTCGTCAGGGGCTCCACCCCCGGGCTCTTCCCGAGTCCCCGCTCCAGCGCCGTGCGAAGCCGGTCCGCCCGCTTCTGCTGCAGCTCCACCACGGTGATGCGCTCCAGCCCCTGGGGCCCGGCACCCCGCATGAAGGCCTCGACGAGGCCTCCGACGAGCGCGAGCGCCGCCTCGTCCTCGTCCAGGCCGTAGTTGGGGCCGTGCACCGTGCAGGCGACGTGGCGGATGTCCGGGCGCGACTCGAGCGCCTTGAGCGCCCGGGCCGCGAACTGGCGAATCTCGTGGTAGCCGAACTTCCCCAGCTTCACGGTGCCGAGGAAGAGGGCCAGGGGCGCGCCGATGGCGCCTCGCGTCTCGATGAAGACATGCTCCCCGATGGGCACCGAGAAGCTCGCCATCGGGATGCCCGCCTGGACGAGCCGCGAGGCCACGGCCTGATCCGCGCCGTAGAAGCTCTGGGCGTGCTTGAGCAGCACCACGTCCGCGCGCGTATCGGTGATGTTTCCGGCTTCCAGAACGAGATCGAGGGCAGCGCTCATCGGGAGGGACTGTCTCACGGAGGGGGCGGGCCCGTCACCGGGGCGCGACCTCGACCGCGCCTCCCGGCTCCACCGTCACGCGCACGGGCAGGAAGCGCTCGATGAGCCACGCGTGCGTGGTGAGGTGCTCCGTCACCCGCGCCGTCGTGTAGCGCGTCGTCCCCGGAGACGAGGGGCCCAACAGGCCCGCCGCCAGCAGCGCCGCGGGCAGGAGGATCTGATCCCCGAGGTGCTCGTCCAGCGCGCCCCCGCTCTCCATGAAGCGCGCCACCTCCTCCGCCGCCTCGCGCCCCACGTCCTCCGCGGGAAGTCCCCGCTTCCCCAGGGCCGTGAAGCCGGCGAGGGTGTTCTCGAACTGCGCCAGGATGAACGTCACCGTGCCCACCGAGTGCGTCACCGGCAGCGGCCGGTTCTCCGCGTGGCTGTAGATGCCCCGCTCGCGCAGCGCCGCCACCGCCGCCTTGGACTGACGCTCCGCGATGCCAAAGGGCAACCCGCCCACGAACGAGCCCACCGCGATGTCCCGCAGCGTCCCGCGGGAGGGCAGCTCCACCCGGTTCGGTGGATCCCTCACCGGCTCCACCTCGGCGATGAACTCTCCCGCCCCCTGCGGGTAGAAGCCCGCGTGCACCAGGCGCAACGAGGCGTTCAGCCCGTAGGCCTTCGCCACCGGCAGCCACACCCCCACCACGTAGTGGTAGCTGGGGCTGTGCGGCAGGTGCGTCCCCCCGCGCAGGGTGAGCGAGCCGCCCCCCGCCAGCGCCAGCGGGTAGAAGAGGCACTGGAAGAGCAGCGGCGTGCTGCCCGCCGTCCCCACCTCCAGCACGTAGTTGCCCGGGTGCACCGGCCCCGGCTCGAAGCGCAGCTCCGAGGCGCCCACCGCCGCGCCCTCGCTCTGGCCCCCGCTGATGGCCTCCGCGCCCCGCACGCAGGCGAGGTGCTGCGGCCTCAACCCCGGCGGCTGGCGGTGGGCCCGCACGTTCTTCATGTGGAAGGGCCTCCCGGTGATGAGCGACAGCGAGAGCGCCGAGCGGAGGATCTGCCCTCCTCCCTCCCCCTCGCTTCCGTCGAGCTCCACCGGTCCGTCGTGGCGGTCCGTGCCTGCCATGCCCCTTCCCCTCCGAGAAAGTCCCGCGCAGCCTAGCAGAAGGCTTTCGGGTACTGTCCGCCCGCCGTGGCCCTCGCCATCTTCCTGTTCACCTACGTCTTCATCGCCGGTATCCGCCTCCCCTTCCCCCGGCTGGATCGCCCCGGAGGCGCGCTCGTGGGCGCCGTCCTCATGGTGGTGGCCGGTATCGTCGCCCCCTCCGAGGTCTTCAACTACAGCGCCGATCCCTCCCGGCACGCCGTGGACATGGACACGCTCGTGCTCCTGCTGGGGATGATGTTACTCGCGGACTACCTCTCGCAGGCCTCCTTCTTCCGAGCGGCCGGTGCCTGGGCGCTGCGCAAGGCCCATACGCCCCGGCTGCTGCTCGTGGCCGTGGCCTGCACCAGCGCCTTCCTGTCCGCCTTCCTCGTCAACGACACCCTCTGTCTCATGCTCACCCCGCTGGTGCTGGTGGTCGTCGAGGACGCGCGGCTGCCTCCCATCCCGTACCTGCTGGCCGTGTGCATGGCCTCCAACTCGGGCTCGGTGGCCACCTTCACCGGCAACCCCCAGAACATGCTCATCCAGGGCGCCTCCGGGCTGCCCTATGCGCAGTTCGTGGCCTACATGGCGCTGCCGGCCGTGCTCTCCACCGGCGTGGTCATCGCGGGGCTCCTCTTCGTCTTCCGCAAGCAGCTCTCCCACGAGCGCTTCGACACGCACCCGCCTCCGCCTCCCGTGGATCGGCCGCTGCTCGGGCTCACGCTCGCCACGCTCGTGGGCGTGGTCGCCGCCTTCTTCATCGGCCTGCCCATGAGCTGGAGCGCCCTGGCCGGCGCCGCGGTGGTGATGACGCTCTCCCGCCGCGCCCCGCCCCGTCAGGCCATCGAGCGCGTGGACTACGTCCTGCTGCTCTTCTTCGCCTGCCTCTTCGTGGTCGTCTACGGCGTCAACAAGGCCGGCTGGGCGGATGACATCTACCGCGTCTTCTCGCCCTTCATGTCCGGGCCGCCCTGGCGCGAGACGCTCGGCTTCGCCGGGCTGACGCTCGTGGCCTCCAACCTCTTCAGCAACGTGCCCTTCGTCATGCTGGCGCGCGCCTGGGTGCCCACGCTGCATGATCCCGTGCTGGGCTGGCACGTGCTGGCGCTCGGCTCCACCCTGGCCGGCAACCTCACCCTGGTGGGCAGCGTGGCCAACCTCATCGTCTTCGAGGCCGCGCGCGGCAAGGCCGAACTCAGCTTCCTCGGCTACCTGCGGGTGGGTTTGCCCATCACGCTCGTCAGCTTCGTGCTGGGGCTCGCGGTGCTCCTCGCGGAGCACGCGCTCTTCTGAGCACTACGGATCCGGATCCGGCAGCTCGCCCGGCCCCAGCTCGGGCTCGGCGGGCTTCGGCGGCGCCGGCAGCTCACGGCCCGTGGAGTGGACGCTGTCGCCCTCTTGCGGCGGCGGCGCGCCCGGCTTGCGATCCGGCGGACGCAGCTCCTCGGCGAACTGCGCGGCGACCACGTCCAGCATCGACGTCAGCTCCTGGCGGAACAGCGACGGATCCTTCCCCACCTTGAAGGGATCCAGGTGCTCGGCGCCCTCGGCCACGCGGTCCACCTGGAAGGGACGGCGCCAGAGCTCCGTACGCCCGTTGATCTTGAACATGCGCGCATAGCCCCGCATGTACGCCCCCGCGTGCCCCTTCACGCTGCGCATGCCGTAATCCTGGATGACGAACTCCACCACCGAGTCCGCTCCCAGCCGCGTCAGCAAGTCGTAGTCCGGGGCGTTCGCTGGCACCTCCTCCACCAGGAAGCTCTCCAGCATCGTCGCCACCCGCGCCGGATCCAACGTGTCCACCCACGGCCGCTCCTCGGGGAGCTGCCGGAACGTATTCACCCGCAGGCGCTCGGAGACCTCGAAGCGCGTCACCGCCGCGGTCAGCTTCGCCTGCAGCCGGCGATCCGCCTCCTTCGGCTCCAGCTTCTTGAGCTTGTCCTTGTAGGCGCTGTCGTCCCGGAACACGAGGCTGTGCGGGCCCGCCTCCAGCTCGATCCGGGAGATGAACGCGGGCCGCGACACGCGATCCAGATCCGCGCCCGCGAGCCGCTGCGAAGCACAACCCCCAGTGAGAAGCACCACCCATACGAGGAATGAGATTCGCCCCATTCCTCACACATACAGCATTTTTCCGCTTCTACCCAACGCACGGCGTCAAGGGACGGACACTCTCTCCCAGGGGGAGCAGGCTTCAGAACAGCACCAGCTCCTCGTGAGGCTCCAACGTCTCCCCGTGGACGTGGGGATGCCCTCCGAGGAGGGCCTCGTTGCTGCGCTGGCGGGCCTCGGAGAGCTCGGAAACGAGCTCGAGGATCTGCGGGTGGGTGAGGATGAGGGTGTCGAAGTCCTCGCGGGGCAGCCGCAGCAGCGAGGTGTTGCGGGCGGCCGTCACGGTGGCGTTGGCGGGCGTCTTCTGCAGCAGGGACATCTCGCCGAACAGCTCGCCCTCGTGCAGCCGGGCCAGGGACTGCTCGCCCTTGGTGACGGCCACCTCGCCGGAGAGCACCACGTAGAGGCCGTCCACCTGGTGGCCCTCGTGGATGATGGTGTCGCCCCGGCGCACCTCGCGGGCCCGGAAGCGCTCCACCAGCTCGCGCCGATCCTTGCGGCCGAAGGGCTGGAAGATCGCCGAGGTGTTCACCACGTCCGACAGCAGCCGCTGCCGGCAGAAGCGCCTCAGCGCCCGGGCCACCTGCGGGTAGCTGCGCGAGAGGCCCGCGAGCACCGGCGCGGAGATCTCCAGCACCTGCGTCTCCTCGGAGGCGCTCACCACCGAGGCCGAGCGCGGCGCGCCCGACAGCAGCGCCATCTCACCGAAGAAGGCGCCCTCGCCCAGCTGGGCCAGCTCGCGCTGCTCGCCGCCGGCCTGGCGCACGATGCGCACCCGGCCCGCGCAGATGACGTAGAAGGCATCGCCCTTGGTGCCCTGCTCGATGATGCGTCCGCCCTCGGGGAAGCGGCGCAGCGGGCAGCGCTCGAACAGCGCGATGAAGGCGTCGCGCGGCAGGTCCGAGAAGAGCGGAATCTTCGGCAGCGCCTCGTCCTGGGGGGCCGCCTCGGCGATGGGCTCCTCGGCCTCCGGCGTGCCCGGCTCTTCCATCGCGGGGGCGGACGCCACGGGTTCCGCGAGCTGCCCCGCGCCCGCGAGTGCCGCCAGCTCCACCGCGTGCAGCAGCGAGTCCGCCTGGACGGCCAGCTCCGTGAAGGGCGTGCTGCCCGGCACCGGAGGCTGGAAGTCCACGCCGTCCTGGGGCGTGAAACGCTCGAGGCGCGGCGAAGCGGGGCCCACCGCCGCCACCCGGAGGGGCTGGGGCGGAGGCTCGGGTGTGGCGGGCGCGGGGTTCGGCTCCATCTCCGTCACGGCCGGACGGAGGTCGCTCGAACGGCGGCGCAGACCGGGAGGCCCGGACTTCGCCACGGCGGCCTGGGCGGGCGCGGCCTCCGGGCTCCCCTCCTCCGCGCCGCTGAGATCCAGCTCCACCTCGATGTCCGCCGCGGGCGCGGCGGGAGGCTCGGCCCCCGTCTCCTCGATGTCCAGCTCCACCTCGATGCCCGACAGGGACGAGGCGGCCTTGAACCCGGGCGCGGGCGTGGGCGCGGGCTCCCGGGCGGACGCCTCCTCCGAGGCCAGGGCCTCGTCGACGTCCGGCGGCAGCTCGATGAAGAACGCGGACGGCTTCGCCACCGGAGGCGCTTCCAGGGGCTTGGGCGTCACCGCGCGAGCCGCGCCTCCCGCTCCACCCCGGCGGGCGTAGAGGTTGGCGAGCATCTGCTGCACGCCCTGGTGCGACGCATCCAGCTCCAGGATGAGCTTGCTGGCGGCGATGGCGCGCGGGAGGAACCCCTCGCGGGCGAAACCCTCGGCGGCGGCCTGGTAGGCGGAGATGGCGCGGGCGTTCTCGCCCACCTTCACCCAGGCATCTCCCAGCCGCACGCGCGCCTGGTGGTCCTTCGGGTCCAGCTGACAGTATTCCTCGAAGAGCTCGGCGGCCCGGGCAAAGCGTCCCTTGGTGAGGGCTTCGTTGGCTTTGTCCCTGAGCTGCCGTGGCTCCATGTCAGTGTGCCCCCTCGGCCGCGGTCGTCGTCTTGGCCAACGCCGTCACCGCGGCCTCTCGGACCCGACGGTAGTAGTCACTCTTGAGCGCGTCCAGTGCATCGGCCTGGGCGCCGGTGCCCATCTTCGTGAGCGCCCCCGCCGCCGCGGCCCGGATCTCCGGCAGATCATGGTACAGGTCGCGCGCCACCACCTCGGCCGCCGAGGTGTCGCCGATCTCCCCCAGGGCGGTGAGCAGCTCGCGCCGGCCAACGCCCGAGGGCTCCTCCAGCGCCTTCACCAGCGTGGGCACCGCCTCCTTCGCCTTCAGCCGGCCCAGCAGCGTGGCGGCCAGCACCACCTCGGGGCCGCCGTCGGAGACGACCTTCTGGAGCTCGCCCGCCGCGGAGGCCGGCGCGCCCGCCTTCACGAGCGCATCGAGCACCACCAGCTTCTCGCCGTGGATCTGCGGCAGCAGCTCCACCAGCGCGGATCGTCCGGCCTCGCCCTGCTCGGCGAGCGCCTGGGCCAGGGCCTTCACCAGCTCGCGCTCGGCCTCGAACAGGCCGTTCTTGGCGAGCGCCACGCCCTCGGGCCCCAGCCGCGTCAGGCCCACCAGGGCGGCGGTGCGCACCGTCACGCTGGAGTCACCGGCGAAGCTCTTGAGCAGCTCCAGCGCCCCGGGCGCCTTCACGGACCCGAGCGCGCGCAGCAGCCCGGCCAGCGGCTCGAGCTTGCTCGAGTCCACGTCATCGAACAGCTCGGCGGGCGCGCGCTGCTGCACCACGGGCCGGCCCTGCTCGCGCGCCTTGGCCGCGTTGAGCGCCTTCACGCGGGCCATGAGGCTGGCGTGCTTCTCGCGCTTCGGATTGTCACCGCTCCCCGGCTGGGAGGGATCGAACCCCGGCCCGTAGCGCTCGGGCAGCTTCAGGGTGACCCAGTCCTGGCGGAGCGCCTGCGCGGCCGCGAGCTCCTGCTCGAAGGCCTTCTGCAGCACGGGCGCCGCGGAGGACTCCCCGATGGCCGCGGCCGCGTCCACGGCGAGCGCGCGCAGCGTGGCATCGCCCTGGGTGATGTAGGGCAACACCTTGGGGAGCAGATCCCTGGCCGCGGGGCCGAGGCCGATCACCACCTGCAGTCCGCCCGCGGCGGTGGAGGGACGCGCCAGGCGCTCGACGATGGGCTCCACGGGGCAGCCGCCGCGCTCGCGCATGGCCCGGGCGACGGGGATGGCCTCACTGGTCTCGGCGTCGAGCGCGATGGAGCACAGCGCGGCATCCGTCTGGGGCTGGCGCGGCATGTCGAGCAGGGCGTCGATGGCCAGGGGGCTCACGGAGCTCTTCTCCACCGCCACGGCCTGGAGCCGGGGAATGGCCTGGGGCTCCTGCAGCCGCGTGAGGGCGGTGATGGCGGACTCGCGCAGCTCGGGGAAGCTCTCGTCGAGCAGGGGCAGGATGGCCTGCACGGCGCGCTTGTCGCCCAGGTCCCCCAGGCCGCGCACCGCGGCGGCGGCGAGGACGACCTGGCTGTCGCGCACCAGGGGCACCAGCCGGTTGAAGGCATCCGGACGGCCGCTCTTGCCCAGCTCCTCGGCGGCGCCCACGCGCTCGGGCAGCGAGCCCTCGTTGAGGGTCAGCAGGTTGCGCTCCCAGATGGCCTTGGACTCGGCGGCGACGACCTCGGCCATGGCGCCCGGCACGTTGGCCTGCTTGAGGGCCTGGACGATCACCTGGCGCGTCTGACGGCCGCGGCGGCCGTACTGCAGCGTGAGGTAGGCCTTGGCCTTGTCGTTCTTCACCTGCGCCAGGGCCATGGCCGCCTGACCCTGCACGTCCACGTCGGAGTCCTCGAGCAGCTCGCCGAGCAGATCCACCACGCGGGGATCCTGGCTCTTGCCGAGGGCGGAGGCGGCCTCGCCGCGGACGATGGAGGCCATGTCCTTGGCGGCACGGGTGAAGAGGGCCAGGTCGTCGGGACGGGCGTCCTCGGCGAGCTTCTTCACGGCGAGAGCCCTCACCTCGGGGCGAGGGCTCTGCAGATCCGCGAGGAGCTGATCCCGGCTCCCACTGCACCCGGCGGTGGCGAGAAGGGACAGGACGACAAGGAAGGTGCGCGCGCCGGTTCGCATCGTTCTCCGAGGAGGGAAAGCGTGAGACGCCGGCGGTTATATCAGCGGTGCGCGCGACCGCCCACGACTCAGCGGCCCTTGCGAGGGCCCCCTCGGCCCCTGGGCGCCCCAGCGCCGCGAGGACCGCCGGCCCCCCGGGGACCACCAGCGCCTCGGGGACCACCGGCACCCCGGGGACCACCAGCGCCTCGGGGAGCCCGGGAGTTCCACTCGGAGGAGGGACCCGGCTTCTTCGCGCGCCAGTTCACGAAGGACTTCGAGCCCTCGCCAGCCTCCTCGCCTCCCGGGCGTGCCGCACCGCGGCGCTCCTCACTACCCCGAGGACCCGCGCCGAACGGCTTGCGCGCGGGACGCTCACCGCGCTCCTCGCCACCGCGAGGCGACCACTCGCGGCGCTCCGGACGGGGCCCACGCGAGGGAACCCGGCGCTCGGCGCTCGGATTCGACGCGAAGGGGCTGCTGCGTTCCGGACGGCCACCGGCATCCTCGCCGAAGGACCTGCGCGCGGGACGAGCACCCCGCTCCTCACCACCGCGAGGCGACCACTCCCGGCGCTCCGGCCGGCCACCCGCGCTCGCGCCGAACGGCTTGCGAGCAGGACGCTCACCGCGCTCCTCACCACCCCGAGGACCCGCGCCAAACGGCTTGCGAGCAGGACGCTCACCGCGCTCCTCGCCACCGCGAGGCGACCACTCCCGGCGCTCTGGACGGCCACCCGCGCCCGCGCCGAACGGCTTGCGAGCAGGACGCTCAGCGCGCTCCCCACCACCCCGAGGACCCGCGCCAAACGGCTTGCGAGCAGGACGCTCTCCGCGCTCCTCACCACCCCGAGGCGACCACTCCCGGCGCTCCGGCCGGCCACCCGCGCCCGCGCCGAAGGACTTCCGGGCAGGACGCTCTCCGCGCTCCTCACCACCCCGAGGACCCGCGCCAAACGGCTTGCGAGCAGGACGCTCACCCCGCTCCTCACCACCCCGAGGACCCGCGCCGAACGGCTTGCGCGCAGGACGCTCACTCCGCTCCCCACCACCCCGAGGCGACCACTCCCGGCGCTCCGGACGGGCACCCGCCCCCGCACCGAACGACTTACGGGCAGGACGCTCACTCCGCTCGCCACGCTCCTCCCGCTCGGGACGGCTGCTCGGAGTCTCCTCGCTCTCGACCTCGTCCTCGCCGGGCGTCCACGTCCCACGGCGCTCGGCTCCACGGCCCGCCGCGCCACGGAACGCCGGACGGGAACCGCCCTCGCCACGCGGGGCGAACGTCTTGCGCGCGGGAGCACCCGCCGCGGCTCGCGCCGGACGCTCCGACTTCACACCCTTGCGCTCGGGACGCTCCGTCCGGGCGGCCTCACGGGGCGCGGGCTTCGCCGCCGCACGCGACCGGGCCGGCGCGGGAGGCGCCTCGTCACCGAAATCATCGTCATCCAGGTCCGCCTCCGCGAAGCCCGGGGCCGAGCGCCCATGGCGCCGCGGCGGCAACCGCAGCTCGCGCTCCGGCGGCGAGGCCTTCCCGTCCGCCACCTCCTGCAGCATGCGCACCTGGCTCTCCGACAGCGGCCGCAGCTCGCCCGGGCGCAGGCCCTCGACGGTGATGCCCGCGTAGGAGGGCCGGAACAGCCGCACCACCGGGGCCCCCACCGCGGCGCACAGCCGCTTGATGAGGTGCGGGCGGCCCTCGGCCACCACCAGCTTCAGCCACGTGTTGCGCTCGGCCTGCTCGAAGACGTCCACGGACAGCGGCGTGGCCATGCCGTCCTCCAGCCGCACGCCGCCGCGCAGCTTCTCCAGCGTGGCCGCGTCCGGCGAGCCCTTCACCTTCGCCAGGTACGTGCGCGGCACCTGGAAGCTCGGGTGCGTCAGCTTGTGCGCCAGCGCCCCGTCGTCCGTGACGAGCAGCGCCCCCTCGGCGTCGTAGTCCAGCCGGCCCACCGGGAAGAGCCGCTTGCCGGTCTCCTCGATGTAGTTGGCCACCGTGGGCCGCCCCTGGGGATCCGAGAGCGTCGTCACGACGCCCACCGGCTTGTAGAGCACGTAGTAGGTGGACTCCTCCGGCGGCGAGACGAGCTTGCCGTCCACCGTCACCAGGTCTCCCGGGGACACCTTGGAGCCCAGCTCGGTCACCTTCTCGTTGTTCACCGTGACGCGGCCCTCGGTGATGAGTTCTTCCGCGTGCCGCCGGGAGGCCACGCCCGCGCGGGCCAGGTACTTCTGCAATCGTTCAGACGCCATTTCCGCCACCTTCCACTTCTTCGTCGACCCGTCAAGCGGGCTCTACTGGCCCCTTATCACCTTCGGCGGGTGGCGGGGTCGGGTTCAGGATGCTGGAGGCGGCCTTCTGCGTCTTCTCCGCGGCGTCCATGGCCTGCTCCAGCTCCTCGAGCGCGGCCTCCGACGCCGCCACGCTCTTGTCCATGCGCTTCTGGAAGTCCGGATCCGCCAGCAGCTCCACGGTGCCGGCGGCACTCGGGGCCGAGGACCGCTCCTTCTCGACAATCTCCTGGTGCTCCTGCGTCAGCTCGTGGAACTCGCGCAGCGTGGGCAGGGCGGACAGGTCCTTCAGGGCGAAGAACTCGAGGAACTCGCGGGTCGTCCCGTACAGCATGGGCCGGCCCACCTCCTCCTTCTTGCCCAGGATCTTGATCAGCTTGCGATCCAACAGCGCCTTGATGACGGCGCCGCAGTCCACGCCGCGGATGTCCTCGATCTCCGGGCGGGTGACGGGCTGGCGGTAGGCGATGATGGCCAGCGTCTCCACGGCGGCGCGGGTGAGGCGCTGGGGCTTCACGCGCAGGTAGCGCCGCACGTACTCGCCCGAGTGCGGATCCGTGCGGAACTGCCAGCCGCCGGACACCTCGTACAGGACGATGCCGCTGATGCCGTCGCGGTGGATGCCGGAGATGAGGTTGAGCGCCTCCTGGATCTTCTCGCGCTCGATGCCGGTGGCCTCGTAGAGCTGATCCAGATCCAACGGCTTCTCGGCCACGAAGAGCACGCTCTCCACGACGGTGCGGATGCGCTCCGGGGAGAGGTTGCGGCTCTTGGCGACGAGCTTCTCGAAGGACGACTGGAGGTCGGGGACCTCGTCGGCCTCGATGGTGGCGGCCTCGGAGTCCTCCAGCTCGTCCTCGTCACCGGGGCCGGTGACGGCGGCGATCTCCTCCTCGGTGAAGGGGCTGGGGCCGCCGGAGGAGCGCGGGGGCTTGCCTCCGGTGTCCTCGGGGCCGTTGTTACCGGTACTCACTCTCATCCACCTCCGTGGGGACCAGCCGTTCCAGGGCATCCCCGTTGGGCGTGAGCATGATGTCCGCCAGGGGGGCTTCCTGGCTCACCTTGAGCAGCCGCCGCTTCACCATCTCCAGGATGGCCAGGAAGGTGATCACCAGCTCCTGACGCGTACGATGCTCATCGAACAGACTCTCGAAGGTACACGCTCCCTGGGCCTTCAGGCGCTCGGCGATGCGCAGGATGGCCTCGGAGATGCTCACCTTCTCGCGCACCACCTCGTGCTGCAGCTTGGGCGTCAGCCGCTCCAGCACCCGGTCGAGCGACTCAATCAGCTTGAGGACGGAGAACTCCTGCAGGCCCACCTCCTCCTCGGGGATGGGCACGGCCTCCACGGGCACGCGGCGCGGGAACACGTCGCGATCCAGGAGGTCCTGCTTCGCCAGCTGCTCGGCGGCGTCCTTGTACTTCTGGTACTCGAGCAGGCGGCGCACCAGCTCGGCGCGAGGGTCGGCGGCCTCCTCCTGCTGCAGCTCCGTCACCGCGTCCGTCGCCTGCTCGGCGGTGTCCTGGCGCGGCAGGAGCATGCGGCTCTTGAGGTGGGCCAGCGTGGCGGCCATCACCAGGAACTCGCCGGCGATGTCGAGGTTGATCTCCCGCATCTTCTCCAGGTGCTCGAGGTACTTCTCGGTGATGAGCGCCAGGGGGATGTCGAAGATGTCGAGCCGGTGCTCCTTGATGAGGTGGAGCAGCAGGTCGAGCGGTCCCTCGAAATTGGGCAAGGCAACGCGGAACGCGTCACCCGGACTGCGGGGCACGTCTGCCTCGAGGGTCTCCTCGGTGGGAGGGGCGCTGCGACGGCCTGCGCTCACCAGACGTCCTTCATGCGCTCAGGGAACGCCCACGGCGCGGCGGACCCGCTGCATGAGCTGGGAGGCCTCGGCACGGGCGCGCTCGGCGCCATCCTGCAGGATACGCTCGAGCTCGGCCGGATCGCGCTTGAGCTCGTCATAGCGCTTGCGGGCCGGGCCGAAGTTCTCGTGGAAGGCCTCGAGGAGCAGCTTCTTGTACTCGCCGTAGCCCTTGCCGCCCGCGCGCCAGGACGCATCCACCTCCTGGAAGCGCTGCTCGGGGAGCATCAGCTTGAGCAGATCGTACAAGGGGGCGTTCTCGGTGGGCTTGGGCGCCTCGACGGCCGTGGAGTCCGTCTTGATGCCCATGATGCGCTTCTTGATCTCCTTCTCTTCTCCGAAGAGCTCGATGGTGTTGCCGTAGGACTTGGACATCTTCTGTCCGTCCACGCCCGGCACCGTGGCGGTGCTCTCCTGGACGCGGGCCTCGGGCAGCTTGAGGATGCCGGGGGCATGGCCCTTCTCCTTGCCCTCGGGATCCTGGGGGTCGTAGCCCGGCACGTAGGTGAGGTTGAACTTCACGGCCCAGTCGCGGGCGAACTCGATGTGCTGGATCTGATCCTTGCCCACCGGCACGTAGTCCGGGCTGTAGAGCAGGATGTCGGCGGCCATCAGCACCGGGTAGGCGAAGAGGCCGAAGTCCGGGCTGATGCCCTTGGCGATCTTGTCCTTGTAGCTGTGAGCGCGCTCGAGGTGGGCGTGGGGCACCACGGTGCCGAGGATCCAGTACAGCTCGAGCACCTCGCGCACGTCGCTCTGCCGGAAGAGGACGGCCTTCTTCGGATCCAGGCCGAGCGACACGTAGGCCATGGCGGCGTCACGCGTCAGCTCCTCGGCGAGCTTGGGCTCGCGCACGGTGGTGAGCGCGTGCAGGTTGGCGATGAAGAAGTAGGCCTGGCCCTCGTCCTGGAGCTGCACGAACTGACGGATGGCGCCGTAGTAGTTGCCGATGTGCAACCGGCCCGACGACTGGACTCCCGAGAGGATCCGCATGACTCCCACGCCTATACACGAAAGGGGTGACAGCCCTGGTTCGCACACCCAGGGCGACCCTGCAACTTTCCTGCAAGCCCGTTGCACGGAATGAACTGGCCCGCCCGCTCCCCGAGCAGACCGACTCCTGGAAACTTCTCGGGAGGCGAGACAAAAGGCCGTGAAATCAAAGGGTTGCCGGGGCTGGCCACCTTCGTTACCCTGCCGTTCCCCCAGCAGGAAGGAAGTCGTCGACATGGAGCGTTTCAAGGGGAATCTGGCCAGCTACCGGCTGCAGCTGTTGATGCCCGCGTTCTTCGAGGCACCCGCGGTGGACGGGATGCTGCGCGTGGAGCGGGGTGCCGTGCGGCGGCACTTCTTCTTCCAACGCGGCGACCTGGTGGGCGAGAGCTCCAGCGAGGCGACGGAGCACCTGGGACAGATGCTGGCGCGGCTGCGGATTCTCGACGCGGAGCGGGCGGCGGTGGCGTTCGAGGCGGCGGAGGTGGCGGGGGTGCCGTTTGGCACCTACGTGGTGGAGCGGGGCCTGGTGGCGAGGGCGCGGCTGCTGGAGGCGATGGGGCACAAGGCGCGCGAGGCGCTCTTCGACTGCTACGGGTGGGAGTCCGGCGAGGTGGAGTTCCGCCCGGGGCTGCCGCCGCTGGGGCGGGCGGTGGAGCTGCAGCTGGGCCTGAAGGAGCTGCACCGGGACGCGCTGGCGCGGCTGCTCGAGTGGAAGGTGTTCTGGAATCTGTTCCCGGGGCCGGCGACGACGTTCGGGGTGTACCGGGAGTTCGCGGTGGAGACGGTGTCGGCGGCGGAGGAGCAGTTGCTGCAGCTGGCCGAGCACGGGGCGACGCTGAGCGAGCTGCTGGCGGCCTCGGCGGAGGGTCCGCTGCACGGGGCGCGCTGGGTGCTGCGCCTGTACCGGCGAGGGGCGCTGACGCCGCGCAAGCCGAGGGGCCCGAAGGTGGGCGAGCAGGCGGAGCTGGCGGATCTGCTGACGCTGGCGCGAGGCCTGGTGGACGGAGGCCGGTACGAGGAAGCGGTGGCGGTGGCGGCGCAGGTGTTGGAGCGGGCGCCGGTGCCGGAGGCGCACACGCTGTACCGGGAGGCGGAGGTGCGGTTGACGGTGGCGCTGGCGGAGGAGGTGCTGGCGCTGGACGGGCGGCTGTACTTCGAGCCGTTGCCGCGCCCTGCCCCGCCGTCGCTGACGGCGGACGACCTGTACCTGTACACGAAGCTGAGGGGCACCCGGACGGTGCGCGAGGCACTGCGGAACACGGCCATGGGCGAGCTGGCGGCATACCGCTCGCTGAAGCGGCTGATGGAAGCGGGCGTCGCGAAGCTGATGCCGGACACCGGGACTCCGAGGCGGCGTGCGAAGACGGAGCCCTTCGGAATCCCGATCGTCGTGCGCTGAGCCCGTGCGATGTCCCCTCTCCCCCTGGGAGAGGGCTAGGGTGAGGGTATAGAAGCCCGTGTGGCACCGGCCCGTGGCCACCACAGCGAGCCCAGCGTCAACGAGAGCCCGTCAAACGGCTCGGCGATGACCGCTCCGTCTCCGCTGTGCAGACCCACGCGCAACCAATCCCTGTCCTGCCGGCGGTAGATCTCCAGGCTGCGAGCCGATGGATCGATGAGCCAGACATGGCTCACGCCCTCGCGGTGGTAGAGCGGCAGTTTGCGTTTCCTGTCGACCCGCTCGGTGGAGGGCGAGAGCACCTCGCACAGCCAATCCGGAGCCACCGTGGAGAAGGGCGCGTCCATGAAGGGCGGGACAGGCATCCGGTCGCGACGCCACCCCGCGAGGTCCGGCACCAGGACGTCCCTGCCGAGGTGGAGCTCCGGCTCGTTGAGGATCCACCACCCACCGCCGGGCCCATGCTGTCCCAGGTCGGAAGCCGGGCCCAGCAGCACTCCAAGTGCCCAGGCCACCCGCAGATGCGGCATGGCCGGTCGCGGAGAAGCCACCAGCTCGTCCCCCAACAACTCCCCCACCCACCCGACCGGCAGCGCCTCGATGTCCTCGTACGTGGCCGGCTTCTTCCCCTTCCCCATCTCCGCACCCCCTACCTCTGTGGTCAGAACCCGCGAGGCAGCACGTCGCTTCCTCGTCTCGGCCCATCATACACCGGACTCTGACTTCTCCGGTAGGGTCCTCGCACTGCGGGGGCCGAGGCGTTCCTCCAGGAGTCCACGTTCCCGGACGCTTGCGAGTGCTCAGGACATTCCCCTATGACCCGCCCGCCTCCCCACCCGACAGGAAAGTGCTCCCCATGATCAAGAAAATCATCTTCGGCGCCATCAGCGTCATCGTGCTGGCGCTGCTCGGCCTCATCGCCCTGCAGCCGTCCACCTTCAGCGTGCAGCGCAGCGCGACGTTCAAGGCGGCGCCGGACATCGCCTTCGCGCTGGTGAACGACTTCCACCGCTGGGAGGGGTGGTCGCCCTGGCAGAAGCTGGACCCGAACCAGAAGATGACCTTCGAGGGCGCGGCCGCGGGCGTGGGCGCGAAGTACGGCTGGTCTGGCAACGATGATGTGGGCGAGGGCCGGATGACGATCGAGGAGAGCAAGGCCAACGAGCTCATCCGCATCAAGCTGGAGTTCATCCGGCCGTTCGCGTCCACCAGCCCAACCACCTTCACCTTCAGCCCGGCGGCCGAGGGCGTGAAGGTGACGTGGAGGATGGACGGCACCAACACCTTCATGGGCAAGGCCGCATCGCTGTTCATGGACATGGACGCGATGCTCGGGAAGGACTTCGACGCCGGCCTGGCGGCGATGGGCAAGCTCGCAGAGGCCGAGACGCAGAAGCGCGCCGAGGCGGAGGCCGCGAAGCTGGCGGCCGAGAAGGCAGCGGCAGAGGCCGCGGCTGCGGCTCCGGTCGAGGGCCAGCCGGCGCCCGCGGGCGGCCAGACTATGGCGGCGCCCACGCCGTGATGAGGTGAAGGCGGGTGGAGGGCCTACGTCCCCCCTGCCCTCTTCCTGGCCACGCGGCCGCCCAGGGCGCCTCCCCGCCCGCGCACGTCGTCTCCGCGCGGGTGGGCGTTGTCGTAGACGGCCCGCAGCCGCGCGCTGTTGACGTGCGTGTAGATCTGCGTGGTGGCCAGGTCCGCGTGGCCGAGCATGGCCTGCACGGCGCGCAGATCCGCCCCGCGCTCCACCAGGTGGGTGGCGAACGAGTGCCGCAGCTTGTGCGGCGACAACGGCTTGCGGATGCCCGCCTTGAGCGCGTAGCGCTTGAGCAGCTTCCAGAAGCCCTGCCGGGTGAAGCCGTCCCCGCGCGGAGTCACGAAGAGCGCCTTGGACTCGCGCTCGCCCAGCAGCAGCTGCCGGGGGCCCGCGAGGTACGTCCGCACCTTCTCCGCCGCGATGGTGCCCACCGGGACGATGCGCTCCTTGGCACCCTTGCCCTTGGCCACCAGGTAGCCGGCGCCCAGCTGGATGTCGTTGATGCCCAGGCCCACCAGCTCGCTCACGCGCAGGCCGGTGGCGTAGAGCACCTCGAGCATGGCCTTGTCCCGCATGCCCGCGGGCGAGCTCTCCTCGGGCGCGGCGAGCAACTGCTCCACCTCCTCGAGCGTGAGGAAGACGGGCAGCTTGCGCGCCGAGCGCGGGGTGTCGATGTCCTCGGAGGCATCCTTCTCCACGTACTTCTCGGCCACGAGGAAGCGGTGGAAGCTGCGGATGGCCGCCAGGTGCCGTGCCTGGCTGCGGCGGGAGAGCCGGCGTGTGTTGAGCGTCGTCAGGTGGCCGGTGATGTCGTCCTGCTGCACGCGCACCACGTCGGTGATGCCCTTGCGCTTCAAGTCCGCGAAGTACACCGCCAGGTCCGCGGCGTAGGCATCCACCGTCTTGCCGGACAGGCCGCGCTCGGCGCGGATGAAGGCGATGAACGCGTCGAGGTACCCTTCCATGGTGCGTGCAGGCTACCCCAGTGGGGGACACGGGCAATCTTCCGGGCAACCTGGGTGGAAGGTGGAACAGGATGAACCTCCAAGATCGACTGAAAGCGCTCACCGGCCTGCTCGGGCCCTGGTCCGAGCTCTGGTCACGTTCCATCCTCCAGAACTGGCCGGAATCGAGAGCCGCCTATCCCGAATCCTGGCTGTCCTACGCTGAATCACTCGACGAAGCGGGCGAACGGATGCTGGATGATGGGGAGCTTCCAGGTGAGCCACCCCGTTCGCTGCATTCGCTCGTGCTCGAGCTGCGTGAACTGACAGCGCTGCCCTGGCATGAAGGCGCTCAACGCCTGACGACCGCGGACGCGCAGGGACTCAATGCCAAGAAAGCCCATGAGATCGAGCGGGTCCTCTCCCTGCTCGGGCCGAGAACCCGGATGATCCGCCAGGCGGTCGACATCGGTGGCGGCATGGGACATCTCGCTCGTCTCTGTGTCAGGACTTTCGATTGGACCTTCCACAGCATCGATCGGGATGCGGCTTTGCAGGAGAAAGGCCGGGACTGGCTACGACGGGCCCGGACCCTGCCGCGGGAAAAGCTGTGTTTCATCCACGCCTCCGTCGAAGACAGGCCGCAGAGCGAGATTGATCCACTCTTTTCCGGTCAGGACCGGGTCTCGATTGGGTTACACACCTGCGGGCCGCTCGCGCTGACGCAGATTCGCAAGAGCCAGACGGCAGGGCTGCTGCTGAACTTTGGCTGTTGCTACGACCAGATGGATGCCGCACGGGACTACCCTGTCTCCCGCTTCGGGAAGGCCCATGCGCTTCCCATCACCCGGCGTGCCCTGTTCCTGGCGACGCGTGGACGGCACCACAAGACCGGGGCGGAGTTCGCGCTGATGAAACGCGTCAACGAGCAACGGTTCGCGCTCGATCTCCTGCTGAGGCAAAAGTTTCCCGCGCTCGGCTTCGTGCGGGCGGGGGATGCACCCAAGACGCTCTATGCCGGGAGTTTCGCTGTCTATGCGCGTGATCGCCTGGAGCGCCTGCGACTCGATGCCGGCATGACGGACGCCGAGCTGAATTCCTTTGAAGTGTCCGCTCGCCCCGAGACGAGGCGCATCTTCCTCTGTCATCTGATGAGGGATCGCTTCGCGCGGGCGCTGGAGATCGTGATTCTGCTCGATCGCGCGCTACTCCTCGAGGAGATGGGCTTTCAGGTCGAACTCCTGCAGGTCTTCGAGCCGCGCCTCTCTCCCCGCAACATCGCCCTCATCGCGTCAAGGGCGGACTGACCGGCTGAACGGCCGCTGCACCGGCCTGGCGCACAGCCCGCGTGTCACCCATCTCCACCGCCAACTCGAGCTTCTTCTCCGCCTCCACCCCAGCACCTCCGAACTCTACCTACCACCCGCCTTAGAAATACGTCACACCGTTCAAAAGCAATCACAACAGATGAAATCAATTTCCCCCAACCCCAGCACCCATATCATCATGGAAAAATCAGGAACCGAAAAGACAAGGAGATCAAGATGCATGGACTGAGGATGTGGGGACTCGCGCTGTCTCTGCTTGTTGGGATTGCACATGCGGAGCCTGTCATTCCGCAAGAAAATACCCGACAAGGCATTCTTCTGAACGAAGTTCCGACCCGGGTCGAGGCCTTCACGAGCTGGCTCACCAATGCCGCGGATTTCACATCCTCCTCATCATCGTCACATCTGAAATTAAAATACACGAATGTCCGGCAGAACTCCGCTCTTGATGTCTTCGAGCTACAAACCGATGGAAGCCTGAGAATCCTGAAGGCTGGAGTCGTGTCTCTCTCCGCGAGCTATGATGCGATTCCCACAAGCGGAGCAAGGTATGTGGAGATGATGATTCTCATCAATGGCGCCATCGTCGCTCAATCGGTTGGCGCGAACACAGGCGACTGGACGCAGGTTGCCACTCATATCAACTGGAAGGTCGAACCCAACGACACACTCACGTTGCTTGCGAGGCCTTCTGGGATCGCAAGCATGGACAACGGCTCCTGGAGCGTGCTGACCGTGAAGTGGACATCACGGTGATTCAGACCGAGCCCGTCTCGTACTTCGTACTGTCAATCCAGCTGGCCCTTGCCCTGCCGGAGCACCTCGATCTGGTCGTCGATCAACGACACCACCGTCGAGGGCTCCATCAGCCGTACCCCGCCATCGAGGATGAGATCCAACCCGTGCCCCAGCGCGTCCTTGATGTCCTTGGCGTCGATGAGGGGCTCGCCCTCGGCGTCCGTGGCCGAGGTGGTGACGATGGGCCTGCCCAGCGCCGCCGCCAGCGCTCGCGCGAGCTCCGAGTCCGGCACCCGGATGCCCACCTGCTTCTGCTTGGACATCATCGCCTCGGGCACCAGCCGCGTGGCCTCGAGGACGAACGTGAAGGCCCCGGGCGTCAGGCTCTTCATCGTCCGGTACGCGAAGTTGCTCACGTGCGCGTACTTCGCCACGTCCGACAGGTCCGGGCACAGGAACGACAGCGGCTTCTTCCTGTCCCGCCCCTTCAGCTGGTACAGCTTCTCAATCCCCTTCTTCGAGCCCAGGTCGCACCCCAGGCCGTAGTAGGTGTCCGTCGGATAGGCGATCACCCCGCCGCTGGAGAGGATCTCCACCGCGCGCTGGATGTGCCTCGGCTGCGGGAACTCCGCGTTCACCTCGATGATCGCCGCTGACGCCATGACCGTGTCTCCTCAGGCCGGCCCTTGTAGCGGCTAGGAGTGTACCTCGCCACTGCGCTGCAGGGCCCGCCGGGTGAGCACCGGGCCGATCAGCTCATGCGCGGTGATCATCGCCACGATGAGCACCTCCACTTGGGGCCCGAAGTCCGGGAAGGTCCGCGAGATGAGCGCCGCCAGCCCGAACGTCACGCCCGCCTGCGAGATGAGCCCCATCCACAGATAGCGGCCCAGCCGGGGATCCTCCGCCGGAGCGAAACGCCGGCACGAGCCGTAGATGGCCACGCCGCGCAACGCCACCAGCAGCAGGGCCGCCGGGCCCACCGTGAGCAGCGCGTCCAGCTTGAGCCCCGCCCCGGCCGCGGCGAAGAAGAGCGCGAAGATGGGCAGGCCCGCCACCTGGATGGCGTGGTGGATGCGCTCGCCCTCTCGCTCGTCCAGGTTGGCGATCAGCGCCCCGGCCGCCAGCGACACCAGCAGCGGCGACAGGTGCAGGCGCGCGCCGCCCTCGGCCGACACGAAGCACAGCCCCACCAGGAAGAGCGGCAGCTCGCGCTTCACCCGCCGCATGTACACCAGCATCACCACCGCCAGCAGGCACCCCACCACCACCGAGCCGAACAGCTCCCACCCCACCCCGCTCAGCAGCCCCGCCACGTCCAGCCCGCCACCGAAGCTCGCCCGCGTCAGGCCCGCCGCCACGGCGAAGGCCACCATGACCACCAGATCCCCGATGATGACGAGGGCCATGAGGAACTCGGTGAAGCTGCCGCGCGCGCTCGTCTCCTGCACGATGGCGATCGTCACCGTGGGCGAGAAGGACACCACCACCGTGGACACGAGCGCGCTGACGGCCAGCGCCTGCCCCACCGTCATGGGCGTCAGGAAGGGCAACACCGGCTTGAGGGCGAAGAGCGCCGCGAAGACGGCCAGGAACGTCGCCCCGCAGACGGCGACGCACAGCGCCGCCACCTTGGCCCCCACCCGGCGGATGAGCCCCCACTGCAATTCCGTGCCCGCCACCAGCGCGATGAGGCTCACCGCCAGCCCCTTCACCAGCTCCAGCCCCTTCACGCCCGCGCTGGGGATGAAGCCCAGCGCGTAGGGCCCCACCGCCACGCCCACCAGCAGGTAGCCCGTGAGCCGGGGCAGTCCCAGCCCCTTCGCCACCTTGCCGGCGAACAGCCCGCACAGCAGCAGCGCGCCCGCGGCGAGCGTCACCGGCGTGCCCGTGTCCACGCGCCACACCTGCGCCCGGCCAATGGCCGCCAGCACCAGCACCAGGAACAGCAGCCGCAGGAGCGCCCCCTTCATGACGGGCCTCCTCTCGCCGGGGTGGACTCCAACACGGAGCGGAAGGCCTGGTTGCCGAGCAGCTCGTTGATGACGGCCCCCGCCACCACCACGTCGAAGACGCGCTGGGACAGCGGCCCCGGCACCAGCACCAGGTACTCCACCACCAGGCACAGCGCGAGCCCACCCTGGGCGATGAGCGCGTAGCCCAGCCGCGGCGGCAGCGCCAACGTGCCCCCGGCGATGCGTTGCGCGAGCGCCCCTCCCAGCACCTTGCCCAGGAAGCGCAGGCCCAGGTACCCCGGCAGCAGCGCCCACGCCATCAGATCCCTCGCCTGCACGTGGGCGCCCACCAGGAAGATCAGCAGCAGGTACGCGGGCCGCTCGAAGCGCCCCAGCCCCCGCGCGGCCTGCTCCACGGCCCGGCCCCCCACCAGCGCCAGGGTGGCCCCGCAGGCCACTCCCGCCAGCAGCGCCGACACCCGGAGGTACGCCGCCGCCCCGGACACCAGCGCCACCCCGCCCAGCAGCACCGCCATCAGCTCGCCCTGATCCTTCAGCCCGTGCATGAGGAAGGCGAGCAGTCCTCCACACGCCATGCCCAGCAGCAACGCGAGCGCCACCAGCCCCAGCCCCTCCAGCGGATGGCCCGCCGCGCCGAAGGCCAGCGCCAGCACGAGCACCCCCAGCCCCACCAGATCATCCAGCATGGTGAGCAGCGCCACCGCCAGGCCGCTGCGCCGCTCCAGGCGCCCGGTGCGGTAGCCCAGCACCGCGAAGTGGCCCGAGGACAGACTCGCCGCCGCCCCCAGCAGCGCCGCCGCCCCCACCGCCGCCCCGGGCTCCAGGCCCATGGTGAAGAGCAAGGGACCGGCCAGGGGCAGGGCCACCCACAAGAAGGCCGTCCCGGCATGAGCGAGCGCCGCCGCGTACACCTCCCGGGGCAGCAGCCTCAGCAGCCGGGGCTCCAGGTTCAGGCCGATGATGATGCCCGCCACCCCGAGCCCCAGGGCCAGCACCGGCCGCAGGGCCGTCAGATCGCCCCAGGAGAGCACCCCCAGGGTGCCCGGCCCCATCACCGCCCCACAGGCCAGGAAGAGCAGCCCGCTGGCCGCCAGGTGCGCCAGGGACGGAAAGCGGCCAGGGTCCAGCACCGTCCGGCTCGAGGCGAGCAGGGAGAGCGCCGCGATGGCGAGGAAGACGAGCAGCGCCTGCACGGAGACGGTGCTTACACCGCCCGTCGCGGTTCGTCACTCCCGGCGATGCATGGGGGCGGCGATCACCGGCAGGGCCACCAGCCGTCCCATCGGCGGGTCGTCCGCGTCCATCTCCAGCTGGACGCGTTGTACGAGCCGCTCCACCTCCTCGGCGGACTGGGCCGGCAGGAGGCTCACCAGCACGAGCCGATCCTCGTCCGCCCCGAGCGCGAGGCTGCGCAGGCCGGCGAAGATGGGCACTTCGGCCGACAGCGTGGCCGCGGCGCTTCGGGCCCGCACGACCAACGGCTCCGGGATACCGAAGTCCCGGAGCCGTCGGATGGCCCGCTCAGGTTGGTCCGCGTGGTCGAGGAACGCGAGGAAGAGGTACACGACCCGTGTCTATCCGGTCCGCGGCCCTTGCGTCACGCGCTACTCGGTGCGGCCTGGGCCCGGCTCGCCGGACGGAGGCGAGGCAGATGCTGTCGGCTCCTCGGCCGCTGGGGCTGGGCTTCCGCCGGCCGCCGCCTCCTGCGCCGCCCGGGCCGCCCGCTTGCCCTCCTCGATCAGCTTCTTCACCTTCTGGCCGCCCTTGCGGCCGATCTCCTCGTAGAAGTTCGGCCCCCGCGTGGCCTTCACGCGGTCTCCGCCCTTCTTGCCGATCTCCTCGTAGAACTTCGCCCCGCGCTCGGCCTTCACGGTCTCGCCGCCCTTGCGGCCGATCTCCTCGTAGAAGGAGCGGCCCCTCTCGGCCTTCACCGTCGCTCCGCCCTTGCGGCCGATCGTCTCGTAGAACTCCCGGCCCCGCTCGTTGCGGACGGTCTCTCCGCCTTTCCGTCCCGCCTCGGCCACCGTCATGCTGCCCTTGTTGTCTTTGTCCTGCTGCATGTCGTCTCTCCTCCTACGTTCTCCCCATCCCCGCCAGGGTGCCCCTTGCCCCAAAACTTGGGACGGAAGCGCCCCGATGCAAGCAAGCTCCGTACACCGCCAGCCGTTCACACCGGACAGAGCACTGAAGATCCCCAGGAATTATGCGGAGTTGGGGGCCTACGCTGTCCCGGCGGGCGTGACTACGGCCTGCCCGCCCGGACGCTTCAGTGTCAACAACACACCAGTGCGCGTTGCAGATTCCCGTTCGCTGTCCCACCTTTCCCGCCAATCGAGAGTGGGAGGACGGCGTGAACGGTGGAGGCGGAGGAGGAATGGGTCTCAAGGCCTGGCTGAAGCTCCTGGCGCCGGTGCTGGCCTCCATCGGGGGGCTCACGATGCTGCGGCTGCTGGGCCCGGACTTCATCAACCAGGAGCAGCTGCACGGCTTGCTGGCGCCCATGGGGAAGTGGGCGCCGGTGGCCTTCGTGTTCTTCCTGGCGGTGCGGCCGGTGACGCTGCTGCCCGGCCAGGTGTTCACCGCGGTGGGGGGGATGATCTTCGGCACCCTGGCGGCGACCATCTATTCACTGATGGGCAGCTTCCTGGCCACGCTGCTCATCTTCGGACTGTCGCGCTGGCTGGGGACGCGGTTGATGAAGCGCATGGCGGGCAGCCGCTATCCGGCGATCACACGGGCGGCGAAGCGGCACGGCTTCAAGTTCGCGCTGCTCATGTGCATCAACCCGCTGATGCCCACGGACGTGATGATCGCGGCGGCCACGGCGGCCCGGGCGCGCTTCTGGCCGCTGGCGATGGGGGTGCTGCTGGGCACCGTCCCGGGCACCTTCCTCACGGCGCAGTTCGGCAGTGGACTGGCGCAGGGGCGGACGGTGATGACGGTGGTGTCCGGCGTGGGGATGGTGGTGTCGCTGGGGCTGGGAGCGCTGCTCGGCCGCCGCATCTTCCGGGAGATCAGCGAGGACGCCCCGGCCGACGAGCCGGAGGAGAAGGCCGAGCCCCGGCGGCCTCGTGAACCACCGCTGAGGACGAAGGGCCAGTCAGGCATGCGACCGTCGCTGTCGACCTTCCAGGAACTGCCGCCCGCGGGCCCGTGAGCCCCCTCAGCTCCGGACCTCCGCGCCCTCCCGCTCCAGGGCGTCCAGGGCGGAGGTGATCGCCTCCACCAGCGCCGCCTCGTCACCGGGGCCCTCGATCCGGGCGCCCTGGCGGGTGACGTAGAAGGAGTCCATGGCGCGGTGGGCCTCGGTGGCCACCTTGGCGAGGGCAATCCCAGCGCCCGCGCGGGTGAGGGCCGAGGAGATGGCGTGCAGGAGGCCCACGCGATCCTGGGCCACCACGTCCACCACGGTGAAGTCGCGGGAGGCGCGGTTGTCCACGGTGACCTTGGGAGGAACGGGAGGCAGGTGCCGTTGCAGGACGGAGCCGGAGCGGCGCCGGCGCAGCACGTCCTCGATGGTGGTTCCGCCGGAGAGCACGCGCAGGAGATCCGTCCGGGCCATGCGCCAGCGGGAGCGTTCGAGCAACAACCCATGCGGGGGCCGCACATCGAAGACGTCCAGCGCGAGCCCATCCGACGTGGAGATGATGCGCGCCGAGAGGATGTCGATGCGGTGGGCGGAGAGCACGCCCGCGAGCAGCGCGAGCAGACCGGGCCTGTCCTGGACGGCGAAGGACAGCTCGCTGTAACCGGCGTCGGGGTGGTGGCGCAGGGCGGCGGCGAGGGGGCGCTTCCGGGCGCACGCGAGCAGCCGCCCATGGAGCGTGGCGCGCGAGGGATCCGTCCCGAGGAAGTACCGCTCGGGGAGCACCTGACCCAGCTCGCGCGCCCGGGGCTCGCCGAGGACGCGGGCCCAACGCGCGTGGAAGCGCTCGCGCAGGTGCTCGGCGGAACCCTCCCCTCGCGGAGCCACCGAGCCCACGAGGTGGGCCCGGGCCTTGTCATACAGCTCGCGCAGCAGCTGTGCCTTCCAGCCCGTCCACATGCGCGGCCCCACCGAGCAGATGTCCGCCCAGGTGAGGAGGTAGAGACAGGTGAGCTTCTCCACGTCGCCCACCCTGCGGGCGAAGTCGGCGATGAGGGCGGGATCACTCAGGTCGCGGCGCTGGGCGGTGTGGCTCATCGCCAGGTGTTCCTTCACGAGGAACTCGGCCACCTCGCGCTGACGGGGCGTCAGGCCCAGCCGCTCGCCGAGGGCCACCATGAGCAGGCGGCCCTTCTCCGAATGATCTCCACCCATCCCCTTCCCCGCGTCGTGCAGGAGCATGCCGAGGTAGAGCGGGAGGGGATCCTTCAGGTCGCGCATCTCGCGGGAGAGCTCGGGCTCCTGCGTGACGAGATCTCCGGCGCGCAGGCACTGGAGGCGGCGCACGGCGAAGAGGGTGTGAACGTCGACGGTGTACACATGGTACAGGTCGTGCTGGTGGTGGGCGGTGACGCGGCCGAACTCGGGCACGACGGCGCCGAGCACGCCGGCATCGTGCAGGGCGAAGAGGAGCTCGCCGCGAGTGCCGGGCCGGGCGAAGAGGGCCTTGAAGGCGGAGGTGACGGCGGGGGTGGCGCGGGCGGCCTCGAGCGCGGGCAGGGCCTGCACGGCCTGCTCGCGGGCCCACGAGTAGAGGGGCAGCCCCTGCTCCTCGGCGGTGCGGAAGAAGTCGAGGACGGTGGCGGGCTCGCGGGTGAAGAGGCCCGGGTCCGACACGGTGAGCTTGCCGCGGAACACCTTGAAGGCGCCGATCCGGCGCTCGGGGAAGAGGGAGATCTTCCGGGCGGTGCTGAGCTCCTCGCAGCGAGCGATGAGCGCGTCGGCGGCCTGACGCAGGGCATGGGCGGACAGGTAGTAGTCGCGCATGAAGGCCTCGACGGGCAGCACGGGGCCCTGCTGGTAGCCGAGGAAGCGCGCCACCTCCTCCTGGAGATCGAAGGTGAGCCGGTCCTCCTTGCGTCCGCGCAGGAAGTGGAGCTGGTGGCGGATGCGCAGGAGGAAGTCGCGGGCGGCCTTGAGGCGCGCCACCTGTGAGCCAGGAAGAATGGACTGCTGGAGCAGACCGGTGAGGCCGCGCGTGCGGAAGCGGACGCGGGCGATCCACAGGGCGGTCTCCAGATCTCTCAGCCCGCCATTGCCCTGCTTGAGGTTGGGCTCGAGGAGGAAGACGGAGTCGCCGAAGCGCTCGCGGCGGGCGCGGAGCTCCTGGACCTTGTCCTGGATGTAGGCGTCGGCGCGGTGGGTGAGGAGCTCGGGGAGGACGTCCTCGGCGAGGTGGCGGAAGACGGCGGCATCGCCGGTGACGAAGCGCGAGTCGAGCAGCGCGGTGCGGATGGTGTGGTCGGACTCGGCGGCGCGGGCGCACTCGTCGGGGCCGCGAGCGCTCCAGCCGACGGCGCGCTTGAGATCCCACAGGAGCGTGGGGAACGCGCGGGCCAGGGGGGCGGTGGCCTCCTCGGAGACGCCGGGGCCGCGCAGGAGGAGCAGATCCAGGTCCGAGTGGGGAGACAGCTCGCGGCGCCCGTAGGAGCCGAGCGCGACGAGGGCGAGGCCCGGAGGGGCATGGAGCTCGGCGGAAAGCTCGGAGAAGAGCCCCTGGACGAGCCGGTCCGTGGCGGCGGAGAGGAGGCGGCAGGTGGAGAGTCCGGCGGCCCCCTCGCGGTGGAAGGCCTCGACGCGGGCGTGGGCGTCGCGGAGGTATTCACGGGCGCGGGCCAGCCGGTCCTGGGGATCACCGGGGCGGAGCTCCGGAAGCGAGCCGAGGGCCTCGCGATGAGAGGGCGCGGGTGGCTGCGGGATGGGCGGAACGCTCATGGAGGAGGTTCTAGCGCTTCGGCCAGAGCCGTACCCAATCATCTTGGATGAGCTTGCCGCTCATCTGGTCGGTACTGCCGCTCGCCATGAAGTCGCGGGGACCGCGCAGGGCGAGCGTCCCGGCCTCGAGCCACAGCAGCAGCAGGGCGCACGAGGCGAGCACCGGAAGTCTCCCGGCCAGGGAGGGGCGGCTGTCGGCGAACACCTTCAGGGGCAGCAGGAGCAGCGGCACCAGCACGGGAAAGAGGACCAGCATGCCGCGCGTGTACCCGAAGAAGGCCAGGGTGATGAGCGCGCGGTGCAACAGCACCAGGGTGAACAGGCTGAAGGCCCGGTGCGGCGCGCGCAACGAGAGCCCCGCCCCCAGCAGCAACAGCAGCGCGAGCGGCCACTTCAACCAGGTGCTCTCCGGGACGAAGACATCCACCGGCGCGCGGGCCCCCTCGAGCCCTCCGGGCAGGTTGGAGGCGCCATACCCCAGGCTCAAGCCGTCCAGCCAACGTCCCAGCTTGGCGGCCAGCAGGCGGACCGCGCCGGCGGGGTGCTCGCCCATCCACCGCAGCCCTTCCGCATAGCCGTGCAGCAGCAGGTGGCGCTGGGAGGGATTGGCCGCGTCCAGCCGGCCGTCCTGGCCGAGCCGGTTGACCAGGTCCGGCGTGAAACCGCCCGTGGCTCCGGCGTGGTTGGCCATGGCGAAGTTGATGGGGCCATAGACGGTGACGGGGGCCACCACCGGCAACGGCTCGAGCTCCGGCGTGCGCGCGTTGAGCTCTTGGAGCACGCGCGCGTTGTGCAGCGCCCAGGGCGCGAGCACCACCAGGGACACCCCCACCGCCCCCGCCCACCGCACGAGCTGCGCGCGCACCGGGGCGCCCCGCTCCCGGTGGAGCCAGGCGTAGACGAGCAGGAAGGGCCACAGGTGCAGGTGCTCGGCCCGGGTGAGCGCGCCCAGCCCCATCACCGCGCCCAGGAGCACCGCGCCCTTCCACGACGGCCCGCTCCGGTGCTCGAGCATCAGCCAGCACGTGGCCGACAGGAAGAGCACGTACAGCACCTCGTTGCTGTACGTCGTCGAGAGCACCAGCCACCCGAAGCTGGCCGAGAAGAGCCCCGCGGCCAGCAGGCTCCACCCCACCCCGAGCACCCGGCGCCACCACCACCCGGTGAAGGCCACCGTGGCCGAGTTCAACAGCGCCAGGCTCAGCTTGTAGGGCCAGGCACTACCTCGCGGCTCACCCAGGAGCTGGTACAGCAGCCCGAGCGTCCAGGGAAACAACGGCGGGTGGTACGGGAGCGATGCCTGCGCGGGCCGCCCGCGTGCCCAATCGAGCGCATAGGCATGGAAGAAGCGCGAGTCCCCGTAGAAGAAGATGGAGAACGGCCAGTTCCGATCCATCGACGCCTCGAGGAACAGCAGCCGCAGCACGAGGCTCAGCAGGAACGTCCCGAGCACGCCCACGGCCACCGCGTGCCGCGTCAGGAATCCAGGAGCGTTGAAGCTTGGCGATCTCATGAAACCTCGTTGAGCCTTCCATCGTTATTTCTCATGACCCTCTAGAAAAGACACTCCTGGATAGAGCAGGATTCACGGGCCGTCCGGGTCTCTCAGTACGACGAGAGGGACGAGCGAATCCAGATACCCCCCGGCAGATCAATCCACGAGGTGTGACATGAAGCGATTCCTGGGCGTCGCGACGCTCGCCACCGTCCTGAGCTCTGGCGCGAGCTGGGCCATCCATCCCGAGCACGGAGCGTCGCGCAGCGCCGTGGCCCGTCAGGCCTTCTTCAACTCCGAGCTCTCCATCAGCTCGAACAACGTCGAGCTGCGCGAGGCCCGGGCGAAGGGGAAGCTGAACCCCGCGAGGGAGCGGGCGTTGAGCGACTTCATGCAGCGCTACGGGAAGGACATCAACGTCTACCTCGAGCCGCGCTCGGGAGCGGTCTCCGGCATCCATGCGCGCATCCCGATGATCCCGGGCAACGGGATGGACAACCGGGTGACGCTGAGCGGCGTGGGCCAGAACCTCGGCCGCGCGGTGTCCACGGTGGACGAGTCCGTGGTGGGCGAGCTCGTCGTCCGGTTCGCCCGTGACCACGCGGAGGTGCTGGGCATCGATCCGTCGCAGCTCGGCGAGCCGCGCGTCACGCAGGTCACCGAGCACCTCTGGCAGGTCCACATCCCGCAGCAGATCCAGGGCATCCCCGTGCGCGAGGGCCGGCTGGCGGCCACCCTCAGCCATGGCAACCTGGTGCTCATCGGCACCGAGGGCTGGGCGGACGTGAAGATCCGCACCCTGCCGCTCGTGGCCGCGGATCAGGCGCTGGAGCGGGGCCTGGCCCGCGCCGGTCTGGCCCACAGCCCCAAGGCCATCTGGAAGGACGCGAGCCTCGAGGTGGTGCCCACCTCCGAGGGAGAGGGATACGGCCACAAGCTCGTCTGGGCGTTCGGCTTCCAGGACGAGGGGGACGACGCCACCTGGGAGGTGCTCGTCGACGCCCACAAAGGTGAGGTGATCGCCCTTGAGGACAAGAACCAGTACCTCGACGCGTCCATCACCGGCGGCGTCTACCCGCTGACCAACACGGAGATCTGCCCGACCGACGGGACGTGCGGCTCGATGCAGGCCAACTACCCCATGCCGTGGGCCAACACCGGCCTGGTGAGCCCCAACAACTTCACCAACGGCGCCGGTGTCTTCAGCTACACCTCCGGAACCGTCACCACCACGCTGAGCGGCAAGTACATCGGCATCAGCGATCGGTGCGGCACCGTCAGCAACGCCTCCACCACGGGCGACATCAACCTGGGCGGCACCAACGGCCAGCACGACTGCACCACGGGAGGCGGCTCCGCGGGCAACACCCCGGCGGCCCGCGCCGCGTTCTACGAGCTGAACAAGCTGGCGGAGCAGGCGCGCGGCTGGCTCCCTAGCAACACCTGGGTCAACGCGAAGCTCACCGCCAACGTCAACATCGCCAGCACCTGCAACGCCTACTGGAGCGCGGGGACGGTCAACTTCTACCGGAGCGGCGGCGGCTGCCGGAACACCGGGGAGATCGGCGCGGTGTTCGATCACGAGTGGGGCCATGGCATGGATGACAACGATGCCAACGGCACGCTGAGCGCCTCCAGCGAGGGGTACGCGGACATCGCGGCCATCTACCGGCTGCAGACGTCCTGCGTGGGCCACGGCTTCTTCGCCACCAGCAACAGGGGCTGCGGCCTGACGGCGGATGGGACGGGCTACAACCAGAACGAGGCGCAGTCGGGCGCGGCGCACTGCGATCTCAACTGCTCGGGCGTGCGCGACGCGGACTGGGCCCAGCACTCGGACAACACCCCGGACACGCCGCAGAACCACGTCTGCGTCCGGTGCACCACCTCGACGGGCCTGTGCGGCCGCCAAACGCACTGCGCCGCCGCGCCCACCCGCCAGGCCGCGTGGGACCTGGTGGCCCGCGACTTGCGCGCCGCGCCGTTCAACTACGACGCGAACACGGCGTTCATCGTCGGCAACAAGCTCTTCTACCAGGGCAGCGGCAACGTCGGCTCGTGGCACGCCTGTGACTGCACCGCGAAGACCTCCAGCGGCTGCGGCTCCACCAACGGCTACATGCAGTGGCTCGCCGCCGACGACGACAACGGCAACCTCGCCGATGGCACGCCGCACATGACGGCCATCTACAACGCCTTCAACCGGCACAACATCGCCTGCGCCACGCCGGCGCCGCAGAACGGTGGCTGCTCGGCCGGCCCCACCGCGACGCCCTCCGTCACGCTCACCCCCGGCACCCGCCAGGTGGCGCTCTCCTGGACGGGCGTCACCAACGCCGCGAAGTACTGGGTGCTGAAGACCGAGGGCCACGCCGGCTGCAACTTCGGCAAGGCGCTCAAGGCCACCGTCACCGGCACCACCTGGACGGATACCGAGGTCCTCCCGGGCCGGCCGTACTGCTACTCCGTGGTGGCCGCCGGCTCGAGCAACGCCTGCTACACCCAGGCCAGCACCTGCTCCTGCGTGACGCCCAACTGACCGGGCAGCCCGTCGGCGCCATCGTGCTCGACGGGCACCACGGCTACGACTCCTGAGCCAGGCCGTCAGTTGCACCCGACGCACCCGCCGGGCTCGCCCCGGTAGGTGCCCGTCGTGAGGAACCACTGCTTCTGGCCCAGCGTCCCGCTGCTCGTGCTGGTCTGCTCGTGGACGTGGTAGTGGTAGACGGGCGTCTCCGGGCTGTCCGCGGTGAGGCCGGTGTGGCCGCCCACCGAGTCCAGCACCGGGGCGCTGCCGTCCGCGTCCTTCCTCCCGTAGATGGGGTAGCCGTCGCGCATGACGCCGATGAAACGCGCGTCGTCGTAGGAGAGCGCGTAGGGCTCCGAGTGGTAGTGGTAGACGCCCGTGTTCTGCGGATGGGCGCCGCACCGGTCGAACGTCTTCGCCTCCGTGAAGATGTCATCGCCGGGCGCCGCGAAGTTGCCGAAGATGGGCACACCGTTGAGCGCGAGCCCGACGATGGCACCCCGCATGGCCTGGGACAGCATGCTCTGCACGACGGGGAAGTCGATGGTGTAGCGCTGCGCCACAATCGAGTTGGGGTTGCGGATGGCGCCCGAGTACGTCTCGTAGCAGGCGTTCGTCGTGGAGAAGTAGAAGCTCTTGTAGTCCGGCTGGCCGTCCGCCTGCGCCCGCACCATCTTCAGGCCGTTCGTCGTCGTGGACGAGAGCGAGACGCGGCAGGAGAACTGGAGCCAGTAGCCCGAGAGCCCCTGGGCCTTGCGCTCGGCCTCGCACGCGCTGGTGTCGCGCGTGAGGAGAGGGCACCCCGAGGGGCTGACCGTGGACGTCTCCGCGGTGTTCGCCGTCAGCGTGCAGGCGCCCGCGTTCGAGGTCCCCGCGTCGGGGCTCGTCCCCGGGTTCTCCGGGTCCGCCCCACACGCCGCCAGGCCCAGACACATCCCCACTGCGACAATCCGATTCCAGGTGCGATTCATCGTACGGTTCTCCCCTGCTCCATTCACGAGCACATTCCCTGAGACCCGTGGAGATGAATTCCGGGCAACCCGGTGGGATTTCTGGGCTTCCGAGACGGGTCAACACCCCGAAAGGGTTCCTGGAAAAACGGTGCGGCAACGCCCGGGAATCTGGCGTAAGGAGCGGGCGCATGGCGCGGATCATTGACGGAACTGAAATCAGCCGGGTGATGCGGGAGGAGTTGGCGAAGCAGGTGGCGGAGCTCCGGGCCTCCGGGGTGACGCCAGGGCTCTCCGTGGTGCTGGTGGGCAACAACCCCGCGAGCCAGGCCTACGTGGCGAGCAAGACGCGGGCGTGCGAGGCCCTCGGCATGAAGGGCCAGACGCTCAACCTGCCGGAGGACGTGTCCGAGGAGGAGCTGTTCGCGGTCATCGACCGGCTGAACGCCGACCCGGCGGTGCACGGCATCCTCGTGCAGCTCCCGCTCCCGGCCCATCTGCCCTACAAGGCCGTGCTGGAGCACATCCACCCGGACAAGGACGTGGACGGCTTCCACCCGATGAACGCCGGGCTGGCCTTCGTGGGCGACCCCCGGGCCTTCGTGCCCTGTACCCCGGCCGGCATCATGGAGATGCTCCGCCGGGAGGGCATCCCCACCCGGGGCAAGCACGTCGTCATCGTGGGGCGCAGCCTCATCGTCAGCAAGCCGCTGGCCTCGCTGCTGATGGCCCCCGGGCCCGATGCCACGGTGACGCTCACGCACCGGCACACGCCGGACCTCGCCTCGTACACGAGGCAGGCGGACATCCTCATCGTCGCGGTGGGCAAGCAGAACCTCATCACCGCCGACATGGTGAAGCCCGGCGTCGTCGTCATCGACGTGGGGCAGAACCGCGTCCCCGACGAATCCTCCCCTCGCGGTTACCGGATGGTGGGAGACGTGGACTTCGACGCCATCCATCCGAAGGCCGAGGCCATCACGCCCGTGCCCGGCGGCGTGGGCCCGATGACCATCACGATGCTGCTCGCGAACACCCTTCAGGCCGCGCGACAGGCACGGCAGGCGCGCGAGCTGCCGGGAAGCCCGCGTTGAGGGTCAGGTGCCGAGAATCAGCGGTGTTCCAGACCCGGCACCCGGCGGGCTGGGCCTACGGCGGCGGCTCGCGCGGCAGCGACGTGGGCATCGTGCGCGACGGCGGCATCTTCAACTACCGGCAGTTCAGCGGCATGTCCGTCTACGGCAACAACTGCGAAGTGACCGCTCGGCGGTCATTCCGTTCTTCCAGAGACCGAGTCGTACCATGAGCTGCCCGCTGCGCTGGCGCTCGCCCTGGCCCGAGCTGCGGCTGCTGCACCCCAGCCCCCTGTCATGAGCTTGGCGCGCTCGTTCGTGGCTGCCGGGGCGCGCTTTCATGCTCCGACCGGCCCCACCAGGACCCGCCAGGTCCTAGCTCCAATGGAGGACCCGGCCATGTGTCTCCGAGCGTGCTTCGCACTTCTGCTCTTTCTCTCAGCCTGTACGACGACCCCCCCAAGCCCAAGAGAGCCAGCGGCCCAAGACCCAAGGCTCGCCAATCTCCAGCGAGCGGCGAAGCTGCCCTGGACGGACGGAGGGCAGTGTGCCGTCCGCGAAGCTTCTGAGCCCTGGCCCGTGCTGGCGGAGCGGTGCTTTCATGCCCTCGACCATGACCGGGTTCGGTTTCGGGACATCACGGGCAGATGCGCCGTCGCCTCCGCAGGTGCGGCAGTGGGCGTCGGACTCTGTGTCTTGGCGGCGCCGGAGATCATCGTGGGAGCAGTGATCGTCGCAGGCGTGGTGGTGGTGGGATTCGCCATCAAAGAGGCCCTGGATGCGTATGAGCTGAGCTGGGGCGATCCCAAGAAAGGGAGGCCCGCGCCAGAAACGAGGCCCGCGCCAGAAACGAGGCCCGTGCCTGACACAAAGCCCGCCCCGCCGAAGCCCTCGCCGAAGAAAAGGCCCAAGCCGGAGCCCAAAGGACCGGATTTTCCTCCCGTGGGGCCAACCGAAGTCACGGAGCGAGAGCGCCGCCCGGAGTGCAAGCCCCAACGGGTGCCGCCCAAGGGTGGAAATAGGCTGCACAATCAGTGTGCTGACGGGATTCCGTTCAACGCCTACCGTGGGGCCAACGCGCTGGTGAACGGCAAGGCTTTCGACGCGTTGCAGGTTGTCGCGGGCGTGCTTTGGGAGGTGAAGACTGACAACTTCGGTTCGTACCCGCTAGAACTTCAAAACATTGTGATCAAAAAAAATGTGCATGATTTCTTGATCGAGCGTGAGCTTGCGAGGGCATGTGGATTTGACTTCCGGGTCGGTGTGCGAAGCG
Source organism: Archangium sp. (assembly GCF_057119385.1). Taxonomy (NCBI): domain Bacteria; kingdom Pseudomonadati; phylum Myxococcota; class Myxococcia; order Myxococcales; family Archangiaceae; genus Archangium; species Archangium sp. The sequence goes on along the minus strand of NZ_DBNGVP010000154.1, from coordinate 252,325 downwards.
CAACGCACAAGGCCATGCTGGAAATCGAGGAACCGCAACTCCAGGGCATTATCGTCCTCATGGATTGGTGCTGAAATGTCCGCCACACGAAAAGACCAGATGACCATGATCGTCTACGCGCCTGCGCTTACGGTCGATGATGGCCGTCCTTTGGCTGTTGTTCATGGAATGGAAAGCGCAGTTCCTGGCTTGTGCATCGGGCTCATGATTTCTGACGAGGGACAACTTGTCCCGTTACAGGATCGTGATGCACTTGTTGCCCGTGAGAGTAAGCGCGGGGAATTTCCGACTCTGCGCAGCATCGATGACAACCTCCGAGTGAGCGTCATGGGATGGGGGAAACCGGCGGCGATTTCCCCTGGCGGTCGGGCACAGTTTGAATTCCATGTGTCAGTGCCTCTGTCCGCGGAGGGCATCGCGGCCGCGGCGGCTTTGCTAGAGGCTGTGGCGGAGGAAGCACGCGCGTTCTGGGGGCACGCGACGCCGTTCAGCGCGGGGGTGGACATTGCACGCCAGACGAAGAATCGGCCAGACGACCTGGAGCCGCCTCCCCGTGGCCTGCCGGTGATCAGATCTCCTGGTGCCATGCGCTTGCCAGAGATTCCGCATCGCCTTGGGTGGCTGAACTACTGGTCAGACGCCGCTGCACGGATCATCGGCTTCCCGGACCCGCTCCGCGACGCCGAGCTGCTCTCACGGGCGCGGCGTACCGCAACGGGCGGGTGGGTCGTGCAGCTCACCGATGCGCCGCTCGACCTGGACAACCCCGCCCACCTGGACGCGCTTAAAAGGGCCTACGAGCGCTTCCCGGAGATTGGCGGGCGCGCTACCCCTTGAGGCTCGGCACGGCTCGCGCTGGCCGTGCTCACGGAGATGATGGCAGGAATCGAACCCGCCACCGGAGGCTTCCGGCGAGAGCGCTCCCGCCGGGAGACCGCTTGCCGTTGTGATAGGAAGTGCCTCCGTCCCAGGAGGTGAGCCCTGTCTTCGGAGCCCCGCAGCCGTTTCCTCGAGAAGATGCTCGATCGCCTGTACGCCTCGCTCGCGTCGGGCCCGAGCATCAACTGCCGTCCCCACAACAGCCGCCAGCGCGTGGACCTCACGCTGCTGAGCCGGCTGGATGGCACCTCGCCCCACTCCGTCCTCGCCGGGCTCCTCGGGGACAAGGCCACGGTGAAGCTCTCCGTGCGCACCCCGAGCGCCTCCAAGGACGCCACGGACTCCCCCTCCAAGCGCGAGGACGACGAGCGGCAGACCCTGCTGCGCAAGCTGAACACCATCGCCGAGGATGCCCGCACCTTCGAGCAGGACACCGGCGCCCAGGTGCTCCACGTGGGCTTCCCCCTGCTCCACCTGCCCCCGAACACCCAGGACTCGCGCGGCTTCAACAGCACCAAGCGCGTCCTGGCGCCCATCGCCTTCATCCCCGTGCGCCTCACCCTCAAGAAGGGCCGCACACCGGGCCTCGAGCTCGAGTCCGCCGCCGATGGCGCGGATCGCGTCATGCCCAACACCGCCCTCATCGCCTGGGTCGAGCGGCAGACCGGCAAGCGCCTCGGGGAGCTGTTCGCCGACGAGTCGGGCCAGGATCCCTGGCGTGAGCTCAACGAGCTCTCCGCCGCCGTGGCCAGCGCCCTCGAGCTGCCCGCCCCCGCGCCCTTCTCCGCGGAGACGCCCCTCTCCCCCACCCCACGCTCCGAGGACGAGACCACGGCGGGGACCGCCATCCTCCCGTGCGCCGTGCTCGGCCTCTATCCCCTGTCCAACCAGAGCCTCGTGGATGACATGCGGGCCCTCGTGGACGGCGAGCCCGTCCGGGGCCCCATCGAGAGCTTCCTGCGCGTGGGCGTCTCCCTCGGCGCCCAGGGCTCGCCCAGGAAGGACGCCACGGCCCAGGGCACCTGGCGCGCGGGCGAGGACCGGCTCGTCTCTCATGCGGACCCCTGCCAGTCACGCGCGGTGCGGCTCGCGCGCAGCAGCCGGGGCCTCGTCGTCCACGGGCCTCCCGGCACCGGCAAGTCGCAGACCATCGCCAACGCCATCGGAGACCACCTCGCGCGCGGAGAGCGCGTCCTGCTCGTCTGCGACAAGCGCACCGCGCTCGATGTGGTGAAGCATCGGCTGGAGTACCTGGGCCTCGGCTCCCTGTGCGCCGTGGTGCACGACGCGCAGCGGGATCAGCGCGAGCTGTACCTCGGCATCCGCGAGCAGCTCGACAACCTCACCGAGTCCAAGGTCAACCCCGCCGCCAAGGCCGAGCTGGCCCGCGTGGACACCGAGATGCAGGCGCTCCACGACGAGCTGTCCTCCGCCGAGCGCGCCCTCTCCGAGCGCCCCGCTGGAGGCACCGAGCCCTCCTTCCACGAGCTGGTGGGCCAGTGGTTCGGCCAGGAGGCCCCGGAGTCGCTGGCCCGTGCGACCGAGTCCCTTGGTGCCTTCCGTCTGGCCGAGTCCCGTCCCCACGAGCGCGAGGTTCGCGAGGTGCTGGAGCGCGCTGGCAAGGAGGGCTACCCGGACAACCCCTGGCGCACCTCGCTCGGGGCCGAGCTGAAGGACTACCTGTCCACGCCGCTCGCCACGTACCGCGAGCGCATGGCGTCCGCCCTGGAGGCCGCGCGTGAAGCGGATGCCCAGGCCTCGCCCGATGTCCCCGCCTTCTCACCCACGGGAGACGTGGCCGCCGAGGGCCGGGCGCGAGCCGAGCTCGCCGACAAGCTGGAGCGCGTGCTGAGCGAGGCGCGTCCCGAGTGGCTGGCGCGCTGGGCCTCCTCCATGTCCGAGGCCGTGCAGGCGACGAAGACGCAGCTCGAGGGCCTGGCGCCGCAGGTACAGGTGTTGAACGAGGGCCCGCTGGACACGGAGCTGGCCCTGGTGCACCGCTCGGAGCCGCAGGGGTTGAGTGCCCTGGGGCAGTCCCTGGCGTTCCTGGCGTCCTGGCTGCTGGTGGCTCGCAAGTGGTACCGCTTCCTCTTCTTCTTCACCCGCCGGGCGAAGGCCGCCGAGGTGCTCCGGCGCTTCGGGCTCGCCGTGGGGGCCGAGACCGCCGAGCGCGTCTCCCGCTTCCTCACGGGTGTGCGCGCGCGGCTCCTGCTCACCGAGTTCCATCACTCGGTCCTCGCCCCCGGTCCCACCGGGCCCCTCGCGGATGAGGCGCTCGCCCGCGGACTGAGGACCCATGCCGCGCTCTTCGAGGTGTTGTTGCAGCTGGAGCGGCCGGTGTTCGCCTCGTGCCGGCAGGCGGTCCGGGAGGCCTTGAAGTCCGACGACGCGGCGCGGGCGCGCCTGCTCGCGGGCCTGCGCCAGTCCGCCGCCCGGAGCGAGGCCGTGGTCCGGCTGGAGTCCCGGCTGGCCGAGGTGGGCCTCTTCTCCTCCGAGTGGCGCGTGGCCCGGAGCCGGGCCCTGCGCTCGGGCGAGCAGATGCAGCCGCTCGTCTCGGCCCTCGCGGCGCGGCTGTCGAGCGTGGAGGGGCTGCTGCGAATCCAGACCCTGGTGACGGGGCTGCCTCCGGCGCTCGGCATGGCGGCCGAGAAGCTGGCCCTGGCCGTAGCGGACGCGGAGAACGGCTGGCGCGCGGTGCGCAAGGCGGTGCTGGCCGCCGAGGTGTCCGCCCGGGTGAAGGAGAGCCCGGTGCTCCAGCACATCGACGCGGACCGCCTGCACGCGAGCCAGACGCGCTACCGGGCCCTGGAGGCACGCAAGCGAGAGCTCGTGCGAGACGTCATCCTCCACCGCTGGACGGAGTGCCAGCGCGAGCGGCTGCTGGCCGCCACGGGAGGACGGCTCAACGGAATGGGCGCGGAGCTGCGCCGCCGTCTGCTGCTGCGGGGCGAGCGAGCACTTCGGGTGCGACAGGTCATCGCCGCGGGTGCGAGCGTCGAGGGAGGCGATCCCCTCTTCGACATGCGGCCGGTGTGGATGGCGAGCCCCCAGACGGTGGCGCAGATCTTCCCCCGCCGGGAGCTCTTCGACGTGGTCATCTTCGACGAGTCCTCGCAGTGCCGGCTGGAGGAGGCACTGCCGGTGCTGACGCGGGCGAAGCGGGTGGTCATCGCGGGAGATCCCAAGCAGTTGCCGCCCACGCGCTTCTTCGAGTCCGCCGTGGTGCAGAGCCAGGAGGAGCTGGACGCCGAGGACGAGCAGGGTCTCTTCGAGGATCAGCAGGCCGAGGTGGAGGATCTGCTCGGCGCGGCGCTGAACCTGGAGATCGATCAGTGCTACCTGGACGTGCACTACCGCTCACAGAACGCGGATCTCATCGGGTTCAGCAACGAGCACTTCTATGACTCGCGGCTGCAAGCCATTCCGGGGCACCCGTCCAACCGGGTGGAGCACGCGCCGCTGCGGCTCCTCCACGCGAGAGGCCTGTACGAGAAGCGGGTGAACGTGGTGGAGGCGCGAGCGGTGGGAGCGCTGGTGAAGGAGCTGCTCTCGCAGCCGGAGCCGCCGTCCATCGGCGTGGCGTGCTTCAACCTGACGCAGCGCGATGCCATCACCGAGGTGCTGGAGGAACTGGCGGCGGCGGACGCGGACTTCGCGGCGAAGCTGGCGGCGGCCCGGGTGCGGCGTGGCGAGGGCTCGTTCGAGGGGCTCTTCGTGAAGAACCTGGAGAACGTCCAGGGTGACGAGCGGGATCACATCATCATCAGCACCACGTACGGTCCCGACGCGAAGGGCCGTTTCTACCGGCGCTTCGGACCGCTGGGGAGCGCGGGCGGAGGGCGGCGGTTGAACGTGCTGGTGACGCGGGCGCGGCAGCAGGTGCACCTGGTGACGTCCATCCCGCGCGAGGTGTACTCGGCGCTGCCTCCAGTGGAGCAGGGCCGCAAGCCGAACGGAGGCTGGCTGCTCTTCGCCTATCTCCAATACGCCGAGCGGCTCACGGAGCAGTACGCGAGCGAGTCCGGACAGCCTGAGGAGACACGGGAGCGGCCGGAGCCGGTGGTGCACGAGCGCGAGACGGAAGCGGGCTCGGCCTTCGCGAGGGCCCTGGCGACGGATCTGGCGCGGACGCACGGCGTGTCCTCGGACGTACACTGGGGCAACGACGGCTTCTGCGTGGACGTGGCCCTGCACCATCCCCGCCGCGCCGGGGACGTCACGGTGGGCGTGCTGTGCGATGGCACGCGCTACCCGAAGGCGGCGGACCCCGTGGAGTGGGATCTGTTCCGCACGGCCATCCTGGAGGGCCAGGGCTGGAAGCTGGTGCGGCTGTGGACGCCGCACTTCTTCCGGGATCCCGAGAGCGCGCGGGAGAAGGTGCTCCAGGCCGCCAGCGAGCAGATCGCCCGCCAGCCTCCCGTCCCGGACACCCAGGACCGGGGCGAGACCCGCCGCGTGCTCAATTGAGCGCGCTCGGCCCTTCTTGACGATCTCAGTCCACCTGCACCTTGGCCAGCTGACGGCGGCCGAGGAAGTCCTCCACGCCCAGGGCGATGGCCTGGGCCACGTCCTCCTGGTACTTGTCCGAGGCCAGACGGCTCTCCTCCTCGGCGTGGGACAGGAAGGACGTCTCCACGAGGATGGCCGGCATCTTCGCGCCCAGTAGCACGTAGAAGAGCGCCTCCTTCGTGCCCAGATCCCTCACGCCCTTGTAGCCGCTGGACAGGTGGCTCACGAGGTTCTTCTGCACCCGGGTGGCCAGCCGCGTGGACTCCTCGGTGTTGGCCTTGGTGGCCAGGTCCGCGAGGATGAACTGCAGATCGCTGATGCCCTTCTCCGAGGACGCGTTCTCACGCGCCGCCAGGCGGATGGAGTAACGGTCCGCCGACGTGTTGAGCGTGTACGTCTCGATGCCGCGCAGCTTCGAGGTGGGCGCCGAGTTGCAGTGGATGGAGATGAAGAGATCGCCCCGCATCTCGTTGGCCATGCGCGCGCGCTCCTCCAGCTTGAGGTAGCGGTCGCCCTCGCGGGTGAGCATCACCTCCAGGCCCCGATCGCGCAGCTCGCGCGCCAGCTTCTGCGCGATGGCCAGCGTCACTTCCTTCTCCTGCGTCCCCTTGCGGCCGATCGCCCCCGTGTCATGCCCGCCGTGTCCCGCGTCGATCACTACCCGGCGCACCTTCAGCCCGAGCTGCTCCGCCAGCGTCAGCTCGGCTTTGCCGGACACCTTGGCCACCGCCTTGAGCCGGGCCTGCGCCACATGCTCGTCCACCGGGGCGGTGATGGGCTTGTTCGACGCGAGCACCTCGGTCTTCGAGGGCTCCACGGCCGGCTTCACCGGCTCCACCGCCGGCTTCACGGGCTGCTCCTCTGCCACCTTCACCGGCTCCACCACCGCCGCCTTCGCCGGCTCCACCACCGCCGGCTTCACGGGCTGCTGCTCGGCCGCCTTCGCCGGCTCCACCACCGCCGGCTTCACGGGCTGCTGCTCGGCCACCTTCACCGGCTCCACCACCGCCGGCTTCGGCTCCGGAGCGGGCCCCGGCTGCGGCGCCTGCTGCGTGGAAGCGGGCTCCCTCGACGTCCGGCCAATGGCATCGATCAGCGGCGAGCCACCCGTCCGCTCCCCCGCCGTCGCGGAGGCCACGGTCTGCTGCGCGGGCGCGGGCTGCGGCTCGGCCGACTTGGACAGCTCGACACGGATCACCGGGAGCGGCTCGGAGGCCGGCTTGGACGACGGAGTGGAGGCCACGGCGGGCGGGGCCTTCTCGCGCGGAGGGGCCGGCGTCTTGGGCGCGGGAGGCGGCGGCAGCGAGGCCAGCAGCGCCTTCAGGTCCCGGACGCGATCACCTTTGGGGTTGGCCTTGAGGCTGCCGGTGATGACGCGGCGCGCGGCCTCGGGCTGATCCAACCGCTCGAAGTACATGCGCGCGAGCGTCAGCGCCGCGTCGTCCGCCAGCCGGTGCCTCGGGTGGGACTCCACCACGCGGGTGTAGTCGGCGATGGCCGCCTGCTGATCCTCGGGGACGAAGGAGATGCGGCTCAGCTCGCTGAGCAGCTCCGCGGCCGTGTAGAGCGCGTCCGGGGCCCGAGGGCTCTTCGGATGGTTGCTCGCCACGGCCTCGAACCGGGCCGCCACGTTGAGCCAGTTGTGGCGCAGCTTGCGCCGCGCGGCATCATCCTTAAGGGCGTAGTAGGACCGACGCGCCTCCTGGTAGGCGGTCTCGGCCGGATCCCGTTTCGCCTGGGTGGCGATCGGCGACAGCACAGCCAGGAGCAGGACGAGGCGCGGGAGCATGGTCGGTCCTCCAAGGACGAAGAGGGCTACAGGTGTGTGTCACGGCCCCCCTGCCCCCGCAAATTTTCGCCCCCCTCAGCGGATCCACCCCAAGGAGCGTGCCAACTGCTCGTCGATGACCCGGGCCTCGCCGGGCAACGAGGACAGCACCGCGGCCAGCACCTTGTCTCCATTGCGCACCGGCGCCCGGCCCGAGCGCAGGCGCGCGCGCACCGTGTGCTTCTGATCCTCCTTCCGGAAGCTGGCCGGGAAGAGCACCTCCCGGCGCGACTCCGGCAGCGGGCCCTCCGGGGTCAGCCACACCAGCATCCCCTTGCGCAGCGGCTCCAGCTCCGCGCGCAGCGTCCGCCGCAGCTCCCGCACGAAGAGCCCCACGCCCACGAGCGCTCCAAGTCCCAGGCCCCAGGGCACCAGCCCCAGCGTCTTCGCGCGCGCGCGCACATACCCCGCCTCCCGGGGCTTGTCCGGCACGAGCGGATCCACCAGCAGCAGGACGCGCGCCCCCGGTCCCAGGCCCTCGGCGTACTCGGCATGCGTGCGAACTCCACTGGCCGAGTACCGCACCTCACCCACGGCGTAGAGCACCTCCAGCGTGGCCTCGGCGCCCTCGCGCTCGCCCCGGGGGGGCAGCGTCGACGCCGCCAGCTGGCCCTCCAGCTCCTGGGCGCGCGAGAGGAAGTCCTGCTCCTCCACCACGAAGCGGCCCAGGGCCCTCGCGCCCGCGCCGAGCACCGCCATCAGCCCCAGCCCCAGGAGCGCCACACGCACCAGCCGGGCCATGGCACCGGGGACCTTCGAGAGGGGAACGCGTCGGGGAGCCTGGGGGATACCGAGTTGCATGCCCCCATCCTACCTGCTCCTCCCGGCTCACCCCCAGGACAACACGTACTCGCAGGAGAGCGGCCCCAGCACCCGGCTCCACACCCGCGGCTCGCGCGTGCCCACCACCTCGAGCGCCGCCACCAGCGCCCCCTCCACGTACGCGCGGGGGAGGAAGTCCCGATCCAACTGCACCAGGGCGCTGCCCGACTGCGCCCACGCCACCACGCACTGGCCCCCATTGGCCGCGCCCGCCGCGTAGGCCATGGGCAGGCTGTCCAGCAGCTTCTTCGGATGACCCGCCAGCAGCGCCTGCAACGGCCTGCCCGTGGCCGAGGCGAAGAAGTCCGTGGCGGCCCGGCGCCCCAGCGCCCGCATCGCCCCCGGGAAGTCTCCGTACCCGTTGCCCAGCAACCGCGCCGCCGTCCACAACAGCCGCAGGAAGTCGCTCGCCGGGTAGCACGTGAAGTCCGCGAACTTCCGCCGCCCACACACCTCGACGCAGTGCTCCACGCAAGCCTCGTCCCCCAGCGCCCACATCACCTCCAGCACGCTGCGGAAGAACATCCCGCGCACACTGTCGGCTGGTGTCACCAGTCCGAGTCTCCGCTCCAGTTCCAGTTCGGCCCCGACCTCTCCCGGATCGGCGCCGTTCTCACGCCTCATGTGCAACGCCCCTCCCGGGCTACCTCCCCCCATCACCGCCCTAATATCGAGCAGGCGAGCGCATCTCGCACGGAAGACCTGCCCCGGAGGTTTGGATGCGGAACAGATCGCCTCGGGGAGCAGACTCCCCGGATGCGCTCCAGGCAGGCACGCCCCCATGGGGTATCCGCAACGGAGTGGCGAAGTCCTTCACGCTGGCGGTGTATGGTTGTGGACAGGCCGCTCGCGGAGCGCGGGCGTGGGGGACGTACCTTCGTCATGTCGAGCACTTCCACCATCCAGGCGGGACAAACGATCGCGGAGTCCGCGAGGCCCCATGGACAGGGGCGTTGGAATCAGCGGCTGGGGGGGTGGATCCTCTCGCGGCTGGACGTCTTCCTGTCGAAGCCGCTGCGCCGGGCCGCCCCGGAGGATCTGATCCGCTGCCGCCTGCTGGTCTGCATCGCCCTGGGGTTGATGCTGCTGGATCTGGTGGTGCTGCTCGCGCTGCCCGTCAGCCCCCAGCCGCTGATGCACGCGTCCATCGGGCTCTTCTCCCTGTCCATGAACACGGCCGCGCTGGTGCTGCTGCGGCGGCGCTCCTCCCACGAGCTCTCCGCGCTGATCATCTGCTCGGCCATCGCCACCGCATTCGTGTTCACCTGCATCACCAGCACCCGGCCCTTCTCGGCCTCGCATGCCGCGAGCATGCTCCTGCCCGCGATGTCGGTGTACCTGATGGGGGCGCGGCTGGGGTTCATCCTCACCGTGCCGGTGGCCCTGTTCGTGGGCCTCATCCACCCCATCCACTTCCTCGCCCGCACGTCCGAGCCCCTCCACGCGGGCAACCTGTGGATCGTGGACATCTGCGCCGCCCTCTGCATGATGAGCATCTGGGCGATGAGCTGGCTGCACACGTCCGCGCGCAACCAGGCCCACGCGGCGCGCGAGCAGGCGCTGCGCACCCTGCGCGAGAGCGAGCGCAAGCTGCAGAGCCTCATCGAGAACACCGAGGACCATGTGTGCTCGGTGGACGTGGAGGGGCGGCTCATCCTCGCCAACTCGGCGCTGCGGCGCGCCTACCGTGAGCGCTACGGGCTGGAGCCGGTGCCGGGCGAGCCCTTCCTCCTCCACGCCCCCCCGGAGCACCAGGAGGGCTTCCGGCAGGTCCTCGAGAAGGCGCTCCGCGGGCAGCGAGTGAGGCACGAGGACTCCTATGTGCGAGGGGACCGGACGCAGCAGGTGCTCGACATCTCCTACAACCCCGTCTTCGGCGAGGATGGCCGGCCGCTGGGGGTGAACCTCTTCGGGCGGGACATCACCGAGCGCAAGGAGTCCGAGCTCAAGCTCAGCGAGATGCACCGCAGCCTGTTGGATGTCTCGCGCCACGCGGGCATGGCCGAGGTGGCCACCGGCCTGCTGCACAACGTGGGCAACACGCTCAACAGCGTCAACGTCTCGGCCAACCTCGTCACCGAGCGGCTGCGCAACCTCCGGGTGAGCGGGCTCGTGCGCTCCGCGGAGCTGCTGCGCGAGCACTCCGCGGACCTGTGCACCTTCCTCGCCACGGATCCACGCGGCCGGCAGCTCCCGGCCTACCTCATCGCCCTGGCGGACCAGCTCACCGAGGAGCAGCAGGCCCTGCTGGACGAGCAGCGGACGCTCACCGAGGGGCTCGAGCACGTCAAATCCATCGTCAGCATGCAGCAGGAGCACGCGCGCTTCGCCGGCATGGTGGAGCTGATGTCGGTGACGCGGCTCATCGACGACGCCCTGCGCCTGCAGTCCGTCTCCTTCTCCCGCCATGGGATTGAAGTGCACCGCGAGTACGCGGACGTGCCGCCCATCCTCCTGGACCGGCACAAGCTGCTGCAGATCATCCTCAACCTGCTGAGCAACGCGCGGCACGCGCTGATCGACAGCGGCAGGCCGGACAAGCGCATCACCATCCGCGTGGCGCCCGCGCCCGACGACCGGCTGCGCATCCAGGTGGCCGACAATGGCCTGGGCATCCCCGCGGAGAACCTGGGACGCCTCTTCTCCCAAGGCTTCACCACCCGGAAGAACGGCCACGGCTTCGGGCTGCACATCAGCGCGCTGTCCGCCATCGAGATGGCCGGCAGCCTCACCTGTGAGAGCGACGGCGAGGGCAAGGGCGCCACCTTCACCGTCGAGTTGCCCATGCAGTGCGAGGATCCCCGCCTCTGAGGGCGGGGCTCCCCGGCCCACGTCCTACTTGGACTTCAGGTCGCGCTCACCCAGGTTCGTGGCGCCGATCCACCGCAGGCGGTTGAAGCCGTCGAGGTTCTTGTTGGCGACGACCTGGAAGCAGGTGGACGCGCCCTGGGCGGCGATCTCCACGGACCAGCCGAGGAACATCTGCCAGAGGCGGAACCACCACTCGCCGTAGGTCTTCACGACGTCGGCGCGGTTGGCCATCCAGTTGTCGTACCAGCGCGAGATGGTGAGCGAGTAGTGGATGCCCACGTTCTCCACGCTGTGGATCTCGAAGCCCGCGGTCTCCAGGTTGCTCACCACGAAGGAGAGCGGCATGGAGGCATCGGCGCCCGGGAAGATGTACTTGTTCATGAAGAGGCCCCAGACCAGGTCCTCGAAGTGGAAACCCAGGGTCCCCTTCTTGGCGCGCAGCCCGGCGATCTGCAGGTAGAAGAGCCCGTCGTCGGCGAGCATCCCGTACACCTGCTTCATGAAGTCCTGGAACTTGCGCACGCCCACGTGCTCGGCCATCTCCAGGCAGGAGATCTTGTCGTACGGGCCGGCGGGGATGTCACGGTAGTCCAGCGTGAGGATGCGGGCGCGCTCGCTCACCCCCATGCGCTGGATCTGCTCCGTGCCGTACGCGGCGCCCTTCTCCGCGATGGTGATGCCCGTCGCGTCCACGCCGTAGTCCTTGGCGGCCGTCGCCACGAGCGTGCCCCAGCCACAGCCGATGTCGAGGTAGCGCTCGCCCTTCTGCAGCTGCAGCTTGTCGCAGACCAGCTTCATCTTCTGATCCTGCGCCTGCTCCAGCGTCTGGTTGGGCGAGGTGAAGAAGCCCGACGTGTAGATCATCCGCGGCCCGAGGAACCAGCCGAAGAAGTCGTTGCCCCGATCGTAGTGCTCGCGGCCGATGCGGATGTCCTGCTCCTGCGAGTGGATGAGCACCTCGGGCAGGAAGTTGGTGAGCAGGAACTTGAAGTGATCCGCGACGAACTTGTAGTCGGCCACCGAGTGCCGCTCGCGGATGAAGGCGCGGAAGTCCCCCTCGATGTCGAGTCGCTCGTGGATGTAGTCCTCGATGAGCGTGGTCATCGGGACCTTGCCAGCGGCATAGCGTGCGGCGGCTGGACCCTTCGGGTTGAGACGGAACGACACTGGAGCGTCCATGCGTTTTCTCCTGAGATGATGTACCTGGTGGAGGAAAGCGGGCCCGCACGAGGGCCCTGTCCCCCCCTGGTGCGGGGTGGCCGGCCACACTACGTGAGTACGCGCGGTCACGTGTGAATTCCTTCACAGCCCGCCCCGGGTGCCGTCGTGTTAAGAGCGTCCGGCATTCAACGACGACGTCACGAGGGGGGGAACATGCGGACATCATTCATCCTGGTTGCCACGGCGAGCGCGCTCATCGCGTGCAAGGGCGGAGGCACGGCGGGTACGGCGGACTGCTCCACGTCTGCGGCGTCACCGGGCGGCTCGGCGGGGCTCACGTCCTTCGAGCAGGGCCTGGTGGGGCCGTTGCTGTCGGACGTGCGCGAGGGCGTGCAGCCGTACAACGAACAGAGCATCGGTATCTGCAAGGGCCAGGGCCGCGACTGCGAGGAGTTCCTCGGCACCAGCGTCGACGAGCTGCCGCCGGGCGAGTACATGATGCGCGCCGAGCTCAAGGTGCCGCGCGTGGGAGAGAAGGGCACCTGGCGGGTGAAGTTCGAGGCCCAGTGCACCACGACGCGCAAGACCGAGCGCGGAGAAACCACCAGCACGAGCACCACCAGCAAGGAGTACGACGTGCAGTACGCCGGTGCCGAGCGCGGCTCGCGCCTCTCTCCGCTCTACACCATCCGGAGCCCGGACCCGAGCGGCGAGAAGCACTGCAACTACAAGGTCACCTCGCTGCACCCGGACAAGCCCACCGAGTGGACGGGGAGCTGGTCCGTGCCGCAGGGCTGAGCCCTCGGAACTGTGGGAATCGCGTGCGATAGTCGAAAGTCCGGGCGCCCCCAAGGGGGGCCCGAGAACGAGGACGATTCATGCACGCTTTTCCCCTGAAGAAGTCGTTGTACGCGATCATGCTGTTGAGCCTGGGCGGCGCCGGCTGCGACTGGTTCCCGGGTCATGACGGTCCGGATCCGCAGCCGTCCAACATCGCCCCCATCATCACCCAGGTGCTCGCCACGCCGGCCTCCATCAACGAGGGCTCGAACACCGGCCTCTCGGTGACCGCCAGCGACCCGGATGGGGATGCGCTCACCTATACCTGGACGCAGCTGAACCCCGCGACTCCGGCGGGGACGTTCGGCGGCGAGACCGGCTCGACCCGCACCTGGACGGCGCCCGCCATCGCCACCAACACCACGTTCACCCTGCAGGTGACGGTCTCGGATGGAAAGGGAGGCTCGGCCCAGGCCTCGGTGGATGTGCCGGTGGCCAACGTGGCCGCCCCCAACCGCGCGCCCACCGTGGACGCGGCCATCACCGTCGCCACCCCGGCCATCGCGGGTGACGTGACCCTCTCCATCGGCGCGACCGATCCGGATGGGGACACGCTCACCTACGCCTGGAGCACGAGCGTGGCGGGCCAGGGCACCTTCACGGCGCCGACGGCCGCCGGGACGCAGTGGCTCTCGCCCGAGCTCACCACGGCCACGACCTACACCTTCCAGGTCACCGTCTCCGATGGGACCGAGTCCGTGACGCGCACGCTGGCCGTGGAGGTCGGCGTCCCCCAGTACGCCCGGGACATCCAGCCCATCTGGGACGCGCAGTGCACGAACTGCCATAGCAGCCCCCGAGGCCTGGACCTGCGAGCGAGCAACTCCTACGCCTCCCTCGTCAACGCCGCTGGCACCGGCAGCTACCCCGCCGGCTGCGGTGGAACCACGCGCGTGGTGCCGAACGATCCCAACGACTCGTTGTTGGTGAAGAAGATCAGCGGTACCGCCTGCGGCGGAAGGATGCCTCAGGGCAACACGGACTACTTCGACAACAACCCCGGCCAGCTCACCCGCATCCGCTCGTGGATCCTCGCGGGCGCTCGCAACGACTGACGGCGGCCACAACGGCCTCCACTTCCGGAGTGGGAGCGCGCTACTGTCGCCCCCCTCCGGAGGGTAGAGAGGCATGCGGCGTTTCGAGTTCGTCGAGGGCTCTTCGAAGAAGTTCTGGAAAGCGGCACCGGTGCCTTCCAACACCGACGCACCCATCGCCTGGAGCGAGTCGCTCATGCGGCGTGTGCACCCGCGGCGAGGCGGGCTGGCGGTTCCGGTCCGTCCCCTCGTCTCCGTGAAGAAGGCCTGGGCTTCGGCCCGCGAGACGTTCTCGAACCGCGGGGGGCCCGGGCACGACAAGGGCAGGTTCGGCGCGCAGACGAGGGCCCTCGCGGCGCGGTTGCACGGGACGGAGCCCGCCATCGGCACTCCCGAGGAGGACGCCATCCTCCTGGCCTTCATGCAGCACAAGGCGAACTACAACGACAAGACGCCCCACATCGATGCCACCGTCGACCTGCTGTTCTCACTGGGAGGGCCCGCCCATGCGACGCGGGCCGTACTCCTGTCGCTGGCGATGCACCTCGACGGCTCGGGCTCGAATTCCGAGGTGAAACAGGGCCCGGGGACGGACTGGTTCAACAGCCTGCTCCGGGGGGAGCTGTGCGGGCTGCCCCGGCTGCGCGCCCTGCTCGCCACCCAGACCGATGACGCGGGCTACGCGGCCGCCCGTGACGCCGCCGCGGCCCTCCAGGAGCAGGCCACCGCCGAGCAGCGTGCCGGCGCCGCCTTCCTCTTCCCCACGGAGAAGGCCTGGGTCCGCGCCGAGGCCGAGGCCTACAACCCACAGCCGGACATGCAGAGCGATCTCTTCCTCTGCTCGATCTCGGACCGCGCCACCCTCGAGCTCGTGGCGCCCCACCTCCAGGGGCTGTACCTGCTCGGCGGCTACTACACCCGGGACTACCTGCCCTCGCTGCTGGACGGCGTGGGCGTGGACGCGTTGGTGCTCCTGCGGAACATGGACACCCTGCAGTACTCCAACGCCGAGAGCCGGCGGGGTTGGGCGGAGCTCGTCTCCGTTCTCAACACCGACGAGGCGATGACGCTCCTGCTCGATCACCTCGACAAGGAGGTGACGCCCTTCGCGCTCGAGGCGGCGCTGCGTTGGCCCGGCCGCGCGCTGCGCCTGCTGGTGCCCAGGGCCGCCCAGCGCGGCAAGGAAGCGGAGGCGCAGCGCACGGTGCTCACCACCCTCGTGCGCCGCGCCCCCGAGGCCGTGCGGGCCGAGCTGCCCGCGCTGTCCGAGGAGGCGCGCAAGCTCGTCACCAGCCTCCAGGCGGGGTCCGCCGGCCCCGACGTGCCCGAGGCGAGTCCCAGCCAGCTCCCGCCCGTGCTCGCCCATCCGCCCTGGAAGACGGGCAAGCCCGCCACCCTCCCCGTCCTCGCGGACGTGACGCCGCCCGCGCTTCCCGATGCCATGGTGTGGCGCGAGGGAGAGCGCGAGGCGTGGTCCCAGGAGACGGGGCCATATGAATACGGCGAGCAGTACTCGAAATACACCCCGGCGCAGTGGGAGGGGGTACGCAAGACCCTGCCCCCGGAGACGGCGAAGCCCCGGGCGAGCTTCTTCGCGTACGCCCCCGAGGAGCTCGCCCACCACTACCTCGCGCACTTCGTGCCCACCCAATGGGGAGACGAGGGCTGGCTGCCCGCCATCGCCGCGCACCTCGGGCTCGCGGTGCTCCCCTCCCTGCGCCTGAACGTCAACGCGAAGGGAGGAGAGTCGTTCCGCCTGCTGTTGCCCTTCGGCGCCTCGCGGCTCGCTTTGCAGGTGGCCGAGGCCCTCGTGGGCTCGAAGAAGGCCCGTTACCACGCCCGCGCCTGGCTGCTCCGCCACCCCGAGCACGCCACCGCCGGGCTGCTCCCCGTCGCACTCGGCAAACAGGGCAAGGCCAGGGACGCCGCCTGCGCCGCGCTGCGCCTGCTGGCCAGCAACGGACACGAGGCCACCGTGCTCGACGTGGCCGGCCGTGTCTCGCCCCAGGTGCGCGAGGCGGCCGCGCAGGTGCTCGCGTTCGATCCGCTGCAACTCTTCCCCCAGAAGCTGCCGAGGCTGCCCGGCTTCTTCACCCCGGGAGGCCTGCCCCGGCCGCTGCTCGCCGATCGCTCGGCGAAGCTGCCCGTCGCGGCCGTGGAGACGCTCGGGATGTGCCTGGCCATCTCCTCCCTCGAGGAGCCCTATGCCGGCCTGGCGCAGGTGAAGGCCGCGTGTGAGCCGGCGAGTCTCGCCCGCTTCGCCTGGGGCCTCTTCGAGGCGTGGATGGTGGCGGGGGCGCCGAGCAAGGAGGCCTGGGCCTTCCAGGCGCTCGGCCATCTGGGTGACGACGAGTCCGCGCGGAAGCTCGCGCCGCTCATCCGCCAGTGGCCCGGGGAGGCGGCCCACGCGCGCGCCGTCACGGGACTGGACGTGCTCGCCACCATCGGCACCGACGTCACGCTCATCTACCTCAACGGCATCGCCGAGAAGGTGAAGTTCAAGGGGCTCCAGGAGAAGGCGCGGGAGAAGATCGAACAGATCGCCGAGGCCCGGGGCCTCACCCGGGACGAGCTCGCCGACCGGCTCGTGCCGGACCTGGGGCTGGACGAGAACGGCTCGCTGCCGCTGGACTTCGGCGAGCGCACCTTCACGGTGGGCTTCGACGAGCAGCTCAAACCGTTCGTGAAGGACGCCACGGGGGCGCGGCTCAAGGATCTGCCCAAGCCCACGAAGAAGGATGACGCCGGGAAGGCCCAGGCGGCCGAGGAGCGGTGGAAGGCGCTCAAGAAGGACGCGAAGGCGGCCGCGGGCCTCCAGGTGCTGCGCATGGAGCTGGCCATGTGCGCCCGGCGCCGCTGGAGCGCGGAGACGTTCCGTCAGTTCTTCGTCGAGCACCCGCTGCTCATCCACGTGGTGCGCCGCCTGGTGTGGGGCAGCTACACGGCGGACGGAAAGCTGGCGGCCACCTTCCGCGTCGCCGAGGACCGGACCTTCGCGGACGTGAACGAGGACACGTGGGCGCTCGCCGATGACGCGAGCGTGGGGATTCCGCATGCGCTGGAGCTGGATGCTCAAGCGGGGGCGTGGGGGCAGATCTTCGCGGACTACCAGTTGCTGCAACCGTTCGCGCAGCTGGGCCGCCCCATCTACACGCCAACGGCGGAAGAGCGCACGGGCACGGAGCTGGTGCGCGTGAAGGGGCTGAAGGTGAACACCGGCAAGGTGCTGGGGCTCGAGACGCGCGGCTGGCGCCGGGGTCCTCCGCAGGACGGGGGCGTGGTGGGCTGGATGGAGAAGCACCTCGGTCCGGATCGCATGATCGAGCTGGACCTCGACCCCGGCCTCTACACGGGCATGCTCTCCGAGTCGCCCGAGCAGACACTGGGCACCGTCACGGTGCGCAAGCCCAACACCTGGGGGAAGGAAGGCACGTACCCGCTCGGGACGCTCGACCCCATCCTCTTCTCCGAGCTGGTGAGGGATCTCGAGGGGCTGCGGCCCTCTTGATTCGAGGCAGATGGACGACCGGCGGGTTCGAGTCCCGCCGCGTCCAATAGAGGTTGCCCGCCGCCTTGAGTCGAACTCACTCCTAACGAGGAGACGCGGATCGCCTTGGGGGACCAAATCGGTGCTTGTCGGACCAAATTTGGACCAAATCCGGAGGCGAGCGGTACGCCAACACACTCCGCCGGTCTCCACATCTCACGCAGGCGAACACGTCGAAGTCGAACGTCTTCCTCAGAAGTTGCGCCCAGTCCACTCGCGACGTCCACTCCTTCTGCAGCTCCTTGCCGGCCGCTGCCTCGAGCGCCACGCTCGCCTCCTCCGTTCCTGCTTGGAGGAGCAGCCCCCCTGTCGCGGGGAGCACGCCGCTCGCACTCCCGCTGTCCGTCAGCAGCGATACTTCGGCACTTCGCGCGAGAGCCTGACGAGCTGCTCGCGGATCTGCTGGAGGGTTGAATCTTCGAGCGAAGCCGGAGACTCCTTCAGGAGCCAGCGGAGATACTGGTCGAGGACCTGCTGAGCCTGCTCGGTCTTGTCCTGAAGATTCAAGGCGACGAAGAGGCCCCACGCCATGAAGACCGTGTCGGGGGCCCGTCGCCCAATGGCCTTCTCGAGGGCTCGAACGCCTTCCTCATGGAGTTCCTGCTGGGCCTTGAAGTCCCGCTGCTCCCGCAGAAACGAGGAGAAATCGGCCCATGCGTCGCGTGTCTGGGGGTGGTGCTCACCCAACCTCTGACGGCGGAGGCTCAGGATCCGCTCGTGAAGTTCGCGAGTGCCCTTCTGGTCTTTCTGCACCTCGAGTGTATGGACGAGATCCGTCATCAACGAGAGGGTGGAGGGATGCTCCGCACCGAGTACCTGACTGGAGAGCACCAGCGCCTCCTCCTGGAGTTCGCGCGCCCTCGCGAGGTCCGATTGGAAGTACGCGGTGGTCGCGAGGTTCTTCATCGCGACCAGCGTCTCGGGGTGCGTCTTTCCCATGACGCGGAGATAGGCCTCGAGTAGGGCTTCCTGCATGGCCCGCGCGGTGCCGAGATCACCCTGCTTCCGAATCGTGGTAGCGAGGGCAGTCTTCGACAACAAGGTGAGAGGATGCGTCTCTCCGAGCGTACGCTGCCGGATGGACAGGACACGCTCATGCCAGGCTCTAGAGCCCTGCACATCATCCAGGTCCCAGAGGATGGTGGCGAGGTTGTTCATCGCATGGAGGGTGTCCTGGTGCTCCTCTCCCAAAAGCCGTAGGCGCGCCTCGAGCACGTGCTCCGCGAGGGGCCGGGCACCCGGGTCATGCAAATCCGCCAGCGCCAGGGAAAGATTGTTCATCAAGATGAGCGTGCCGGGATGGTCCTCCCCCAGGAGCCGCAGATGCGCTTGGAGCGTTTTCTCCAGCAACTCCCGCGCTTCCCGGGGGCGCCCTTGTTGACGCAAGGACTCCGCGCGATCGCAATCCGCACTCAGGGTGGCGAGGTGCTCCTCGCCCAGGGACTCGCGGGCTCGCTCCGCGACGGCTTGACGGAGCTCCGCCGCCAGCCTCACCCACCCCCGTATCGCCCGGAAGGTCCCCAGCCTGGAACCCAGGTCCACACCGATCGCTGGCATCAAGGAAGCCTTCAATCGCTCGAAGAGCCACTCCGCATGGGGAGCGAAGGCTTCCAGCAAGGGCCACGCTTCCGGATTCTCGGAATGAGCAGGAGACATGAACCGCGCGAGCACCGTCCCCGCTGCCTCCATCATGAGCATAGAGTTCTGCGAGCGGCTGCGGATGAAGTCCGCGAGCACCCGATGCATGGCTCCGAACATGGGCACCCGGCCCCCCGTCGCTCCGGTGACGAAGGAGCGCACCGTTATCATGCTCCGGACCGGCGGGGTGAAGAGCGGCTTCATGAGGTCGAGCAACGCAATGGGAATAGGGGCGGGTGAGAGGTGCGCGAGGAACTCGGCTGCCCGCTGTGCCTCTGGGGTGAGGCGTTCGAAAGAGATGGAGAGCGCTTCGGTGACGCCCCGTAGCTGTCCTTCCGGAATGTGCGGGCGCAGGGCCTCCATCTGCTGGTCCAATTCCAACGTGGGGCCCACGTGCCGCGACTTCTCGAACAACTCGGCCGGAGTGATGGCGCTGGCATGCATCGCTCGGTTCAGCAGTTCCAAGGCCAGCGGGAGGTGCCCGACCCAGTCCGCGATGAAGTGCCAGTCCTGGGCGCCCAGGCTGGAGCGATCCACCCCTTGTGTGAGCAAGGCCACGGACGCGTCCGGCGCGAGCGTGGGCACGGGGAGCGACTGAAGACCCTCGTTGCCCAGGGAGCGCCGGACGCGAGAGGTGACAAGTAACGCAACCCGGCCCTGCGCCGGGCACCAGGTCTTGAGCGGTCTCGGACTCTGGCCCGGGGGCGTTTCCGGAACGTTGTCCACGACGAAGAGCACGCGCTCCTTCGCGGAGACCGTGTGAAGCGCCTGCGCCAGCTCGCGTGCGGCATTGCGCTGCTGTTTGCGGAACTCGGGCAGGGGCTCGACGCCCGGATTCAGGGTGCGGAGGATGTCGTGGTGCTGCTCCTCGAGCCGCTCATCACTGACATCCGCGTCCACCCAGAAGAGCCCTCCTGGGAAGCACAGGGGCCCCAGGCGGTGCAGGTACTCCAGGGCGAGCCGCGTCTTGCCGAAACCTCCCGCCGCCTCCAACGCCCCCGAGAGCGCCGCGCCCGCCCCCTCTCCCACGTGCGAAGAGGTGAGCGCGAAGTCGATCCTCCACAGCTCATCCTCGCGACCCACGAAGGACGCGCCGATGGACGGGGGCGGGTCCAGGGGATGGAGCCGCAGGCCCGCGAGGCTCCTCGGAGGCGGGAGGGCGGACGACTGGAGAAGGCTCTCACGGGTCTCCTCCAAGCGCCCCAGCTTCTCCAGGCGCGACTCCAGGGACGGCGGCTCACCGGCCAGACACGCGCGAATCCACTGCACCAGCGCTTCGGTCTGCTCGGCCCTCGGCCACTGCATGGCCCGGAGTGGGGGCGGGAGCCGCTCCAACGTACCGGGTGACGGGTCCCAGGCGGGGAGCGCCAGTACGAGGGACGAGAGCGCCAGGGATTTGTCGACCTCGGGAGCGTTGGGCGAGAGCGCAAGGAACGGAGTCAGCGCGGCACGCAGTTCCCACAAGCAGTACCACCGCGTGAAGTACAGCTCGTCGGCGAAGGCGACGATGACGCGCGAGCCCAGCAGCGCATCCGCCAGAGCCGAGGGGAAGCGCTCACCCACCTCGATGCTCGACGTGTCGAGGAACGCGACGTCCGCGCCCAACGCCTGCTGCAGCGCCTTCGCATGCTCGAGGGACGACCCACGCGCATAGGAGATGAAGACCTGGGGACTCATGTGGCGGCGAGCCTGACGCCTTCAGCCACGGGAGTGAAGCCCGCGGAGCACGCCCGCGTCACCCCGTGTGGGCGCCAAAACGGTTGTGGCGCTGGGTGTCGCACATGAGGCCGTACACGAGCAGCAAGCACAGGATGCAGCCGGACACGTCACACTCCAGGTACCGGGCGTGCGTCCCGCTCCACGTACCGGGGCAGGCTCAGAGCGAGAGTTCCTTATGGTTTCGTCGGATTCAGTTCCAAGGTACGCATGAGCGCACCTGCTGGCTGCTCATTGCCGAGCACCAATGCCTGGGTCGCCCTGACCAGATTTTGAAGCACTTCCGCTGAGGAGAGCGCGCTGAGTGGGAGTTCAAACCAACGGAGCTCATCCGCTCCCGACCACCGGCTTTGCCCCTTGCCAGTGGGTCTGGCGATTCGAATGCCGGGTTCTGTGCTCATCAAGCGTTCGAACGTGCCCTGGTCACCCATCGCGTGGAACAGGAACCAATGGTCCAAATGAGCGTCCACCGTCGACCAACTCACTCGACCGCCAAAGCACTGAGGTCCCTGGCGCACGCCGTCGTGGAAGAAAAAGCCAAACACCGCGGCGACTCCAGTGTCAGCGTTCTCGGACACACCCGGCGGCGTTACACAGAACGCCTTGAAGTATGTGAACGGCCATTGATCCAATGAGAGCCCCATCGCCGCGCCCCCCCATCCGCTCCCGCTCCGGACCGTCCAGCCGTCTTCAGCGAAGGTGGACTGCGCATCGTCCCAGACTGCCCGCGTCTGTGCGTACACTTTCGCGATCCAGTCGAACGCCCGTCGGCCATCCTCCTGCCAGCGCATCTGTTCCTGCGTCATCTGCTCTCCTTGTAGAACTCGGCGGTGCCAACGAGTTGCGGCGCCATAGGCCACTCGTAAAAACCGCCAGGGTACCCGGGTGAGGACAGGACCTCGTCGGGATTCTGCCACCGATCAGCCCGAGCCGGGTCACGGAAGGGCTCGGTATAAAAGTCCGGGCTGCCGAGGCTCCCAAGCTGCTCGTCGAGTCGAATCGACCGGAAGCGAAACATCCGTACGCGTTCGAGGAGCTGGCAAACATCAGCCAGATGGCGGGACGACGAGCGCTTATTGACGATCACTTCATGAACATCCCGCCATGACAACCAAAAGAGTCGCTTCAACTCCTCTCCTTGACTGTGCTGCGCTAGCACACTCGCGGATTCGCGAAGCGACTCCCGTGGCATCGCTCCATGATGGGTGAGGTAGAGCAGCGCGCAGGGCAGCTCAGCATTGGTGCGGACGGCTTCAAGGAGA
Organism: Archangium sp.; assembly: GCF_057119385.1. Lineage (NCBI taxonomy): Bacteria > Pseudomonadati > Myxococcota > Myxococcia > Myxococcales > Archangiaceae > Archangium > Archangium sp. Next base: position 230,278 of record NZ_DBNGVP010000154.1, on the reverse strand, counting down.
TAATAAGCGAGCTGATCGCCGCTCCGCGCGTCACGATCAATAACCCCTAAGCCAGACTTTTCCGCGCCAAGTTTGGCCTCGACAATCACCCGACAAACGGTCCTGCCTCCTGCGCGCAAGTCAAGCCACGCGTCCGGCTCCCTTCCGCCGAGGTTCGGCCATAGCTCCACTTCGAAATCATCGAAGGCCGGCAACGCATAGCTACCCTCGAACAGCTTCGCGTGTGACAGAATGTGTCCGAGCAGCTCCGCATCCCGGCTGTACCGAAATGCGTCGAAGAACGCAGCAGTGAGCGCATCCTCGGACTCCGGGATCTTACCGTTCAGAACGAGCGAAATCACGGATACCTCCCTCCCTTGTGAGGACCGCATACTACAGTAGCCCACGAAGGTCATCTCGCACAGCGTGTGTGTGCTTCGAACTCGCGCCCGCGACCCTCCGCGTCTACGCGCCCAAGTCTACCCACCAGCACTGAGCCTGAATTCGGGCGGCCCTGCGGCCCTCCGTGGAGCACGCCTCGAGCCGAGTTGCAAGTGCAACCAAAATGGCAAGAACATGGATGTCCATTACATGCCAGAAGAGTACAGAGACGAGGCTCGAACCAAAGTCTTGTCAGACCCCTGATCCAAAATCCAAAAGACATTCTCCCGGCATGCGCGCACACCCGACCGAGGAGGATGGGGGGACAATCCATGCCGAAGGCACATGAACTCATTGACGACTTCAATGACAACCTGACGGACACGTCCAAGTGGACGGCCACTGCCAGAGGGGTGCAGGAGGTGAATCAGCGTCTCGAGTGCCGGCCTGAAACCACCTCCCCCAGATACGCGGGGTACTCCTCCAGTGCCAGGTACGACCTGACCGACTCCTTCATCCAGGTCGAGGTCATTCAGGCTCTGCTGTTCACGACGCCCACTGTCGAAACCATGCTCGCCGCCAGGGTGGATGGCAACAACATCGTCTACCTCAATGCCGCCAACAAGAGCCTGTCCTGCTACCAAGGTGTGGCGGGAAGCTACACGCTGCTCGCACGCGTCCCCTACGATCCGGAGCTCCACCGCTGGTGGCGCCTGCGCGAACGCACGGGCGTACTCCATTGGGAAGTCTCGGCCAACGGACAGGATTGGACCAGCCTGTTCAACAAGCCCGCGCCCCTGTCCCTCACCTCCGTCACCCTCGAACTCATGGCAGGCAGCATCGATGTGGCCCCCCTCCCCGGTGTGGCCATCTTCGATTCGCTCAACACCTCGGGCACCCGCCAGTCCAGACGCGTGGAAGAGCGACGCCTAGCCTCCCTGGGCACCCGCGAGAAGGCCGCCCAGCTCGCCGCCGAGCGCCCCCACCCTGAGCACTTCAACAACAACGACGAGGTCAACTACCCGGACCGGCCCTTTGTCGGCAACTACTCCAAGGGCCTCCGGCACGACTCCGTCGGCGACCCCGAGCCCATCTCCTATGGCACGCTGCTCCGGGCCCTGGAGAGCCGTGCGCCCAGTGACTTCGAGCGAATCCTCCAGCCCTCGGGCGCCGTGAAACTCACCAATCCCCAGGCCGGCTTCGCCTTCGACCTGGAGGGCCCGGACGCCCAGGCCGTCACCCAGCCTCCCGCGCCCCGCTTCGACAGCCGGGGGACGGCGGCCGAGATGGGTGAGCTGTACTGGATGGCACTCGCCCGCGACGTGCCCTTCATCAATTATGCCTCCGAGGCAGCCATCGCCAACAGCATTGTCGAGCGCGCCATCCGTTCGCTGAGCACCGAACTCCCCGCGTTCGGCGGAACCACGCCCGTCACGGCGCAGAACCTCTTCCGCGGCATCTTCCCCGGTGACCAGGTGGGCCCCTACGTTTCCCAATTCCTCTGGAAGGGTAACAGCGACCCGCGTAAGCCGGACGGCCAGGGGCGCGATGCCGACGAAGGCTTCATCACCTACGGCACGCAGGTCATCGATCAGCGCCAATGGACCGTGAAGGGCTTCCCCGATCTCGGCGCCGCCGCCGACTACCTCACTCGCCGTACAGAATGGCCGGGACGATCGGGGCAAGGACCAGTTCGACACCACCCGCCGACGCTTCATCCGCAACCTGCGCGACGGGGCCAACTTCGTTCACTTCGATCAGGTGGTGAACGCGTTCTGGAACGCCGCCTTCCTGCTGCTCTCCGAGCCCCTGGGCAACCAGCTCACAGGCATGGGCGCCAGCCGGCCCCAGGTGGATAAGGAATTCGCCTGCGATCAGGGCAACCCCTATGACCCACCGGGCACCGTCGACGACTCGCGCACCCAGGTGGGCTTCGCCACCTTCGGGCCCATCCACCTGCTGCAACTGCTCATCGAGGTGTCCGGGCGCGCCGCGCGAGCGGTGTGGTGGCAGAAGTGGGGCGTGCACCGGCGGTTGCGCCCCGAGGAGTTCGGCGGGCGCGTCGACAACCACCTGTCCAGCCCCAGCCGACGCACCTATCCAATCGACGCGTCTCTCCGCAACTCGCTGTCGACGGGGTTGCTCAGCACATACTTCCCCAGCCGCTGGGGCTCCTTCCTGCTCCCACAGGCCTACCCCGAGGGATGCCCCACCCACCCGGCCTACGGCGCGGGTCACGCCACCGTATCCGGCGCCTGCGCAACCCTTCTCAAGGCGTACTTCGATGAAAGCGCGCCCATCGAAAACCCACTCATCGCCAGTGCGGATGGGACCACTCTGGTGTCCTACACTGGGGCGGACGCCGGGCAGATGACCATCGGTGGAGAGCTCAACAAACTGGCCAGCAACATCTCCCTCTTCCGCAACGCCGCAGGCGTCCACTGGCGCTCCGACTACACCGAGTCCGTTCTGCTCGGCGAGCGCGTAGCCATCGGGTTGCTGCGCGAAATGAGCCTCACCTTCAACGAGGACGACGCCTTGTTCCTGATCACCCGCTTCGACGGCACTCCCATCCGCATCATCGACGGACGCGTGGAACCGAGTTGAGCGCATGGTGGGCCCCCGGCGCCAGACCAGGAAATTCCATTCAAGGAAGTACCTTGATGCTCCTTGCCTTACCTGAAAGGGATTGACTCGATCGTCCTCGTGCGTCTGGAACAACCCCCATCAAGCATGGGGGAGCTTGCGCAGGACCTCGGCGGCTTCTTCGTACACTCTGCCAAGCACTTCGTCCTGGGGCTTGTGTTCCTCCAGCAGGTCGGCGTCCTCCCGCTGTCCCACATACTCGAGGAGAGTTGCGGCTTTGATGCTGCGAACTGTCTCCGAGGCCGCAATCATTCTCCGGGAGACCTCGCGTAACACCGTGCGCGCCTTGGGTGGGAGCGTGGAGATGAGGCGCTCACGGTGTAAGAGCAGCAGGTTGAACAGGCGCTCACAGAAACGCCTTTCCTGCCCCTTACGTGTAGATGCCATGTTGAGCATGGACGCGGCCAGGAAGATGAACGAGGGCAGAACAGGAACCAGTTCCTCTGGCACCTCCTCATCCAACACGGTCAGGACCTTGGTCTTCTGCTCAAGGGGTACCGACTCGTCTTCAATCCACACCCGCAACTCTTGCGAAGAGCCCTCCAGCAGGCGAAGCAGGGCCCGCAGACCCTCGGAAGCAGGCGGGGCGATTCGCTGCAGTCCCGCGCGAACAGCGGGGAGCAACTCTGGATGCCGCTTGCGCCAGAGGGCGTAGACCACGTCATCCACGTCGGAACTATCTGGCGTTCCAGCGGCCAATCGGTTCAGCCTGCGTACGAGGGTCGACCTCGAACGGGTGCTCTCGAGGTGCCCAAGTGCCTCGGTGATGACCTGCACGACGGATGAGGCGTCGGAGTCCCCTCGCGATTCCTCCACGAGAAGCTGTTTCTCCAAGCGTCTGGCGCTCGTGGAACCACCCAGTTCCCCCAAGGCGAAGGCAGCCGCCTGGCGCACCTTCCCCTCGGTAGACTGGAGCATCTGCTCCAGAACGCCGTGGACCCTTCTGGGCTGCGCCTCGCGCAATGTCGCCACCAGGGCACGTGCCCTCTCCTGCTCTCCCCAGTGGAAGGCATCCACCAGCTCCGACCGCCACTGCTCCACATCGATTTCCCGTGCCATGGGGCGCTCCAGAATCCAGGCTACCTCACTGGTATGGGCGCTCGAAGCACCACGCCCCTTTCCTCTCCAGCGTCCTGCCGCCAACAGGACACGCGCGGCTCGCGACCACCACCCCTGCCTCCCTGCTATACGGCCAGCGCCGCCAGCGCCATCTCCCCAACGCCCCCGGGAGTCCCCGGAGGCGGGCGCTGTTACGTGGTGCAGATGGCCCGCTTCTCCTCTTCAGCCCTGGAGCTCCCCAGGCGCCCTGCTCGTCCACCTCCTCGCCAGGGGCCTCGATGAGCCATTCCATCAAAGCCCCCTGGGATGACGAGAGTCAGCTCGTCCACCTGCTCGCCAGCCACACGGTCGAGGCGTTCTTCATGATGGACGCCCAGGGGCTCGTCACCTACGCCAACCCCGCCGCCGAGCGGATGTTCGGCTGGGGCCGACAGGAACTGCTCGGGCAGGTCCTCCACGATCTCGTCCACCACCACCACCCCGATGGCTCCCCCTTCCCCATGGACACCTGCCCCCTTGGCCAGGTGATGCGCGAGGGACAGCCCGTCCGGGACCACGAGGACCTCTTCATCCACCGGGATGGCTCGTTCATCCCCGTCTACTGCTCCAATGCCCCCATCCTCGCCGAGGGGCACATCCTGGGCGCCGCCCTGGTCGTCCACGACATCTCCGCGCGCAAGCGCGCCGAGCAGGCCCGGGCCGAGCAGGTGCGGCAGTTCCAACTCCTCGCCGACACCCTCCCCCACCTCGCCTGGATGTCCCGGCCCGATGGCACCTGCGAGTACGTCAACCGGCCCTGGTGCGAGTACACCGGCCTCTCCATGGAGGAGTCGCTCGGGTACGGCTGGACGCGCGCGATCCACCCGGAAGACCTGGCTCGCGTCCTGTCGCACTGGCAGCGGACGCGGGACACCCTCGACGGCCAGGAGGCCGAGCTCCGGCTGCGCCGGGCCAGGGATGGCGCCTGGCGGTGGTTCATCGCCCGGGCCCAGCCCGCGCGGGCCGCGGACGGAACCCTCCTGCAGTGGATCGGCTCCTGCACCGACATCGACGAGCAACGGCGCGCCGGCCAGGAACGGATGGAATTGCTGCGGCGTGTGCAGGCGGCCCATGCGGCGGCCGAGGAAGCCAACCGGCTCAAGGATGACTTCCTCGCCACCGTGTCCCATGAGCTGCGCACGCCCCTGACGGCGATGCTCGGCTGGCTCCAACTCCTGCGCTCCGGACGCCTGTCCGAGGAGAAGCGCGCCCGCGCCCTCGACACGGTGGAGCGCAACGCCCGCGCCCAGGCTCAGGTCATCGAGGACCTGCTCGACATCTCGCGCATCATCACCGGCAAGCTCCGCCTGGAGCCCGGGCCCCTGGACATGCGCAACGTGGTGGAGGCCGCGCTCGAGTCCACGCGGCCGCTCGCCGACACCAAGGGCGTGAGGCTCGAGCTGGACACGCGCGAGGAGCCCCTGCCCATGTGGGGCGACGCCGGGCGGCTCCAGCAGGTGGTGTGGAACCTGCTGAGCAACGCCATCAAGTTCACCCCCCAGGGCGGCCGCGTCACCGTCCAACTGCGCCCGCTGGACGGCTCGGTGGAGCTGCGGGTGACGGACACCGGCGTGGGCATCTCCCCCGCCTTCCTGCCCCATCTCTTCGAGCGCTTCCGCCAGCAGGACAGCAGCAGCCGCCGGTCGCATGGCGGGCTCGGGATCGGCCTGGCCATCGTGCACCACCTCGTCGAGCTGCACGGCGGCCAGGTCTCAGCGCACAGCCCGGGCGTGGGCCTCGGCTCGAGCTTCGTCCTGCTCCTGCCCCGCGAGCCCCGCCCCGCTCCTCCGGCTCCCACTCCAGCCGCTCCGCCTCCCGTCCCCGCGCACATGGAGGAGGAAGTGCCGCCGGCCCGCTCCGTGCTCGCCGGCCTGCGCCTGCTGCTCGTGGAGGACCAGGAGGACACGCGGGAGATGCTCCGCATCGTGCTGGAAGACCACGGCGCCCGGGTCCGTGCGGTGGCCTCCGCGGCCGAGGCCTTCCACTGCCTCCGGGAGTGGCGGCCGGACCTGCTCCTCTCGGACATCGGGCTGCCCGGGGAGAACGGCTACGAGCTCCTCCAGCGCATCCGCGCCCTGCCCGCCGCGGAGGGCGGGCTCACCCCGGCCATCGCGCTCACCGCCTACGCGCGCGCCGAGGACCGGGCGCGGGCCCTGAGCGCGGGCTTCGACATGCACGTGCCCAAGCCCATCAAGGAGGCGGAGTTGCTCGCCGTCCTCGCCGCCGCGACCGAGCGGCTCGCGGCCGGGGAGACGTCACGCACCCGGGACGCGCCGTAGCGACGACGCGCCCGCCGCTCAGGCGCCGCAGAGATCGTCGTGGAAATCGACGTTCGACTCCATGCCGCTGTCGTCCACGACCTTGAAGTCGATCTCCAGCCTGTTGAAGTTGTCCCGGGTGGACGTCTGCGCGCAGGAGTAGCTCTTGGTCCAGCTCCCCGAGGCCCAGGAGCCAATGGACGAGGTGCCATTGCTGTACCGGATGGTCCGCCTCCACATGGGCGTGTAGATGCCCGTGCCGCCACTGGCGCCGCCGGTGCAGCTGAGGCTGGTCGTCGACACGCGCGAGCAGGAGAGCGTGGCCGTGGGGCAGGCCTGGACAACCGTCTGGGAGCTCGTCTGGGGCGTGTTGCCCGTGCAGATCTCCGTCTGCCCCGCGCTGTCGCGGTTCATGGGGTAGGCCTTCACCTGGAAGGTGTGTGAGCCGCAGGTGATTCCCGAGACGCTGAAGGACCAGTTTCCCCGGTAGACGCCCGCAACGGAGTCATAGGTGCCGTAGGACTCCTGCCTGCTGCGCTCGACACCATCGACGTAGAACAGCAGGTACGCCCCGTTGGCGAAGGTGGAGGTCGTCCAGGTTCCCGCCCCGGCCAGCACGCCGCCGTAGGAGCTGACCCCGTTCAGGCCCAGCTGGCTCACGCTCATGACCGAGCACATCGCCGATTCCCGGGTGCCCGTCGGCTCCTCGGCAACGCCGGCTCCCTCCTCGGGGGCACCCCCACAGGCGGTCAGCAACAGCCCGGAGAGCATGGCACTCAGGAAAGAACGCTTCTGGACTCGTCGCATCGTCGGGCTCCTCTCAGCTCAATGACAGGCACGGGGGCCGACGTCGAATATGACACGAATCGCCTTCCGGTAAAACAATAAAAAACCGCCCAAGCTGTCCAAGTGGAGCAACGGGAGATCGTGGTCTCCCGCGGCGCTCAAGAGGCTGGCGTGTCCCACCCCACTTGGGTACGAGGTGCTCCCGATGGCGACGACCCGGAAGAAGAACACCGCCCCCACCCCGGCCGACAGCGGCCCGGCGAAGGACGTCCAGCGGCCTCCCGCGGAGACCCTCCACGCGGAGGAGCTGGAGAAGCTGCGGGCCCACGATGACGCGCCGAAGCCCCCGGGCTGGAGCATGTCCCTGCACGCGGTGCGCCGCTTCATCCTCGGAGACGAGTCGCTGGGCGTGCAGCGCAAGTTCGTGGGCAACCCGAGCCTCGTGGACCGGGCCATGGTGACGCTGGCCACCAACCGCGGATTGATGCTCGTGGGCGAGCCCGGCACGGCCAAGAGCCTCCTGTCCGAGCTGCTCGCCGCCGCCATCTCCGGCACCTCCACGCTGACCATCCAGGGCGGCGCGTCCGTCACGGAGGATCAGATCAAATACTCGTGGAACTACGCGCTCCTCGTGTCCGAGGGCCCCACGCCCCGCGCGCTCGTGCCCGCCCCGCTCTACACGGGCATGAAGGAGGGCAAGGTGGTGCGCTTCGAGGAGATCACCCGCTGCCCCCTCGAGGTGCAGGACTCGCTGCTGTCCATGCTGTCGGACCGGGTGCTGGCGGTGCCGGAGCTGAAGGACGAGGACGCCATGGTGTTCGCGCGGGACGGCTTCAACGTCATCGCCACCGCGAACACGCGCGACCGCGGCGTCAACGAGATGAGCGCGGCGCTCAAGCGGCGCTTCAACTTCGAGACGGTGTTCCCCATCGGCGACTTCAACACCGAGCTGTCCCTGGTGCGCAACGAGACGAAGCGGCTGCTGGAGCGCTCGGGCGTGCCAGTGACGCCCTCGGAGGACCTGCTGGAGGTGCTGGTCACCACGTTCCGCGAGCTGCGGGCCGGCGAGACGAGCGACGGCCAGGCGATGGAGCGGCTGTCGGCGGTGCTCTCCACGGCGGAGGCCGTGTCGGTGGCCCACGCGGTGGGCGTGCGCGGCTACTACCTGCGCGGGGATGGAGGCTCGGCGGCGGACCTGGTGGAGACGCTGGCCGGCACCGCGGCGAAGGACAGCCCCGAGGATCTCAAGCGTCTGCGCGCGTACCTGGAGCAGCGGGTGGCGCGCCGCAACGGACCCCAATGGCGCGCCCTGTACGAGGCCCGCCACCTCCTGCCGGGCTGACACCGTGGGCATGCAGGGGACTCCGGGCCTCCATGTCGTCGGCGTGCGCCACCACAGCCCGGCGTGTGCCCGCGTCGTGGCCCACACGCTGCGCGAGGTGAAGCCCCGCCACGTGCTCATCGAGGGCCCGGCGGACATGAACGCCCGCCTGGACGAGCTGCTCCTCCCGCACGAGCTGCCGCTGGCCATCTTCAGCAGCTACCGCGACGAGTCGCGCACCCATGCCTCGTGGACGCCCTTCTGTGCCTACTCGCCCGAGTGGGTGGCCCTGACGGAGGGCAAGGCGGCCGGCGCGCAGGTGCGCTTCATGGACCTGCCCGCCTGGGACAAGTCCTTCCACGGCGTGCGCAACCGCTACTCGGACGGCGAGCGCCGCACCGCCCGGCTCATCGAGACGCTCTGCCGCAAGCTGGGCCTGGAGGGGATGGATGCCCTGTGGGATCACCTCTTCGAGCAACCGTGCGAGCTGGACACCCTGGCGGAGCGGCTGCGCGTCTACTTCGACTCGTTCCGCGGCGAGGAGGAGGCCACCGAGAGCGACCACCGGCGCGAGGCCTTCATGCTCGCGCACGTGGAGGCCGCGCTGGCCCTGGGAGACGGGCCCGTGCTGGTGGTGTGCGGCGGCTTCCACGCGCCCGTGCTCGCGCGGGCCACGGTGAAGCCGGGCACCCCCTTCCCCGAGACGCCGAGCCACCCGTCCGCGCGCAGCTACCTCGTGCCGTACAGCTTCCGCCGCCTGGACTCCTTCACCGGCTACGAGTCCGGCATGCCCTCCCCCGCCTTCTACCAGGCGGTGTGGGAGCTCGGTCCCGAGAAGGCCCCGGAGCACATGCTCCGCGCCGCCGTCACCCGGTTGCGCGGCCGCGGACAGCACATCTCCTCGGCGGACCTGATCGCCACCTCCGTCATGGCCGAGGGACTCGGACGTCTGCGCGCCCACTCGGCCCTGGCGCGCTCGGACCTGCTCGACGGCATGGCGGCCGCCCTGGTGAAGGACGCGCTCGACGTGGCGCTGCCGTGGACGATGCGCGGCGTCCTCTCCCCGGACACGGATCCGCTCCTCGCCGAGGTGCTGCGCGCCTTCTCGGGCGAGCGCACGGGCCGCATCAGCGACCTCACCCCGAGGCCCCCGCTGCTCGCCGACGTGGAGCGCGCCCTGACCACCCACGAGCTCCGGCCGCAGGGGCGCGCCCGGAAGGTGAACGTGGAGCTGCGCGAGCCGGCGCACCTGGAGCGCAGCCGCACGTTGCACCGGCTGCGGGTGCTCGGCATCCCCGGCTTCACGCGGGACGCGGGCCCCACCTTCCCCACCGAGCCCGTGCTCCAGGAGTCCTGGACGGTCTCGCCCTCGGAGGACTTCATCTCCTGGGTCATCGAGGCCTCGGGCTGGGGTCCCACGCTGGAGGGAGCGGCCACCGGACGGCTCGAGGAGGCACTCGGCACGGCGGGCCCGGACCTGGGCAAGCTCGCGCTGCTGCTCGCCGAGAGCCTCTTCATCGGCGCGAAGGGCCTGGCGCAGCGTGTGCTCGAGAGCGTGGCCGCGCAGGCCCTGCACGAGCCGGATCTCACCCGCCTGGGCACCGCCCTGGAGCGGCTGCTCTCCGTGTGGCGCCATGACGTGCTGTTCGGCGCCCAGGGCTCGGCCGAGGTGGGCACCGTCATCGCGGCGGCCTTCGATCGGGGACTCTGGCTGCTCGAGCAGCTCGACGGGCCCGCGCTTCCCGCGGACGAGGGACACCTGCGCGCCATGGCCGCGCTGCGCGACACGCTCCGCTTCGCGGGCCGGGCCCTCTCGCTCGACGAGACGCACGCCGCCGCAGTGTTCGAGCGCCGCATGGCCGATCTCCGCGCCCCGCCCGCCGTGCGAGGTGCCGCGCTCGGGGCGCTCTGGTCCCTGTCCCGCTTCTCCGACGAGGCCAGCGCCGAGGCCGCCGCCATCCGCGCGACCCGGTCCGCCGCACGTCCCGCCATCCTGGGCGACTTCCTGGCCGGCCTGTTCCGGCTCGCCCGCGAGCAGGTGGTGCGCGCGCCGCCCGTCACCGCCGTGCTGGACGAGGTGCTCCGCGAGCTGCCCCAGGAGGACTTCCTCGTCGCCGTCCCGGCCCTGCGCCTGGCCTTCGGCTTCTTCCCGCCCCAGGAGAAGGAGGACATCGCCCGGTCGATCCTCACGCTCCACGGCAAGGATCCCTCCGGCGCCCGGTCACTGCTCCGCCTCGAGGTGGCTCCGGCGATCGTCGCCGCGGGCGCGGCGCTGGACGAGGAGGTGGAGCAGGTGCTGGCCCGCCATGGGCTGCTGCGGCCCCCCGAGGGAGGTGCACGATGACGCTGGATCCCCTGGCGCGCTGGCGCCTCGTGCTCGGCGAGGCTGCCGAGGGAGCACTCGGCGGCAGCCTGGACGCGCAGGGCCGCGCCATGAACGCGGCGCTCGAGTGGCTGTACGGGCGCGAGGGAGACCTCGCCGAGCGCGACGTGCGGGGGCGTCAGGGCGGCCTGGGCCCGTCCTCGCTCAGCGTCCCGGACTGGATCAACGAGGTCCACACCCTCTTCCCCCAGGAGACCATCGAGCGCCTCGAGCGTGATGCCGTCGAGCGCTACAAGATCGACGAGGTGGTGACGCGGGCCGATGTGCTCTCGCGCGTGGAGCCCAACGAGACGCTGCTGCGCGCCGTGCTGCGCACCAAGCACCTCATGAATCCCGAGGTGCTCGCGGTGGCCCGCCGCATCGTCGAGAAGGTGGTGCGCGACCTGATGGAGAAGCTCAGCAAGGAGGTCCGCCAGACCTTCTCGGGCGTGCTCGACCGGCGCCGCCGCTCGCCGCTGAAGGTGGCGCGCAACTTCGACTTCCGGCGCACGCTGCGCGAGAACCTGGACCGCTACTCCCCCACCGAGCGCAGGGTCTCCATCGAGCACGCCGCGTTCTTCTCGCGCACCCGGAAGTACACCGAGCGCTGGCAGGTCATCCTCCTGGTGGATCAATCCGGGAGCATGACGTCATCGGTCATCCACTCGGCCGTCACCGCGGCCTGTCTGTGGGGGCTGCCGGGCATCCAGACGCACCTGGTCGCCTTCGACACCGCCGTGGTGGATCTCACCCGCGAGGTGACCGATCCCGTGGAGCTGCTGATGAAGGTGCAGCTCGGAGGCGGCACGGACATCCAGAAGGCGGTGGCCTACGGCGCGGGGCTCATCGAGTCCCCTCGTCGGAGCATCGTCGTCCTCATCACCGACTTCTACGAGGGCGGCGGCCCCGAGCTGCTCGTGCGCCGCGTGAAGGAGCTGTGTGCCCAGGGGACGAAGGTGCTGGGGCTCGCGGCGCTCGAACCGGATGCGACCCCCAACTACGACCGGGACCTCGCCCGGCGGCTGGTGGACGTGGGCGCCCACGTGGGAGCGATGACGCCCGGCCAGCTCGCGGCGTGGATCGCCGAGAAGGTGCGCGCATGAGCCGCCCGGATCTCCTCGCCCTCACCCCGCAGGCCGTCGCGAGCGTGTCCAACCTGGGCCTGGTGAAGCGCGCCCAGAAGGAGCTCGAGCAGGGCAAGGGTCCCCGGCTGGAGGAGCTGGCCGATGGCACGGTGGTGGGCACCTTCGAGGAGGGCATCACGGCCCGGCTCCTCCCGGGCAAGAGCCTGAAGGACAGCCCCTGCTCGTGCAACTCCACCACCGTGTGCCGGCATCGCGTGGCCGTGGCACTCGCCTACCCGGCGTTCGCCCACGCCTCGAGCGCGGCTGCGGCACCGGAGAAGGCCGCGGAGGCCACGCCGGAGCCACCCTGGTCCCCGGGCTCGGTGGAGGACAAGACCCTGGAGGAGGTGGTTCCCCGCCGCTCGCTGGAGCGGGCCGAGTCCCTCCGCGAGCGCGGCTACCTCGCGCAGGTGCGCCGGGGGACGTTCGTGGGCGAGGACATTCCCACCGTGTCGCTCGCCACGTGCACGGTGCGCTTCCTCGTGCCGCGGAACCTGGGCTACGCGCGCTGCGACTGCTCGGTGGGCACGGGCTGCGAGCACCTGCCGCTCGCCATCTGGGCCTTCCGCGCCGCCGACGCGAAGGACCCCACGAGCCGCGAGCTCTCCGTCGAGGTGGCGCGAGGACACGTCGCGTCGCACGAGGGCGGGCCCGCGATGGACGCGGCGAGCGATCTGGCCAGCTTCCTCCTGTTGGAGGGCGCCCAGCACGCCAGCACCGGCCTCGCGGGGCGCTTCGCGGTGGCACGCGCGAGCCTCGCGGACGTGAAGATGGCCTGGCCGCTCGCGGCGCTGGAGGAGCTGGAGGATCTGCTCGGCGCCTACGTGAGCCGAGGTGCCCGCTACACCCCGGCGAAGCTCTCGGCCACCCTGGCGGAGCTCCTCGCCCGGCTGCGCGCCGCCCGCACCTCGGGCGCCGTCCCGCCCCGCGCGGTGCTGGGCATGGACGAGGCCCCCGAGACGAAGCTCGACTACGTCCGGCTGGTGTCGCTCGGAGCGCGGCTGTTCGCCGATGGCCGGGAGCGCCGCGCGGAGCTGGTGCTCGCGGATCCGGCCAGCGCGAGCCTCCTCGTCGTGCGCCGCGCCTTCACCTACGCGGAGGATCAAACCCCCGAGGACGGCGCCGAGCTCGGACGCCGCCAGGGGGCTCCCGGTGCGACCCTCGAGGCCCTCGCGCGGGGACAGGTGGTGACCTCGGGGGCCACGCGCCTGCCGGATCGCCTCGTGGTGTTCTCCACGCGTGGGCTGCAGCGCACCTCGGTGACGCCGCAGTCCGGGGACTGGAGCCAGCTGCCGGCGCCATTGCTCGTGAAGGATGTCTCCGCGCTGGAGGCCTCCCTGCGGGCCCGGCCTCCGCGCTTCCTGCGGCCCCGGCAGCTCGCCGAGAACGTGCACGCCTTCGAGGTCTCCCGCGTCGTGGACGTGTCCTATTCTCCGGGCGCCCAGCTGGTGCGCGCGGAGCTGGAGGACGCGAGCGGGCACGGCTTCCTCGTGGAGCTGTCCCACCGCGCCGTGGCCCCTGGGGCGCTGGATGCGCTCGCCGAGGGACTGGCCGGAAAGCGCGGGGCGCCGCGCTACGTCTCGGGTGAGGTGCGGAGGACCGCCCGGGGCCTCGTCGTCGAGCCGCTGGCGCTCTCCTGCGAGGGCTCGGGGGTGGTGGTGCTCGACGTGCAACCCGCCACCTCGACGGGGCCGCTGCGAACCTCTGGGGACAGGCCAGCCCTGGAGCCCCTCCCGGCGGCCCTGGCCGAGCTGGAAGGCTGTCTCGCGGACGCGGTGCACCAGGGCCTGCGCCACGTCGTCCCGGCCTGGGGCACCCGGCTCTCCACCGTGGCCGCGCGGGTCCAGGAGCTGGGGATGAAGCGCTTGGCGCAAGACCTGGGCGCGCTCGCCACGAAGCTGGACGCGGCCCGCGCCTCCGGACTCCCTGGCGACGAGGCGGCGCTCGCGGCCGCCTGGGCCGATGCCGCCCTCCGCGTCACCGTGGGGCTCGAGCAGCTCGGGGCGTAGGCCCCCTCCCTACTTGTCAGGAATCAAACACTCTGATGAGTCTGGAAAGTTTCAGTTGAAAACCTCAAATTTAGAGGTACCTTGTATCCCACGAAAGCATCGGCAAACCCACACGGGGCCGTGCGCGTGGGGCCGTTGGCATTCGGGAGGGTAACCACGGGCAGATTTTTCTTCTTCATGTCGTTGCAGGGCTCAACCTGTTGCATCCCGCGGAGGTGTTCCGATGAACGACGAGCACAAGCCGGAGTCCACATACGGGGATGAGTGGTTCGCGCTCGAGGACGGGCTCACGGGCTCGCGCCGGAACGTGCTGGGGGCCCCCTACGTCCCCCTCCGCGCCTCCTCCGTGGCATCCGCCGCCCCCGCCAGGAAGCAGGCAGCACCCGCGGCCGCCCTGGCGCGGTTGCCGGAACAGTCGGAGCTGCTGCTGGAAGCCCGGCGGCTCTTCGATGCCATGGGCGTTCACCTGCCCCAGCGCATCAGCGCCGAGGAGCTGGGTGATGCGCTGGAAGCCCTCCAGCGGATGGTGAGGGCGGGAGAGTCGACGTGGAGGATCCAGATGAGGATCCTCTCCACCCTCTTCTGGGTCAGCGCCCACACGGTGCAGGACGGCGTCCACGCGCTCCTCGGGGCGGAGACGGCGGCCACCGGCAACAACGGCCAGGGCCACGAGTAGCAGGAGCACCCGGGCGGGGCCGCGATGGCCCTGCCCGTCTTCGACACCCCCTCTGGCTCACAAGGCGTAGCGCTCGGCGTCCCGCCGTTTGAGATCCAGGCCCATTCCCGGCCTGGACAGGTCCGGTGTCAGCGCCCCCTTCACCGGGCTGCGCGCGCCATCGAAGAGCATCTGCTCGATTCGCACGTGATCATGGAAGTACTCCAGGTGCACCAGGTTGCGCGCCGCGCAGGCCACGTGCAGGTGGAGGCTCGGCGCGCAGTGCCCCGACAGCGGCACCTGGAAGCCCTCGCAGAGCGCGTCCACCTGCAGGAAGCCCGTCACCCCCAGGCACCGCGTCGCGTCCGCCTGCAGCACGTCCACCGCCTGGGCGCCCAACATCCTCCGGAAGTAGATGGCATCCCAGCCGTACTCCCCCGCCGCCACGTTCATCCCGCTCGGAAGCCGCTGCCGGAGCAGGTGCAGCCCCTCCAGGTTGTCGCTCGACACGGGCTCCTCGAACCAGACGACGCCCGCCTCCGCGAAGCGGTCCGCCATCGCCAGCGCCTGCTTCGCCGTGTAGGCGCCGTTGGCGTCCACGAAGAGCCGGGCCTCGGGCCCAATGGCCCGCCGCGCCTCCGCCACCCGTTTTGCGTCCTCGTCCGGGTGGCTGCCCACCTTCATCTTCACCCGCGGAATCCCCTGCTCCACCCACCCCGAGAGCTGCTCCCCCAATCGCTCGAGGGAGTACGAGGTGAAGCCGCCACTGCCGTAGACGGGCACCCAATCCCTCGCGGCCCCCAGCAGCCGGACCAGCGGCACGTCCAGGAGCCGCGCCTTCGTGTCCCACAAGGCCGCGTCCACCGCGGAGAGCGCCATGGCCACCAGGCCCGGCCGCCCCTTGTTGCGCACCCGCATCAGCAGCGACACCATCCGCGCGGGCACGTCCATCACGTCGTGGCCCTTCAACTCCTCGGCGAGCGTGCCGTGGATGAGGCTCGCCGCCGAGGCATCCGCGTACGTGTAGCCGAGCCCCCGCGTGCCCCCCGCCGTCAGCTCCACCACCACCAGGGTGGTGCTGTCCCACTCCGCGGTGCCGTCCGCCTCGGGCGCGTCCGTGGGTATCTCGTAGGCCCGGGCCTCGATGCGTTCAATGGGGACGACGTCGCCGCGCTTCCGGACCATGGCCGCTCCAGCGTCAGTCCTTCTTGTGGGGCTTGAACTGCTCCACCATGCCCTTGAGGGACTGCTTGATGAGCCCGGCCGCCTTCTCGTCTCCCCTGAAGATCGCCTCGGAGAAGTGCTTCGCCTGCTCCAGGGTGATGTGCGGCGGCAGCGGCGGCACGTCCGGGTCCACGTACGCCTCGAGCAGCACCGGGCGATCCGCGCTCAGCGCCTGGTCCCACGCGCGGGCGATCTGATCCGGCTTGTCCACGCGGATGCCGCGCAGACCGAGCGACTCGGCGTACCGGGCATAGGGGAAGTCCGGCAGATCCTGCGAGGCCGGGTAGCGCGGGTCTCCCGCCAGCACGCGCTGCTCCCATGTCACCTGGTTGAGGTCGCGGTTGTTGAGCACCAGCACGATGAAGCGCGGGTCCTTCCACTCCTTCCAGTACTTGGCCACGGTGACGAGCTCGGCGTTGCCGTTCATCTGCATGGCGCCGTCACCCACCAGGGCGATGACGGGCCGGTCCGGGTAGGCGAACTTGGCGCCAATGGCATACGGCACGCCGCAGCCCATGGTGGCCAGGTTGCCCGACAGCGACGCCATCATCCCCTTGCGAATCTTCAAGTCGCGCGCGAACCAGTTGGCCGCCGAGCCCGAGTCCGACGAGAGGATGACCCCGTCCGGCAGCTTGGGCGACAGCTCGTGGAAGACGCGCTGCGGGTTGATGGGGTTGGCGTCGTTCATCGCCCGCCCCTCCACCACCTTCCACCACTGGCGGATGCCCTTCTCCAGCCCGTCACGCCAGCTCCGGTCCTCCTTGCGATTGAGCAGCGGAATGAGCGCGCGCAGCGTCTCCTGGGAGTCGCCCGTGAGCGGCACCTCCATGGGGTAGCGGATGGCGAGCATGCGGCTGTCCAGATCGATCTGCACTCCGCGCGCCTGGCCCTCGGGCGGGAGGAACTCCGAGTAGGGGAAGCTGGTGCCCACCATGAGGAGGGTGTCGCACTCCATCATCATGTCCCAGCTGGGCTTGGTGCCCAGCAGGCCGATGGCGCCGGTGACGAAGGGCAGCGCGTCCGGCAGCACCGCCTTGCCCAGCAGCGCCTTGGCCACGCCCGCGCCCAGCAGGTCCGCCACCTCGATGAGCTCGTCCGCCGCGCGCAGGGCGCCGGCCCCCACCAGCATCGCCACCTTCTTGCCGGCGTTGAGCACCTCGGCGGCGCGCTTGAGGTCCTTCTCCTGGGGAATCACGCGCGGCTCGCTGTAGCCCACGCTCGAGTGGATGGAGCCGTGCACGCGCGGAGGCGGCTGGTACGTCTCCTCCTGCACGTCGTTGGGGATGATGACGCACGTCACCGTGCGCTCGGCCCGGGCGATGCGCACGGCCCGGTCCACCGCGTGGCGGATGGCCGAGGGGTTGGAGACCATGACGATGTACTCGCTCGCCACGTCCTTGAAGAGCACGGGCAGATCCACCTCCTGCTGGTAGTGGCCGCCCAGGCCCATGCTCTTCTGCTGGCCCACGATGGCCACCACGGGCTGGTGGTCCAGCTTGGCGTCATAGAGGCCGTTGAGCAGGTGGATGGCGCCGGGGCCCGAGGTGGCCACGCACACGCCCACCTCGCCGGTGAACTTGGCGTGGGCGCACGCCATGAAGGCGGCCATCTCCTCGTGGCGTGTCTGGATGAACTGGAACTCGGAGTTGCGGCCGAGCGCACCGAGGATGCCGTTGATGCCGTCTCCCGGGTAGCCGTAGAGGCGGCGGATACCCCACTGCGAGAGGCGATAGAGCAGGTAGTCGCTGACGGTGGCACTCATCTGGGCTCCCCATCTTCCAGGCGGTGAAATCGCACTGGCTGAAATTGGGGTTGGCCCGGGAACGATGGGAACCCACGGGGAGCGGACGAGGGAGCCCACGCGGGCCCCTCTGAATCACCATCTTTCCCCTGCAGAGGGGTGCCTAGCTTCACACGGGGAGAAATCACCCATGCGTCCCATGGCCACCATCCAACGCGCGCTGTCGAGGGTGTCACGCAAGCGGCCGCTCTCTCACTCGCTCCCGGGCTCGCAAGGAGGCGATCTCCTGGTGGACGTACGCGGGTTGGAGGCCGACCTGCACCGCGCCGTGAAAGGCGAGGTCCGCTTCGATGACGGCACGCGCGCGCTCTACGCCGTGGACGCGTCCAACTACCGCCAGGTGCCCCTGGGTGTCGTCATTCCGCGCAGCATCGAGGACGTCATCCAGACGGTGCGCATCTGCCGCGACCACGGCGCGCCGCTGCTGTCGCGCGGTGGCGGCACCAGCCTCTGCGGCCAGACCTGCAACGTGGCCGTGGTCATCGACTGGATGAAGTACCTCCACCAGGTGCTGGAGGTGGACCCCGGCACCAAGACGGCCCGCGTGCGGCCCGGCGCCGTGCTCGACGATCTGCGCGAGCAGGCCGAGCGCTACCACCTCACCTTCGGCCCGGATCCGGCCACGCACTCCCACTGCACGCTGGGCGGCATGATTGGCAACAACTCGTGCGGCTCGCACGCGCAGATGTCCGGGCCCGTCGCCCACAACGTGCTGGAGCTGGACGTGCTCACCTACGATGGCCTGCGCCTGAAGGTGGGCCCCACCTCGACGAAGGAGGAGACGCACACCACGCGCGGCCGGGCGCACCTGCTCTTCGAGATGCTGCAGGGCCAGGTGATCCGAAAGGGCTGGCGCGACGAGAACGTGAAGCGGTCGCTGGACCTGTGCCTGGCGTGCAAGGGCTGCAAGGGCGACTGCCCGGTGAACGTGGACCTGGCCACGCTCAAGGCGGAGTTCCTCTCGCACTATTACCAGGGGCACCTGCGCCCGAGGCCCGCCTACGCCATGGGCCTCATCATGTTCTGGGCCCGCGCGGCCAGGGTCGCGCCGGGGGCGGTGAACTTCCTCACGCAGCACTCGCCGAGCAAGGAATGGCTGCAGAAGCTCGGAGGCATGGCGACGGAGCGGAAGATGCCCCGCTTCGCCCCCGAGTCCTTCCAACACTGGGCGGCACGCCGGCCGGTGTCCCAGGGCAAGGGACGGCGGCGGGTGATGCTGTGGCCGGACACCTTCAACAACCACTTCTTCCCGGAGACGGGGGCCTCGGCGCTGGAGGTGCTGGAGGACGCGGGCTTCGAGGTGGTGGTGCCCCAGGGCTTCCTGTGCTGCGGCCGGCCCTTGTACGACTTCGGCATGCTGCCCACGGCGAAGTGGCTGCTGAGGCGCACGCTCCACCGGTTGCAGCCGTACATCGAAGCGGGCGTTCCACTCGTGGGGCTGGAGCCGAGCTGCGTGTCCGTGTTCCGCGACGAGCTGCGCAACCTCTTCCCGGACGCGGGCCTGGCCGAGCAGCTGCGGCGGCAGACGTTCCTCTTCAGCGAGTTCCTCGACACGTACGCGAAGGACGCGCGGTTGCCGCGCCTGGAGAAGAAGGCGGTGGTGCACGGGCACTGCCACCACAAGTCGCTCTTCCAGCTCACCGACGAGAAGTCCCTGCTGGACAGGCTGGGCCTGGACTACGAGGTGCCGGAGACGGGCTGCTGCGGCATGGCGGGCTCGTTCGGCTTCGAGGCCGGAGAGAAGTACGAAGTCTCCCAGAAGGTGGGCGAGCGCGTGCTGCTGCCCAAGGTGCGGGAGACGCCCAGGGACACGCTCCTCATCGCCGATGGCTTCAGCTGCCGGGAGCAGATTTCCCAGAACACGGATCGCCAGGCGCTGCACGTGGCGCAGGTGGTGCGGATGGCGAAGGCCTACGGGGCGGCGGGCCCCTCGGGCGAGTACCCCGAGCGTGGCTGGGTGACGAATGGGTTGGGCAAGCCTCCGCCCCGCTGGGGACTGCGCGCGGCGGTGGTGGGCGTCGTGGGCCTGCTGCTTGGGGGTTCGTGGCTGCTGCGCAACGGCGCCTCTTCAACTGGTCACTGGCGGGCATACCCGTGACGTGGGGTTGTAATCCTCGAAGTCCGAGGTAGTCTCCGCGGCCCATGGACACTCCCCTCTCGACCCGGACCGCGATCCTGACCGTGCTGGTGCAGGACAGGAGTTTCGGACTGGAGCTGATCGAGAAGGTCCGTGCGCGGACCGGGGGGAAGATCGTCCTGGACGAGGGCTCGGTGTACCCCGCCCTCAAGGCGCTCGAGCGCGAGGGCCTGGTGCGCAGCTTCGAGGGAGAGCCCCTGGCGGAGCGCGGGGGCCGGCCGAGGCGCTACTACGAGCTGACAGGCAAGGGCCGGCGTGCCGCGCTCGAACAGAAGCGGTCCGTGCCCGGAGGACTGCTGAGACCCGCGGGAGCCTTCTGAGTCGCCACCGCGTGCTCGGTTATGCGGTATAGGGGTCCAAGGCTCACGCCCCCCCATATGCTCTGGCTCCTGTTCGCAGACACCGTCCCGGAGTTCATTGCCTGCCTGTTCGCGGTGGGCACCCGTGCGCCGCTCAGCTCCCGGAATTTTCCCCTCGAGGGGGCACCATGACGGCGGAGCGGAACACGTCGGAGGCCCGGCTCGCGGGCATCATCTCCCTGGCCGCGGACGCCATCATCTCCGTGGATGGCCAGGGACGCATCACCCTCTTCAACTCCGGGGCGGAGCAGATCTTCGGCTACAGCGCCCAGGAGATCCTCGGTCAGCCGCTGGAGCTGCTCCTCCCCGAGCGCTTCCGGGGCGGCCATCCCGGGCACCTCGACGCCTTCGGACGGGGGCCGGTGGCCTCCCGGAGGATGGCCGAGCGCCAGCCCATCTTCGGCCGGAGGAAGAACGGAGAGGAGTTCCCCGCCGAGGCCGCCATCTCCCGGATGGAGGTGGAGGGCGAGCGGGTGCTGACGGCCATCCTGCGGGACGTCTCGCTGCAGAAGCAGGTGGAGGCGGAGCACCGTTTCCTGGCGCGGGCCGGGGAGACGCTCTCCAGTTCCCTGGACGCCGAGCGCACGCTGGCCGAAGTGGCGAGGCTCACGGTGGAGTCGCTGGCGGACTGGTGCATGGTGTACGTCTCGGAGGGCGAGCACGTGCGCCGGCTGGAGGTGGCCCACCACCTGCCCGGACAGCGGGAGCTGGCCACGGCCCTGCGCGAGTCCCGCATCGACATGAGCCGGCCCTTCCTCGGGCGCGACGTGCTGATGCGGCGCGAGCCCCTGCTCATTCCCGTCATCACCCCCGAGGCGCTGGAGTCCATGGCCCAGGGCGGCGAGCACCTGTCCCTGCTGCGGCGGCTCGAGCCGCGCTCGCTCATGGGCGTGCCGCTCGTGAGCGGTGAGAAGCTGCTGGGGGCGTTGCTCTTCATCTCGACCCGCCCGGGGCGCGGCTATGGCGCGGCGGACGTGGAGTTCGCCCAGGGGCTGGCACGGCTGGCGAGCCTGGCCCTGGAGAACGCCCGGCTCTACCAGTCCGCCCAGCGCGCGACGAAGGTGCGCGACGAGGTGCTGGGCATCGTGGCCCATGACTTGCGCAGCCCGCTCAACTCCATCTCCCTTTGGACCCAGGTGGTCGAGCGGCAGATCCAGAAGCTGGGCCCGGCGGACCTCCAGACGCGGAGCCAGGAGGCCCTGGGCTCCATCGCCTCCGCGTGCCGGCGCATGAGCCGGCTCCTCCAGGATCTCCTGGACGTGGCGCGGCTGGAGGCGGGCCGGCTGTCGTTGAGCGTGAGCCCCCAGACCCCCGCCAGCCTGCTCCGGGAAGCCGTCGACTCGGCCCGTCCCGAGGCCACGGGGCTCCAGCTGCACCTGGAGGCACCCCAGGAGGCGCCCCCGGTCCTGGCCGATCGCGATCGGCTGCTCCAGGTCTTCTCCAACCTGCTGGGCAACGCGGTGAAGTTCACGCCTTCGGGAGGGGAGATCCGGGCGGGCGCGAACGTGGAGGGCGAGGAGGTCCGCTTCTATGTGCGCGATACCGGTCCGGGGATTCCCGCCGAGTCGCTCGTGCACATCTTCGATCGCTTCTGGCAGGCGAACCGGGCGGACCGCCGCGGAGCGGGCCTCGGGTTGTCCATCGCCAAGGGCATCGTCGAGGCGCACGGGGGAAGGCTCCAGGTGGAGAGCGAGCCGGGCCGTGGCAGCACCTTCTCCTTCACCGTGCCTGCCGTGCCTCGAGCGAAGCCGCGCTGAAACGCCATGACCTCCCCTCTCCTGCTGACGATCCTCGTGACCACGCTCACCTCCAACACGCCCCCGTCCCCGGAGTTCGGCGCCGACGCCGCGACGCGCTTCGCGCAGCTGGCGCTCGCCTGCGTCCACAAGGAGTACCCGAACAAGATCGCGCACGTGATGACGGGCGACGCGGATGTGCGCCCGCCTCGCGAGCTGACCCCGGCCTTCTACGGCTGCTACGACTGGCACTCGGCCGTGCACGGGCACTGGCTGCTGGTGCGGCTGGCGCGGACCTTTCCGGAGGCGCCCTTCGCCGCGCGCGCCCGGGAGGCGGTGGCGAAGAGCCTGACGCCCGCGAACATCGAGGCGGAGGTGCGCTACCTGAGCGCCCCGGGCCGGGTGTCCTTCGAGCGCCCCTATGGGCTGGCGTGGCTGCTCCAGCTCGCGGCGGAGCTGCGGGAGTGGGACGATCCCCAGGCACGCGAGTGGTCGGCCACGCTGAAGCCGTTGGAAGCGCGCGCGGCCGATCGGATCCGGGAGTGGCTGCCCAAGCTCTCGCGGCCCATCCGCGAGGGCGAGCATGATCAGACGGCCTTCTCCTTCGGGCTCATCCTCGACTGGGCGCGGCGGGCGGAGGATCGCGCGATGGAGCAGTTGCTGACGTCGCGGGTGGAGACCTTCTACGGGAAGGACGTCCGGGGCCCGCTCGCGTACGAGCCCTCGGGGCAGGACTTCCTCTCGCCGTGCCTGGCGGAGGCCGACCTGATGCGGCGGCTCCTCTCTCCGGCGCGCTTCGCCACGTGGCTGCGCGGCTTCCTGCCGGAGATTCCCACGGATGGCTCCACGGCCTGGCTCGCCCCGGCGGTGGTGACGGACCCGAGCGATCCGAAGCTGGCGCACCTGGATGGCCTGAACCTGAGCCGGGCGTGGATGCTGGACGGCATCGTGTCCGGACTGCCGCCCGCGGACAAACGGCTGCGCTCGCTGCGGGCGACGGCGAAGCTCCACCGCGAGGCGGGGCTCCAGGCGGTGACGGGAGCCCACTACGAAGGCGGACACTGGCTGGGCAGCTTCGCCGTGTACCTCGTCACGAACAGGGGCCTGCGCAAGCCCTGACGGAGCGGCTCACCCCCCGCTGCCGGGCTGGCGAGGCTCCGCTGGCGAGGGGATGAGGATGAGCGCCTCCTGCGGCGGGATGAGGTACTCCGCGCCCTTCTCCGTCACCACGGCCATCTCCTCGACGGAGAGCGTCTTCGTCTCGCCGGGAGTCGCGAGCTTCCAGGCGAAGAAGCCGTCGAAGCCGAAGACCTGACCAGGACGCAGGGGCCGGAGCGCCCAGCCCTCGGGCGGCTTGCCCTTCTGCGCACCCGAGAGCGCCGGGCCCACGTCGTGCGCCCAGTAGCCCACGGGGTGGCCCGTGCCCCACATCACCGGCTCCGAGCCCGCCTCGCGCATCCAGTCCCGCTGGGCCTTGTCCACGTCATAGCCGCGCACCCCGGGCTTCATGGCCGCGAGCGCCACGCGGCTGCCCTTCTTCGACTTCTCCCACTTCTCCAGTGCCTCGGCGGGAGGCCGCGTCTCGCCCGGGGCGAGCACATAGGCGAAGCGCTGGATGTCGGTGCTCCACATCCCCTCCACCTTGATGCCGAAGTCCATCTGGATGAAGTCACCCGGCTGGATGACCCGGTCGGTCGCGTGCGAGTGGCCCCGGTCCGGGCCGGAGTTCACGTTGGGGTTCTGGTCGGGCTGCCAGCCGTCCTCCACGCCCAGCTCGGCCATGCGCTTCTTGAGGAAGCGCGCCACGTCCGAGTCACGCGTCCTGCCCGGAACGACGGTGCGGTAGGCCTCCTCCTGGAGCGAGGCCGTCAGCGCCGCGGCGCGCCGCATGATCTCCACCTCCTCGGGGAGCTTCACGGACAGCCACTCGAAGACGAGCTCCTCGGCGGAGACGATGCGGCGGCGCAGCGCGGGAGAGAGCGCCGCCTCGAGCCGCTGACGCTGGGTGGCCGACAGCCCGTCCGCCACGGTGAGGTGGCTCGAGGAGTTCACCGCGATGCGCTGGGGCTTCGCCTCGGCGAGCGCCGTGGCCACGCGGGCGAACAGGTCCGTGCCGCGCTCCAGGGAGACCACCTCGTCGAAGGGGCCCACGTCCTGGAGGGCCTTGGCCTCACCCGCCGGAGACAGCGCGAGCGAGCGCACCCCGCCCTTCTGCTTCAGGAACAGGAAGGCCGCCTGGGCCCCGGTGTTCTCACAGCCCACGTGCATGGCCAGGGGATCGTTGTCGTTCTCGCGGCAGATCACGACCCAGGCATCCACCTGCGCCAGCTCCATGGCGCGCGGGAGCAGTTGCTGGATGCGGGCCTTGCGGATGCGGGGCCAGGAGCTCTGGGCGTGGGAGTCGGCGGCGCTGGCGGGCAGCGCCGTCAGGAGCAGCAAGGCGGAAATCAGGGCACGGCGCATCGAGGTGGGGCCTCCGGACGAGCGACAGGGCCCACCATTCTCACACGTCCCGCTGGACCGCGACCAAACGGATGGCCTTTTCCGGGCACGCGACGACGCACAGGCCACACGCCTGGCACTGGTCCGCCTGGGGCGTATAGGCCGTCTTCCGCCCGTGCACGATGCTCTTGAGCTTCCCGAGCACGGAGAGCCCGGCGAAGTCGGAATCCTCCATGCGGCGGACCTCGAAGACGCCGTAGGGGCAGACCTCCACGCAATCGCGCTTGCCCTCGCACCTGCTCCGGTCGACCACGGGGACGAAGCTCCCGGCCTCGGCCCGGCACTGCTCGCCAGGACGATCCGGGTGCGCGGCCGCGCGCCGGGCCTTCTCTCGATTCAGCGACTCTGGCATCAGACGCTCCTCCTCGGCACTGTACCGCTTCGAGGGGTGAGCCGCGAAGGTTGGCGGGCGAGCAGAGGAGCGCCGGGAGGGCATCCGGCCCTTCAACATCTCCTGGGGACCGGGCTGGCGGGTGCTAAGGTGCGCGGCCGATGAAGCGCATTCTTCTCGTCCTGGTTGGGATGTTCGTCCTCGCGGTGGGCGGTGTTGCCGGCACGTTCTTCTGGGCGGAGCGCGAGGTCCAACGCGCCGTGGCCCCGCCGGGCGCCCCCTCCGTGGAATTCACCGTGCCCAAGGGCACCACGGGCCGCGGTCTGGGCACCCAGCTCGCCGCCCAGGGGCTGATCCGCGACGTCCGCATCTGGCGCTGGCACCTCTACCGCCGCGGCCACTTCGCCCCCAAGGCGGGCCGCCACAGGGTGAGCCCGTCCATGACGATGGCGGAGTTGTCCACCGCGCTCGAGGGCAGCCCCATCCCCGAGGACGTCCCCTTCGTCGTCATCGAGGGCTGGCGCCTGCGTGACACCGACGAGGCGCTCGCCGCCGCGGGCCTCATCAAGCCCGGCGCCTACATCGCCGCCGCCAGCGAGCCGAGCCGCTACACCGCGGCCTTCCCGCTCCCGCGCGCCACGCTCGAGGGCTACCTCTACCCGGAGACGTACCGGGTGGTGCCCGGGGCCTTCAACGTCCAGGAGCTCATCCAGCGCCAGCTGGACACCTTCGCCGAGCGCTTCTACACGCCAAACCGCGAGGCCCTCGAGCGCAGCGGCCGCAGCCTGCACGAGGTGGTGGTGATGGCCTCGATGCTGGAGCGCGAGGAGCCGGTGCCGGCGCAGCGTCCGCTGGTGGCGGGCATCCTGTGGAAGCGCGTGGACAAGGGCTTCCCGCTGGGCGTGGACGCGACGTCGCGCTACGAGCTGGCCGAGTGGAATGACCGGGTGGCCTTCCTCAAGCGCCTGCGCGACCAGGAGGATCCGTGGAACACGCGGCACCGCAAGGGGCTGCCGCCGGGGCCCATTGGCGCGCCCACGGTGGAGTCGCTCCAGGCCTCGCTCAAGCCCAAGCCGAGCGAGTTCTGGTACTACCTCCACGACGCCGAGCGGCGCCTGCACCCCTCGCGCAACGCCGACGAGCACGAGGCGCTGCGCCGCAAGTACAACGTCTACTGACGGTGGCTCACGCCGAGGCGGCCAGCGGAGCCGGCTCGGCGCCAGCGGGCTCGTCCAGGACGCGATCCGGCACCTGGGCGAGCGCATCCCGGAGGACCTCCATCCCCGCTCCGGCCCGGCAGGCGCGCTCGCTCAGCACGCGCCGCCAGCCCCGCGCCCCCGGCTGCCCCGCGAAGAGCCCCAGGATGTGGCGGGTGACGCGCGACAGGTGCACACCGCGCGACAGCAACTCCTCCACGTACGGCATCAACGCCTCGACCACCTGACGCCGGGTGGGCGCGGGGCGCTCGTCGCCGAACAGCAGCCCATCCGCGAGCGCCAGCATGTACGGGTTCTGGTACGCCTCGCGGCCGATCATCACGCCATCGGCCCACTGCAGGTGCTCGCGCGCGGCCTCCAGCGACTTCACGCCGCCGTTGAGCACGAGGGTCAGCTGGGGGAAGTCCGTCTTGAGCTGGCGGACGACCTCGTAGCGCAGCGGGGGAATCTCGCGGTTCTCCTTGGGGCTGAGGCCCTGGAGCCAGGCCTTGCGCGCATGCACGATGAAGGTGTCACAACCGGCCCCGTGGATGGTCCGGACGAAGTGCGTCAGGAGCTCGTACGAGTCGAGATCGTCGATGCCGAGCCGGTGCTTGACGGTGACGGGCAGGCGGGTGGCGCCGCGCATGGCCTCGACGCAGCGGGCCACGAGGTCGGGCTTCGCCATGAGGCACGCGCCGAACATGCCGTTCTGCACGCGGTCCGAGGGGCAACCCACGTTGAGGTTCACCTCGTCATAGCCCCACTGTTCGGCGATGCGGGCGCACTCGGCGAGCTGCTCCGGATCACTGCCTCCGAGCTGGAGGGCGATGGGGTGCTCTTCCCGGGAGAAGTCGAGGTGCCGCGCCTTGTCGCCATGGAGGATGGCGCCGATGGTGACCATCTCGGTGTACAGCCGCGCGCGCTTGGAGATGAGGCGCAGGAAGTAGCGGTCGTGACGGTCCGTCCAGTCCATCATGGGCGCGACGGAGAGGCGGTGGATCGAGCGGTCGGTCATCGGGGCATCCATGCCGGGGTTCGGGCCTCCATGCAAGCCAGTCCGATGAACACACGGTGAAGAACGAGCCCACCTGATGGGGCGCGATGGGCTCTCTTCGAGGCATGCAATCGGAGGCCCGGTTGCTCGTATACCCTCCGGAGATCCCACCGTCATGGCCCGTGCCTACCCTTTGTCCGCAGCCCGTGTGTGGGGAGCGCCCCATGCGGCGGCGGACCGTGAGGGCCTGGGCACATGAGGCACCCATCCCGTGTCTTGAAATTCGCCCTGGCCCTCAGTCTCGCGCTGCACCTGGTGCTGCTGTGGTGGTGGCAGCGCATCCCGCTTCCCCCGTCTCAACCCTCCGTCTCCTCGCATTCCACCCGGAGTCCAGTGGAGGTGCTCGTCGTCGACGTCCCCCCTCCCCGGCCCGCTCCCGCTCCGCCTCCTGCCCCGACGCGCCGGGGTCCGGAGACGCGCCAGCCCCAGGCGGGACGCCAGGGCGACAGGCCCCGCACGGCCGCACCCGACGCGGGCCCACCGTCAGCCCCCGCGCCCCTCGCCAGTGACGTGCCCCGGGCCGAGCCGGGTCCGGAGAAGCCCTCGCTCCTGCCGGACGCCGACACGTTAGCGCTCCAGTCCGGTGGAGACTTTCCCGTGCCGCCATCCGAGCCGGGGCCTCCGGGCACCCGCCTTCATGCCCCCGCGCGCCCCGCCTCTCCCCAGGAGCTCGCCACCGAGACGGCCCGCGACACCATCGCCCGGCGGCGCGCCGAGAGCGGCCTGACGCACTCGTACTTCGGAGACATGGGCCGGGTGCTCGCGCGGCACTTCCAACAGAGCCATGCGGAAGTCGAGCGCGGACAGACGACACGCGAGAAGGTGGCCCAGAAGGCGCGCGACGTGGGCAGCGTGCTCTCCCGCTCCGGCGAGATGGAGGATCCGCTCGAGCACCCCCGCCGCGTCGATCCGCTCGCGAACGGACCGGCCTCCCACCCCATGCTGGAGGATGCCCAGAAGCGGCTGGCCTACTCGCTGCCCAGCAAATGGACGCACAGCGAGGGCGTGGCGAGGGTGCGCCTCACCCAGGGCGCCGACGGGAAGGTCCTCTCCGTGGAGTTGCTCACGCCCTCGGGCAATGGGGGACTGGATCAGGCCGCCGTCACGGCCGTGAAGACGCTCGGCGAGGAGCTGCCCTCCCTTCCGCCGGAGGTCCTCCGGGGCCGCGACTCGGTGGTGAGCGAGTGGAAGTTCGAGCTGCTGCGCACCGTGGGAGGCCCGGGCGCCAACGGCGTGGGCATCGTCGGAACGTTCGATCCCGTCACCGGTGTCGAGGACGCCCTGCCCACCTTCGCGGCCCGGAGCCACGTGCGTGTCACACTCGTGGCGTATTACTGAGACGCTGCTGCACCGCGCTCCACTCCAAGTGGTTTCAGGGCGATCTCGGCGCTTGGGCTCGCCCCCCATTCGTGAGACACACGCGGGCGGATGCGGGGGGTTGTGAGGGCCTTGCACGTGCGTCTGGATTTCAACAGAGGAATGGAGCGCTTCACCCGGCTGTCGTACCGGCGGCCCGGGCTCGTGCTCGCATGTGTGGTGGCGGCGGCGCTGCTGTCGGGCGTGCTGGCCTCGCGGCTCGTCTTCCGGGGCTCCTTCGTGGAGCTGCTCCCGGCCCACACCCAGGAGGTGCGCGAGCTGGAGGCCGTGTCCCAGAAGGCCGGCGGTGACGGCTACCTGGTGCTGCGGGCCCGCGGTGGGACTCCGGAGACGCTGCGCCGTTTCGCCCATGCGCTGGCGCCGAAGCTGGAGGCCCTGGACGAGGTCCGCTACGTCGAGTTCCACTACGACACGCGCTTCTTCGAGGAGCGCGCCCTGCTGCTGCTTCCCGCGGAGCAGCTGCGCTCCCTGCGCGCGGACCTCGAGGCCATTCTCCGGGCGGAGAAACGCGCCGCCCTGCCGCTGCTCGTGGAGCCCGAGGAGACGCCACCGCCCTCGCTCGAGGAGCTCGCCCGCCGCTACGCGCCCCGCGCCGCCGCCGTGCGCGAGTACCTGAGCCCCGCGGACGGCAGCGAGCTGTACCTCTTCGTGAAGCCCTCGGGCGTCGCCGCGGATCTCCCCTTCGCCCAGCGTCTGGTGACGCGGGTGCGGGAGACGAGCGCCGAGGTGGCGCGCCACTTCCCCGGGGTGGAGACGGACGCCACGGGCGCGCACGTGCTGCGGCTCGAGGAGGACAAGCGGATGCGCGCGGATCTCACGCGTGCGTCCATGCTCTCGTGCGCCATCGCGGCGCTCATCGTCGTGCTGTCCTGCCGGCGGCTGTCCTCGCTCCTGGTGGTGGGCGCGCCCGTGGGCGTGGGGTTGCTCGTCACCTTCGCGCTGGCGCAGCAGACCATCGGCTACCTCAACATCATCACCGGCTTCCTCGTGGCCATCCTCATCGGGCTGGGCATCGAGTACGGCCTGCACCTGGCCATGCGCTATGGCGAGGAGCGCCGCCAGCACCCCGCCGCGGAGGCGCTCGTCGAGGCCGTGCTGGGCACGTGGAAGGGCGCGCTGACGTCGGCCTGCACCAACGCCGCGGCCTTCGCCGCGCTCACGCTCGCGCAGTTCCAGGCCTTCGCCCAGTTCGGGTGGATCGCCGCCGCCGGGGTGATGTTCACCGTGCTGGCCACGTACCTGGGAGGCCCCGCGCTCATCGCCCTGACGGAGCGGCTGCGGCCCGGACGCGCGGAGCGGCCGCTGCCGGCCCGTCCCCGCCGCGAGGCCCCGCACCTGTCCCGTGCCGTGCTGGTGAGCATCGTCGTGGGCGTGTGCGCGCTGGCCGCCTGGTCCGCCACGGTGGTGGGCTCCATCGGCTTCGAGCCCGACATGCGCAAGCTGCGCGGGGAGTTCGCCGCCACCCGCCTGGACGATCACATCATCGCCCAGCTGGGACGGCGCCACTCGCCCACCATCTTCCTCGCCGAGGACGTGTCGCGCGCGGGCCAGCTCGCGGCCGCCCTGCGGGAGCTCGAGACCCGCCATGGCGCCGAGCGCACCTTCACGGAGGTGGTGTCGCTCAGTGACTTCCTGCCGCGCACGGGCGAGGACGTGGAGGTGGAGCGGGCCGCGCTGCGCGCCTTCCTCGAGCGCATCCCCGCGAGCGCCTGGGACTCGGAGCGGGTGGGCCCCGCGCTGCGCCGCCTGGAGTCCCTGCTGAATGCCCGGCCCTACGGCGTGGAGGAGCTGCCCGCCGAGGTGCGCCGCCGCTTCACCGCGCTGGATGGACAGGGCACCTTCGTGCTCGCCTTCAAGCGCGAGTCGCTCGCCGACACGGACGCGCTGCACCGCTTCGGCGTGCAGATGGACGAGCTGCGCGAGGTGGCCCGGGCCCGGGGCCTGGCGGTGCAGGTGCTCGACCCCAACCTCATCGCCTACCGCATCTTCGAGCTGGTGAGGATGGATGGCCCCTGGCTGCTGCTGGCCGCCGCGCTCGCGGTGTTCGCGATGATGGGGCTGAGCCTGCGCAGCCTGCGCCGGGCGGCGCTGGTGGCCGGGCCGCTGTACCTCGGGCTCGCGTGCCTGCCGGCGGCGATGCACCTGTACGGGCTCAAGCTCAACTTCATCAACGCGGTGGTGCTGCCCAACCTGCTGGCCATCGCCGTGGACAACGCGGTGCATCTCTACCACCGCTACCGCGAGGAGGGGCCGGGCTCGCTGCCCCACGTGGTGCGCACCACGGGCGTCGCGGCGGTGGTGGCCACGCTGTCCAATGCTGCGGGCTACGGCGCGCTGCTCACGGCGCGTCACCCGGGTTTGCGCTCCATCGGGGAGATCGCCCTGCTGGGTGTCGTCTGCGCCTCGCTGGGCACGACGGTGCTGTTCCCCGCCGTGCTCGCGTTGCTCGAGCGCCGCGCGCCCGCGGGCCTCCCGGAGCAGGAGGAGCCCCTGTCCCTTCCGCTCCAGACGGAATCGGAAGAGGAGCCCCGTCACTCGGCGTGACGTGAAGAGACCCGGTACGTGCGCACCCGGGTCATCCCGCTCCCCGCCCGGGTCTCAGAAGACACAGGATCTGTCAAGCCATCTCTGGAATCCCTGACTTGACGGCATACGGCCTCGTGTTGGAAAGGATTCTTCCAGTCCTTCTGTAGGGAGCCGTCATGCAAGCCAACCGTCTGGCATCACGCTGGAATCGTCTGAGAGCAGCCCTCGTCGCGGTGCTGCTCGTGGGGGGAGCGGTTGCGGGTCACGAGGCGTCGGCGTCCTCGTTCACCCTCTTCGAGAGCGGACAGGTGCGGCCGCTCGCGCTGTCCCCCAGTGGCAGGTTCCTCTACGCCGTCAACACGCCGGACAACCGCCTGGAGATCTTCCAGGTGGTGGCGGGCACGCTCTCGCACGTCTCCTCGGTGCCCGTGGGGCTCGAGCCCGTGGCGGTGGCGGCGCGGAGCGACGACGAGGTCTGGGTCGTCAACCATCTGTCCGACAGCGTGAGCGTCGTGCGCCACAACGTGTACGGGCGCGCGGGCGCCGTGGTGCGGACGCTGCTCGTCGGTGACGAGCCGCGCGACATCGTCTTCGCCGGACCGATGAAGAGCCGCGCCTTCATCACGGCCGCCCACCGCGGGCAGAACGTCCCCTTCGATCCGCAGTTCACCACGCCGGGCGTGGGCCGCGCGGACGTCTGGGTCTTCGACTCCAACAACCTGGGCAGCTCGCTGGCCGGCAACCCCCTGAAGATCATCACGCTCTTCAGTGACACCCCGCGCGCACTCGCGGTGACGCCGGATGGCTCGCGTGTGTACGCCGCCGCGTTCCACTCCGGCAACCGCTCCACCGTGGTGCATGAGATCCTCGTGCCCAACGGAGGCGAGGCGGCCGGTGGCGTCCCGGGACCCAACGTCAACGCCGAGGGCAAGCCGGCGCCCGAGTCCTCGGTGATCGTCCACTTCAACGGCACGGACTGGGTGGACAGCCTGGGCCGCCCGTGGACGGACAAGGTGAAGTTCTCCCTGCCGGACAAGGACGTGTTCGTCATCGACGCCAACGCCAACCCGCCGGCGCAGCTCTCCGGCACGGCCGGCTACTACACCGGCGTGGGCACCATCCTGTTCAACATGGCCGTCAACCCGGTGAACGGGAAGGTGTACGTCAGCAACACCGAGGCCCGGAATGACTTGCGCTTCGAGGGCCCGGGCACCTTCGCGGGCGAGACGCTCCGCGGCCACCTGCACGAGAGCCGCATCTCCGTGCTGAGCTCCACGGGTGTGGCCCGGCGGCACCTCAACAAGCACATCAACTACGCGGCCTGCTGCGCGCCCATTCCCAACGCGGAGAACGAGAAGAGCCTCGCGCAGCCGCTCGGCATGGCGGTGAACTCCAATGGCACCACGCTGTACGTGGCCGCGTTCGGCTCCTCGAAGATCGGCGTCTACTCCACCGCGGCGCTCGAGGCGGACACCTTCGTGCCGAGCACCACGAACCAGATTCCGCTGAGCGGTGGCGGGCCCACCGGCATGGTGCTGGATGAGAGCTGCGGGCGCATGTACGTGCTGACGCGCTTCGACAACGGCATCTCCGTGGTCAACACCGTCACGCGCCAGGAGGTGGCCCACCTGAAGATGCACAACCCCGAGCCGGCGAACGTGGTGGCGGGACGTCCCTTCCTCTACGACGCGAAGAAGAGCTCGAGCCACGGCGACTCGTCCTGCGCGAGCTGCCACATCTTCGGTGACTTCGACAGCCTGGTGTGGAACCTGGGCAACCCGGATGGCACCTACAAGGTGAACCCGAACCCGATCGTCCCGGTGCCGCCCGAGTTCGGCGATGATCCGACCTTCGGCCAGGATCCCAACTTCCATCCCATCAAGGGGCCGTTCTCCACCCAGAGCCTGCGCGGGATGGCGAACCACGGACCCATGCACTGGCGGGGGGACCGCACCGGCGGCTACACCGCGCCGAGCGCCCAGCCGGACAGCGGCGCCTTCAACGAGGCCGAGGCCTTCAAGCAGTTCAACCCGGCCTTCATGGATCTGCTCGGGAGGAACGCGCAGCTGTCCGCCGCGGAGATGCAGCAGTTCACCGACTTCATGCTCCAGGTGAGGTACCCGCCCAACCCGGTGCGCAACCTGGACAACTCGCTCACTCCGGCGCAGCAGCGCGGGCGGGACTTCTACTTCAACACCACGAGCTTCTTCCACGGCTCGTGCAACTCCTGCCACACGTTGGATCCCAACGCCAACCCGGGCGAGGGCCCGGTGGGCAAGGGCTTCTTCGGAACGGACGGCCGCCCGTCCTTCGTCGCCACGGCGCTCTTCCCCAAGACGCCGCAGCTGCGGAACATGTACCAGAAGATCGGCATGTTCGGCGTGGGCTACGACTTCGGCTTCACCCCGGCGGATGGCTTCATGGGAGATCAGATCCGCGGCTTCGGCTTCAACAGCGACGGCTCCATCGACACGCTGTTCCGCTTCAACAGCGGCTTCGACTTCCACCCGATCTTCAACTCGGTGGGCATCCCGGAGGGGCCCGAGGGCTACCAGGCCAAGCTGGACATGGAGCAGTTCCTGCTGGCCTTCGACACCAACCTGGCGCCGATCGTCGGCCAGCAGGTGACCCTCACGCCTGGCAACGCGTCCGTGGTGGGCCCGCGGCTCAACCTGCTGGTGGCGCGCGCGAACGCCGGGGAGTGTGACCTGGTGGCCCAGGGCCGGATCGGCCTGAGCGAGGTGGGCTTCTTCTACCAGGGTGGCTACTTCAAGCCCGACCGGCAGTCCAGGCCGCAGCTGACGGACGCGGCCCTGCGTCTGCAGGTGTCCACGGGGGGTGGGGCGCTGACCTATACGTGCACGCCTCCGGGCTCGGGCCAGCGCATCGGCATCGATCGCGATCTGGACGGCTTCCTCGACGGCGACGAACGGGCCGTGGGAAGCAACCCGGCCGATCCCCTCAGCACCCCCTGAGCAGGCCGAGCACCCCCATGGCCAGACAGCACGAGTCTTCCCTCCCCGCCCGGTCGTCTCTGGCTCGCTCGACGCTCATCAACATGGGGGTGCGCATCGCGGTGATCATCGCGCTGACCACCTTCTTCAGCTACCTCCACATCTTCTACTCCCTGCGCGACGAGGCCCTCGTGCAGTTGAAGCGCAACGTCACGGAGCGCAGCCAACGGGAGCAGCTCCTCTTCGTGCTGGCGGAGGACGACCACGCCGCCATGAAGAAGGCCCTGGAGGAGCGGCTCCAAACGTTGAGCCAGGAGGACGTGGACGCCCGGTTCGACGAGCTGTTCGCCCCGCGTGCGGATGGGACGATCCGCAACCGCCGCGAGAGCTTCGATGGCACGCGGATGCCGGGCGTCTTCGTTCCCCCGGGCGTGACGGCGGATGCCGACTTCCGCCGCCGGCTCGTGGCCGCTTATGACGTGACGGCGCAGTACGCGCCCGCCTTCCACGTCCGCTTCGAAACCACCGGCATCATCCTGCCGGAAGGCGCCATCGCGGGGTACTGGCCGGAGGGGGCCAACTACTTCCAGGATCTCGAGCCCACGTTCTCGCTCGAGGACTTCGAGTACTACACGCTGGGGTTGCCCGCGAACAACCCGCGGCGGGTGTCCGCCTGGACGAGCATCTACGAGGATCCGCCCACCCAGACGTGGATGGTCACCGTCGCCACCCCGGTGGACGTGGAGGGCCGCCACGTGGGGACCATCACCCATGACGTGCTCCTCAACGATCTGATGGCCCGGACCATCAACAACCACATGCCCGGGGCCTACAACATCCTCGTCCGCGAGGATGGGCAGCTCATCGCCCACCCCGAGATGAGGATGAAGAGCGGAGAGGGCGTCTACGACATCCTGAAGAACACCGGGAAGCCGGAGGATGCCGCCGCGTACGTGGGCACCGCAGCGCAGCGGGCCCACCTGCACGCCATCTTCGAGCGGGTGAAGAACCAGTCCCCAGAGCAGACCGTGCTGGAGCTCCCGGAGTACGACGAGCTGCTCGGCGTGGCCCGGCTGAAGGGCCCGGGGTGGTACGTCGTCACGGTGCTGTCCGAGCAGGTGGTGTCCGCGGGCGCGTTCCGGGCGGCGCGCTACGTCCTGGGATTCGGCGTGGCGTCGCTGCTGCTGGAACTGGCCATCATGTACTGGGTGCTGAAGCAGCAGATTACCCGCCCGCTGATGGGCTTCACCCAGGCCACCGCCCGGCTGGAGGCCGGCGACTTCGACGTCCAGTTGGAGACCTCGCGCGGCGACGAGCTGGGGCAGTTGGCGAACGCCTTCCAACGGATGGCCGGGGAGATCCACCGGCGCGAGGAGGCACTGCGGCAGGCCAACGAGGGCCTGGAACAGCGGGTGGAGGAGCGCACCCGGGAGCTCCAGGACGTCCACCGGCAGCTGGTGGAGACGGCGCGGCAGGTGGGCCGGGCGGAGATCGCCACCAACGTGCTGCACAACGTGGGCAACGTGCTCAACAGCGTCCTCACCTCGACGCTGCTGGCCCGGGAGCGGCTGGGCGCGTTGAAGCTCGAGAGCCTGGAGAAGCTGGCGGAGCTGCTCGAGGCGCACCGGGCCGATCTCCCCACCTTCCTCACCCGGGACGAGCGCGGGAAGAACACGCTGCCCTTCCTCACCCGGCTGGGCCAGTACATGTCGGAGGAGCGGCAGGAGCTCCAGACGCTGCTCGGCGACATCAGCCGGCACACCGAGCACATTGGCGCCATCGTCAAGCTGCAGCAGCGCTACGCCCGGACGCCCCAGCACATGTTCGAGCCGGTGCAGCTGGGGGAGCTGGTGGAGGACGCCCTGCGCATCAACCAGGCCGCGCTCGGCCGCCACGCCGTCCAGGTGGAGCGCGACCTGGCCACCGTGCCTCCCGTGGAGACCGAGAAGCACAAGGTGTTGATGATCCTGGTGAACCTGATCAGCAACGCCAAGTACGCCATGGATCCGGTGCCCGCGGGACAACGGCGCCTGACGGTGAGCCTGGCGAATCTCACGCCCGGGTGGATCCACATCGAGGTGCGGGACAATGGCGTGGGCATCCCGCCGGAGATGCTCACACGCATCTTCCAATATGGCTTCACCACCCGCAGCGAGGGGCACGGCTTCGGCCTGCACTCCAGTGCCCTGGCGGCCCAGGAGCTGGGAGGCTCCCTGAAGGCGCACAGCCCGGGACCGGGCCAGGGGGCCACGTTCACACTGGAGCTGCCCCTCACTCCCGAGCAGCGCGGTGAGCGGGCGAGCGCGTAGCGGAGGCCCCATGGACACCACCCTTCCACCCGCGGTCCGTGTGCGCTGGCTCGTCGCCGGGGCCTTCCTCCCCTCCCCTTCGGGCCACCGGTTCCTCCTCACCGAGGCCGCCTTCGCCGAGCAGCTCGGGCGCGCCGGGAGCGGGCTGAACGTCACCCTCCGGGATCGCATCGGCTCCGGCGACGCGAGTTCCCATACCCTCTCCTTCGAGGGGCTGGAGTCCTTCCAGCTCTCCGCGGTCATCGACGCCCTGCCGGATCTGCGCACCCTGCGCGCCGTCCGTGACGCGCTCTCCGGCGCGAGAGGCCTCGGTCCCCAGGACGCCGCCCGCCTCCTGGAGGGCCTGGGCCCGGGCCTGCTGTCCTCGGCGCTGGCCGAAGCCCTGCGCCAGACGCACTCGCCCCAGGAGGCCCGCGACGCCGCGCTCGCGCTCGTCGAGGAGGCCCTCTTCGGCACCGCGCGGGACATCCTCCTGCACCCCCGGGTGGCGCGGCTGGAGTCCGCCTGGCGCGGGCTGCACTGGCTGTGGACGCACTGCCCCACCGCCGCGGGCATGGACATCGAGGTGCTCGACGTGGAGCCCCACCAGCTGGTGGACGCGCTCACGCGGAGCCTCGACGTGCCCGCCCTTCAGCGGCCCGATGCGTGCTTCCTCGTGGATCCCCTCGACGACGTGGACACCCTGCGCCGGCTCGCGGCACTGGGTGAGCAGGCCTGTCTGCCCCTGGTGGTGGCCGTCCGGGAGGCGCCCGAGTCGGAGGCGTGGAACCGGCTGCGAGCGGAAGAGGACTCCCGCTGGCTGTGTGCCGCGCGGAATCCCGTGGTGATGATGGCCGAGCAGCACGGGGAGGTGCACCGCGAGTGCTTCACCAGCCCCGCGTTGGCCATGGCGGCCCTGTTGGCGGCGAGCTTCCGTGACACGCGCACCTTCGGCCGGTTGGTGGGGCCGGGCAGCGGGACGCGGGCACCGGCCGTGTGGAGGCCCGGCGGACGCTCGCCGGTGTCGACCGAGGTGGGCCTCTCCCTGAGAGAACAGGAGCGGCTGGCCGCGCGGGGCGTGGTGGGCGTGGGAGGCTGGTGGGACTCGAACGCGGTGCTGCTGGCGGCGGCGCCCATGGTGTACGGCGGCGGGGATGCCACGCCGCTGCCCGCGCAGCTGCTCACCGGCCGCATCGTCCGCCTCGCCGAGGAGATCGCCGAGCGGCTCCCCGGGGGCGCCAGCCAGGACGCGGTGTCCGCCGTCTTCACCCGGGCCGCCGAGGCATTCCTCCCCACGGGGAATGCCGGGCGGGCCTGTCAGCTGCAGGGCAAGGTGGTGTCCACGGGGAACGGCGAGCGCGGCGTCCAGGTGTTCGCCGCGCTGAAGCCCGAACTCGCGGGCACGCACGTGCAGCTCGAGTTCATGCTGCCGCTGCACGGCTGAGAGGCGGGCCCGGGGCTCAGCCGGCCCAGGGCAGGCCCTGAGAAGTGCGAGGGGCTACGACAGCCAGTGGAGGTCGCCGGGGACGAATCCAGGGGCGATGTGCGATGATGCGCCCAGGCACCCTGCTCGAGGGGAGGACACCACCCGGTGAGGACGGCATTCCAGGAGGAGCTCAAGCCCGAGTTGACGCTCACCATCGGCGGCCAGTCCTTCTCCATCCCCGGTGGGCAGGTGAAGCACCTGGCCGTGCGCCTGGGCAGCCACGGCTTCAACGCCTCGGTCACCTTCTGGACCTCGTTGGAGAAGAAGGACTCGCCGCTCTTCACCGCCTTCCAGAAGCCGGACCTCGTCCAGGTGCGGCTGGCCGTGGCCTCGGTGAACCCCGCGCTCGACTCGCCGCCCGCGCCGCTCGTGGTGCAGGGCATCGCCCGTAGCCGCCGGGTCATCGCCGAGCCCCACGGCAAGGACAAGAAGGCCGAGCGCGTCTTCCGCCGCTACACCTTCGAGTTCGCCGACGCCGCGCAGGTGCTCTGGCGCCAGCACCGCCCCATCGAGCTGCACACGGACATGTCCATGCAGGAGGTGCTCGAGGCCCACAAGGCCACCCTCCAGCTGTCCTACGACTGGGCCTCGCTGCGGCAGAAGCAGGAGATGCTGTGCCTCGCGCTGGGCGCGGATGCCCCCGAGGTGAGCTTCTACGACTTCGTCCTCTGGTACGTGGACGCGAACAACGGCGTCTTCAGCTACGACTGCCAGAAGAACGAGTACCTGCTGGCCGACAGCAAGCCCTCGGGCACGGCCGAGCCGCTGGATCGCCTCCAGGTACAGCACGTGGACGTGCGGCTGCCGCAGCCCATCCGCCACGGCACGCGCGTGCTCAACGCCCTGGCCAACGGGCCCACCACCACGCCCATCGAGCAGCCGCAGGCCGTGGCGGGCGTGTCCCATGACGTGCTGCTGCGCACGCCCATCACCACCCAGGCCGAGCAGCGCGAGAAGCTGGAGAAGGCCCGCCTGCAGGTGCGCCAGCGGCAGTTGCAGCTGTCCTTCAAGCACTTCCCCACGGTGCCCGTGCATCCCGGCGCGCTGGTGCGCCTGGAGGGCCCGCTGTGGCCCAAGGCGTTGACGGGGCTGGACGAGGACCAGCGGGTGCTGGAGCTGGAGCTGGAGGCCCATGCCGAGCGCGATGGCCAGCACGACAACCAGCAGACGCCCCAGGCCAACTACCAGGTGATGATGTCGGCGCGGCTGGAGTCCGCCTCGGAGCCGCTGGTCACCCTGCCCCCCTTCCGCGCGCCGCGCTACCCCATCCACGTCGAGGCCCTGGTGCACAGCCCCGGCGGCGAGCCCCAGGACAGGCGCTACCTCATCGTCGAGGACGAGAAGACGTCACTGACCTGGTTCCGGATGACGGTGCCGCTGTGGAACCAGACGGTGAGCGTGCCGGCCGAGCCCATCCACTTCCCGGGCCAGTTCTTCTTCCCGCCGTACAAGAACACGCGGGTGCTGGTGGCGCTCCACTTCGCGCATGCCGAGTTCGACCGCTTCCTCGACTGGAAGGAAGGCGTGCGCACGCCGCAGGACGGACAGGGCGATCAGATCCTCCTGGGCTGGAACAAGACGAGCCAGACGGCCTTCACGCACGACTTCCAGGAAGACAAGCCGGTGTGGAACATGCTCCGCACCAACGGGGGTGACACCCAGGTCATCCGCATGAAGGAGGGCAACCTCTTCATCCAGGTGAAGGAGTCGGAGGCCAGCGGGCCCCCTACCCCCACGTACGATGTCACCCCCCAGGTCGAGGCCGCCAAGGGAGACCTCACGGCGGCGGTGGGAGGCGCTGTCGGGGAGACGTCCGCCGCCTACCAGGCCGCGATGGGCTCGGTGCGTGCGAAGATGAAGAGCGCCCAGGCGGAGGCCAAGGCGGCGCTCAGCGGGGCCCGCGCGGAGGTGGGCGCCAAGGTGGCCGAGGCCAAGAGCGGGCTGAAGGGGGCGACCTCGCGGCTGTCCCAGGGAATGGGGCAGTTGTCGGGCGCGGCGGAAGCGGCCAAGGCGGCCCTGAAGAAGCTGCTGTGAGAAGGAACCGGGGGACGGAGCGCACCCATGAAGCAACTGAGCGGCAAGGTAGCGGAGCTTCGCGGAGAGCTGGAGTCCTTCAGCACGGGCGTGGTGGCCCGCCTGAAGCCGATCCGCACGGAGGTCGAGGCCCTCACGGGCAAGCTCGAGGCGGCCGTGGGCGCCCTGCGCCCCGAGGTGGACGCGTTCGGTGGCGAGCTCTCGAAACAGATTGATGCACTGGACGCCGAGCTGGCGGAGATGGAGCCCTGAGTGAAGGCCCTGTGGTCCAGGTTCGACAAGGCCGCGGACGACGTGCTCGCCCTGCGCGAGAAGCTCACGTCCTCCGGGGGCCGGATCCAGAAATCCGTGAAGGCCATCGAGCCGGCGGTCTCCTCGCGTTTCGACGCCCTGGAGAACACGGTGAAGGACAAGGAGAAGTCCTTCGTGACGCAGCTCGACTCGCTGGGGCAGGAGGTGGTGAAGCGCTGCCAGTCCCTCTCCTCCGAGCTGCTCGCCGCGCTGAAGAAGCGCAAGGACGCCCTGAAGGCGAAGCTCGACGAGCGCGTGAAGCAGCTCGAGGCCGAGTACAAGAAGCTGCGTGATCAGGCCGAGCAGGAGCTGAAGAAGCTCACCTCCGAGCTGGAGGCCCGGCAGAAGCAGCTCGAGGGGGAGTACAAGAAGCTGCGCGCCCTGGCCGAGCAGGAGGCGAAGAAGCTCACCACGGCGCTCGAGGCCCAGGAGAAGAAGCTCCAGGACGAGCTCGAGAAGCTGCGGGCCCAGGTGAAGAAGAAGGAGCCGGGGGCGGCCGCCCAGCTGGAGACCCGCGAGAAGCAGATCAAGGAGGAGCTCCAGAAGCTGCGCGCGCAGGTGGATGAGCAGGTGAAGAAGGCGGCCGCGCAGGCGGATGCGCGCGAGAAGCAGATCAAGGACGAGATCCAGAAGCTGCGCGATCAGGTGGAGCAGCAGAAGAAGAAGTTCGAGGAGCGCGAGAAGCAGCTCGAGGAGGACTTCCAGAAGCTGCGCGCCGACGCGGAGAAGGAGCTGGAGAAGGCCTTCGCGGAGATCGAGGCCCGCGAGAAGCAGGTGCGGGAGGAGCTCGAGAAGGTCCGCACCCGCGCGAGCCAGGAGCTGGAGGGGGCGGCCACGAAGCTGGAGAACGTGACCACCCTGGTGCTGGCCCCGGCGGTGCAGATCCGCGAGACGGTGGGCCAGGAAGCCGAGCGGCTGAACACCGCGCTCGACGCCGTGATCGCCGAGCCCACCAACGCCCTGCAGCGGCTGCACGATACCGTGCAGTCGACGAGCGAGTCCTCGAAGGCCGAGGCACGACGGTTGATCGGCCAGGTGCGCGCGGGGCTGGAGCCGGTCCGCTCCACGGTGAAGAGCGCCACCGAGACGGCCGATCAGCTCCTCCAGACGCTGGAGACCACGGTCGCCAACACGCTCGGGGCCGGGCGCGATCAGCTCAACCAGGTGCTGGACACCCTCGAGCAGACCCTGGCCGGGCAGGTGGAGAACCTGGCCAGCCAGATCAAGGCCGTGGAGCAGCTGATCGAGCAGATCCAGCAGCAGATCGACGCGCTCATCACCCAGGGCAGCGAGGCCATCGACACCGTGATGAGCACGGCGATGGCCACCTTCGAGTCCATCCAGCGGCCCGTGCAGCAGACGATCGACACCGCCTTCTCGGTGATGGATCAGCTGATGGAGACGGTGGCCCAGCTCGAGAAGCAGCTGCAGGCGCTCTTCGCCCTGCTGCCCGAGAAGCTCGAGCAGTTGCAGACACTCTACAAGACGCTGGTGGGCACGCTGGAGTCCGTGCTGGCCAAGGCCGTGCAGATGCTGGAGGCCATTCCCGCCTCGGACCTGCCCAAGGCGCTGGTGGATCCGGCCATGCAGGCCATCAGCAAGGTGGTGACGCAGATCTCCACCCAATTGACGGCGATCTCCAACCAGGTGGGGCAGCAGATCACCTCCCTGTCGGATCAGCTCATCACCCAGGTGGAGCAGCTCCAGACGCAGGCCGTGCAGCAGGTGCAGACGCTGCAGGATCAGCTCGTGCAGCAGATCGGCACCCTGCTGGAGTCGGTGCAGAGCACCATCGATCAGGCCGTCACGCAGGTGGAGCAGCTCGTGGCGCAGGTGACGGCGCAGATCGCGAACGCGCGGGATCAGGTGGTGAAGCAGGTGGAGGCCATGGTGGAGCAGGTCTCCGCGCGCGTGGACGCGCTCAAGACGCAGGTGAAGGAGCAGCTGGACATGCTCCAGCAGCGCCTGGCGGACGGGGTGAAGACCGCGACGGACCAGATGGCGAAGGTGGGCGAGACGGTCGAGACCCAGGTGAACGCGGCGCGCGATCAGCTCAAGTCCAGCATCGACACGGCGCGCACGTCGGTGGAACAGGGGCTGGAGGAGGTCCGCAAGGCGCGGGAGCGCATCGAGACCGAGCTGACCCAGCGGGTGGATCAGCTGCTCACGCCCATCGCGACACAGGCCGGCTCACTGATGGATGCGGCGGCGAAGCAGATCGACGCGATGGCGGGCCGCGTGGACGAGGCCCGGGAGCAGCTGCTCGCGCCAATGGACAAGATCGAGCAGTCCATCAAGGAGACCACCCTCTTCGAGGAGCCGGTGAAGCAGGCCCGCACGTGGGTGGAGAAGATGATGGACGGGCTGGACGCCCAGGTGCGCGCGCTGGCGGCCTGAGCTACTTCCCGCCGGGGAGGCCGGGCAGCTTGGGCATCTCCTTGGGCAGCTCCGGCATCTTGGGCGCCTCGGGAGGCTTGGCCTCGGGCGCGGCCATCTGATCCTGGGGCAGCGCGGGAGGCGTCGAGTCGCTCAGGATGCGGCTCACGGTGAGCTCGATGTCCACCGCGCTCGACACGGGTGGGCTGAGCAGCAGCTGCCAGTTGCCGTCCGGGGCGGTGAAGAGGAACGAGACGGCCAGGGCCCCCTCCGACGGGGCCTTCACCTGGAAGCGCTGGATGGTGCCCGGGTAGATGACGGACGTCTGGAGCACGGTGTTGTCCGGGGCGCCCACCTTGGCGGCCACCTCGGAGTACGCCTCGTTGGCGTACTGCTTGGGGTCCACCTGCCGGACGAGCATGTACATGGGCCGGCCCAGGTTCGTCCCGGGAGGCGACTTGACGTTGAGGTTGATCTGACTGGCGCCACAGCCACTGAGCAGTGCCAACGCCGCCAGGGCCGAGAACCGATACATGCGTGCGCTCATCGTGGCACCTCCCGGAAGGGCACCCAGGGGTCTCCCTTGAGGCCGAAGCTGATCTCCAATCCGCGCTTGCCCACGCCGTTGCCCTGCAGGGCGAGGCTCCACTGGCGGCGCTGATCGCTGGTGAGGGTGGCCTCCTCGAAGAGACGGAAGCAGCTCCAGGCCGAGCGGTTCCACGGCAGCGACAGGTACTGGGGCGCGTCGCGCGCGGGCGAGCGCATCTCCAGCACGATGGAGGACACCTGCTGATCCCACCAGCTCAGGGGGAACTCCTGCCAGGTGGGGCTCTGGTTGAAGCCGTAGGCGGTCGTCTTCCCGCACTTGAGGGAGGACATGGTGACGAAGACGCCGGTGATGGGCGGCGCGGGCAGGGGCTGGGGCTGCACCTTGAGCATGAGCGGCCGGGGCCTGCCCTCGTCATCCCACAGCAGCTTGGACAGGCGGGACAGGCGGCTGAGGCTCAGCAGCAGCTCGTCCGGCATGGTGAGCTTCTCGCGCAGGGGCCCGCGCAGGGACCACTGGGTGCCGCGCTCCACGGCGACGCGGGAGAACATCTGGTCCACGAAGTGCCAGAAGGCACCGTCCTTGCGGCGCAGCACCTCCAGCTCGCCCGGATCCACGTCCTCCTTGGAGTCGGGGTTGAAGGGGTAGCGCTCCAGCATGGGCCGCAGCATGCGCCCGGCGGCCTCTTCCCACTGGCGTGACAGGGTGCTCTCCAGCTCCTGCTTGCCCAGCTTCTGCACCTGGAGGAAGGGCTCGAGGAAGGGCTGGCGCAGCTCGCCGGTGATGCCCTGCGAGTCCAGCCACTCCTGGGCCTTGCGCAGGTACGAGCCTTCCTCCTCGAGCAGCATGGACAGGGCCACCTTCTCCAGCGGGGTGATCA
This sequence comes from Archangium sp., assembly GCF_057119385.1. Lineage (NCBI taxonomy): Bacteria > Pseudomonadati > Myxococcota > Myxococcia > Myxococcales > Archangiaceae > Archangium > Archangium sp. The sequence continues at coordinate 186,557 of NZ_DBNGVP010000154.1, read as the reverse complement.
TGTCCGAGAGCTCCGCGGTGCCATCCTGCGGCGCCTCTTCGCCCTCCCCTTCCTCGGCCGGGGCCTTCTTGTCCTTCTTGGCGGGGGCCGCGGCGGCGGCCTTGTCGTTGCCCGCGGCGGCCTTGTCCTGGCCGGGCCTGGACACTGCGTCCAGCTCGTCGTGCATCTGCGCCACCAGCGCCTGGTACGGAGCGAGCGCGGCATAGAAGCCGCTCTTGTCCGCCGTCATGAGCTGGACGATGGGCCGGAAGGGCGCCACGGCGTTGCGCAGCGGCTCGTAGTAGGGGCCCTCCAGCGGCTCGAGGTTGGCGCGGGTGGCCACGTCGCGCAGCATGTCCACCTGCTCCGAGGACGGCTGGGTGAGCCGGGCCAGCGAGTCGAGCAGCTGCCGGCGCGGCGCGGTGAAGCGGTAGCCGCGGATGGTGTGGAAGAGCCCATCGCGGTAGCCCTGGGAGAAGAGGTTCACCCGCTTCTGCACGTACGCCTCGCGCTTGGCGGCCTCCTCCAGCGGCAGCTGGGCGTTCTTGAGGCGCTGGGTGAAGTCATCCACCAGCGGCTTGAGGTCCGCCTCGAAGGGCGTCCGGGTCAGCACCATCTGCCCATCGCGCACGGAGGCGTGGGCGGCGACCGACAGCCGTCCGCTCTTCTCATAGGTGTCGAGCAGGGCCTGGAGCAGATCCCGCGACAGCTGGGGCGGGCGGAACTCGAAGGACTGCTGGAGCAGCTCGATGCGGTAGGGGCCCTTGTTCTCGCCCGTCAGCCAGAGGCCATCGCGGGTGAGCAACTCGGAGGGGGTCATCTTCTCCACGGCCTGGTAGCCCGCGTAGGCCTCCTCCTCCATGCGCAGCACGGCGGCGAGCGTGTCCCGGTTCGCCCTCAGCCAGTCGAGCACCTGCACGGTGGTCTCGATGCCCTCGAAGTGGCGCGTGTTGACCTGCACCGCCGAGGCGTCGAACAGGTTGAGCACGGTGGGCAGCGAGGCGTAGACGTCCAGGTCCGCCAGCTGCGCCTGCAGACGCTCGCGCTCCTCGCGTCGCAGATCCAGCTCGGCGAGCCCCTTGGGCCCGGCCTCCAGGGTCTGCCGCAGGAAGAGGAAGTGATCCACCCAGGGCTTGAGCTGGCTCTCGAACGTCAGCCGCTGCGCGTAGGGCCAGCAGGACCAATCCTCGTCCGCGTTGTTGGAGATCTGCACGGCGCCGCGGCGGCAGGGCGGTGAGCGCTCCCAGGGCTCGTCACTGGCGAGCACGTAGGTGGCCACCAGGGGCTCGCGCAGCTCCAGCGCGGAGATCCACGTGCGGCTCTTCTCGATGGTGGAGGCGGTCTCGTTCGCGTCCTCGCCGCCGCGGAACCGGCTCAGGAGCCGCGTGTGCTGGGGCTGGATGCTGGAGCTCACGAAGGTGCCCAGGCTGTCCCCGTTGGAGGCGTGCAGGGTGGCCAGCAGGTAGAGCACCTGCTCGGGGCGGCAGTCCCTGGGCTGCTTGCGGCAGTGCGTGAGGGCGGGCCGCAGGTGGCTCTCGCGGATCCCCCGGGCCAGGCGCTGCCGCAGATCCGCCATCTCATCGGGGAAGCTGGAGCTGAGCGGCGGCCACCAGCGCGTGGCGCGGTTGAGATGCAGCAGCGCCTCCGCGGCCTCGTTCACCTCCTGCTCGACGACCTCTCCCCTGCCCTCCAGGCCCTGCTCGCGCAGCTCGGCGATGGTGTCCTCGAAGCCCTTCAGCTCGTCCTGGGCCTCGCCCAGCAGCGAGTAGAAGTGGGCGTACGCGGCGATCACCGGCAGACAGCCCACCACGGCGATCGTCACGGCGCGCCGCAGGTGGGTGCGCAGGTAGTGCTGGCGCAGCGACTGGGTGGAGCTCTCCTCGGCCAGCACGGACAGGGTGTCGCTGGCGCGCGCCTCGGGCGTACGGGAGGAGAAGAACACCCGGGTGATCCGCGGCTTGAAGGAGAGCGTGTCGCCCTCCAGCAGCGCGGAGACGAAGCGGCCCAATGCCGAGAACGAGCGGCCGCCCTGGGAGTAGAAGTGCTCCAGGCGCTCGAAGTCGTCCACCGGCAGCGAGGTGAGGCCCAGGGCCAGGTACTGCTCCTGCCCTTCCAGCAACGAGGCCAGCCGGCCTTCCTCACCCGCCTTGGGGATCTCGAAGGACAGCGGCACGTTGTGCTTCTTCAGCAGCCGGGCGAAGTCCTCGAAGCCCTCGAGCCCGTCCATGTGCGTCAGGCACAGGCGGGTCTCCATGGGACCGCCGCGGGCCTCGGACATGATGTTGAGCTTGCCGCGCAGCAGCTGGGCCATGCGGCGCTGCTCGTCGGGCGGGGTGTCCGCCAGCCAGCGCACGTCCAGGGCGATGACGGCCAGGCCCTTCTGCCGGTGGTTGAAGCACTTGCTCCACATCCGGCGCAGGGCGCGGCGCGCCCCGAGCGACTCATCCTCCAGCAGCGGCGCGGACACCTCCTGCACCACGCAGTCGGGGCCCAGGTAGATCTGCAGCAGCGCGTCCGCGGTGTAGCTGGGGAGGAACTGGCGGGCCTGGCGCTGCCAGTCCACGTCCAGGCCGATCAGCTCCGTCTTGCCGCTGCCGGCGGGCCCGAGCACCACCACGTTGGGCAGGTCCACCACGGCGGCGCGGTTGGCCCAGGGCAGTCCGGAGAGGAACGCCTGGCGCACCCGCAGCAGGCGGTTGGAGTCCATCGGCGGAGGGCCGCTGGCGGCCGGATCTCCGGCACGGCGGCGGCGCCACCACGGCAGGATCCACTTCACCGTGGCGAACACGAGGAACGCCACGACGGAGATCACGAGGATCCAGATGAGGTACGGGCTCACCAGGGCCCAGAGCTTGCCGAGCGTCGTCGCGCTCGACTTGACGGACTGGGCCCCCGAGTTGAGGGAGTTGACCCCCGCGCTGAGCGCCTTCGTCGGATCTCCGCCCCCGGCGGGAGCTTGCGCCAACACCACATTCAGCAGCTGCGACCCCACGGATCATCTCCCCCCGCGGGCCGCGCTCGCCTTGGAGCGGCCAGAGCGCGCGGCCAGTTGGAGTGCCTCCAACACGTCTTCCAGCTCGTCCAGGGTCTGCAAGAGCTTGTCGTGCCGGGCCTCGTGCTCCTTGGGCGCCAGCCGCGTGCCACCGGCCTCCGGGAAGAGCGCGGCCACTCCCGCGCGCACCTCGGCCAGCAGGGGCTCCACACCCGCGCTCAGTCCCCCCAGATCGGACTGGATGATCTTCTCCAGGCGGACCAGTTGCGTCCGGGCTCCCTGGAGCTCCTTGGTGATCTGCGCTTCGGCCCTCATCGCGATAGCCACCACAGTAGCACCGGGACGGTCACCACCACGAATCCGGACACCGCGTAATAGCGCCACGGGAAGGCGTGGACGAGCGGCTGCTGCGCCGCGGCGGGCGGCGGAGCGGGCACGGCCTCGGGCGTGGGGATGCGAGCGGCCAGGCGCTCCTTGTACTCGCGCAGCCGGGCGGTGTTGCCCGCGTAGCGGCCCTCGAAGCCGGCGGTGAGGCAGAAGTGCAGCAGCTCGAAGACGAGCGGCGAGGCCCCGCGCTGCACGAGCTTCTCGTCGGCCACCTCGTAGAAGCGATCGCCGCCCGAGTCGATGCCGTACAGTTTGTACTGCAACAGGGGCCAGTCGGCCTGTTCCAGGTCCGCGAGCCGGCGCAGCACCAGCTCGTCGACGAGATAGACGAAGGGACGCACCGCCTCGTCGATCTCCTCTTCGCGGTAGGTACCGCCCAGGGCGCGCTGGAGGAAGCCGACCTCGGCCAGGAGCAGTTGCTGGAGCTGGGCCAGTCCCTGGAGGCCCACGCGGACCTGGGTGCGCTCACCGCCCGCGGCGGGCTCGGGAGGCAGGGATTGATCCAACAACGAGCGCACCTGGCGGTGCGTCCGCAGGATGCTCTGCCAATGCTCGAGTTTCATGAGGATACCTTGAACTGGAAGGGCCCTGCCCCCGCCACGGTGGGCCGCAGCACGACCGAGGCCTCAGCATTCCACGCTTCCAGCAGTTGCTGCACCTGCTCGAGGAAGCAGGCGACCAGGGGCTCGGCGCTGGCGTCGAAGGGCTCGAGCAGCAGCTCGTAGACGTGCAACAGGCCTGATCCACGCAGGGCGCCATCCGGGGCCACGGTGGCCTTGAGCTCGCGGAGCCAGGGGATGACGCGGCGGAAGGGCTCCTCGGCGGGAGTGCCGAGGTAGTTCAGCAACGCGGCCAGCTCGTTGCGCTCGAGCGTGGATTTGACCTTCCAGGCGAGCAGCCGGGTCAACCCCGCCACGTCATTGCGCAGGGAGCTCTCGCGGTGCGCCTCGAGCCGGCCCACCAGCTGCCAGCCGAGGCCCTCCACGTGGCGGCCCGGGGTGGAGACGGAGACCTTGCCCACGGCCTCGGAGACGAACTGGGGCTGGTACCAGAGCGCCTCCACCAGGAGCTTGCGCGGCTCGAGGAAGGCCTCGGGCATGCGCACCAGCAGGCTGTGGCGCGCGCGCAGATCCTCGTCGAGCGACTCGTCCAGCTCGTAGCTGGGCCCCTCGCCGGGGAGGAAGGCCGGGCGCATGGGCGTGCGTCCCGTCTTGTCCAGCACGTACACGCCGGTGATGGAGTGCAGCTGCAGATCGCGCCCGGCGGTCATGCCGCGGACGGGGTACTCGGAGCGGGTGCCGTCGGTGACGATGGGCTGGGCGGGCTCGGCCTTGAGGTTCTCCACCGGGACGACGAAAGGGTGGAGGAAGTCCGGGTAGCTGGAGCGGCCCACCGACCAGGACTTGTCCAGGTCCAGGCACAGGCTGAAGCGAGTCCACTCCTTGCGGTGCGAGGGCACCGACACGTGGAGGAAGAGCCCCTGCTCGGGCATCTGGAAGAAGGCCCGGACGCGCTGCAGCGGGTGCTCATAGGCGCCCGCGTCATCCAGCTCGCCGGGGGCGTTGCCCAGGGAGAACTCGCACGGCAGCGGCTGGGAGGACTCGTTGGCGGGCGCGTCGTACACCACGCCCACCTGGGTGAGGTGCTGGCGCAGCGCGTGGAAGACGGCCAGCGAGGGGCGGTACTCGTCCAGGTGGCGCACGTGCAGGCTGAAGAGGCCCACGGGATCCCGGCGCGGGAAGCTGGACGCGTAGCGGAGGATGAGCCGCCAGCGCCCGTCGGGCAGACGCACCACCTCGGTGCCCGCGGAGGAGATGGGGAGGATGCGCAGGTGGCGGCGGGTGCGGAAGGTACCGGCCACGCCGTGGGCGGGAGACAGGCGCAGCTCGGTGCCCCGGGTGAGCACCACCGTCTCGGTCATCTTCTCCGCCGGCAGCGCCTGCACCAGGCCCACGGCGGGCAGCGGCTGCAGGAGGAAGTCGAAGAAGGAGGAGAACAACCGCAGCCAGGTGGAGCGCAGGTTGTGCTGCGTGGCCAGGCGCGTCTGCACCGAGAAGAAGGCCATGGACTCGATGAGGCGCCGCACGTGCGGGTCCTCCCGGTCCATGGGCACGGTGGGGTACGAGCCCAGGAAACGCTGCCGGAAGCGCTCGAGCGCATCCAGCTCGTTCAGGTAGTCCAGGTAGATCCGCTCCGACGAATCGCTCACCGCACCCTCATCATCCCAGCTTCACGAGCGAGCCGCCGACGGTGGTCATCGAGCCCTTGAGATCGGCCATGCCGGAGGACTCGAGGCCGAGCTTGGCCTGGGCGGCGACCTTGATCATGGGGGCGGCCAGCTCCGCCTGGGCCTGCCCGGACATCTTCAGGTTGACGCCCTCGATCTTGTTGTCCCCGCCCGAGGCCGTGAAGCTGGTCTGCATGCCCTTGAGATCGAGGTTGGTGGCGGCCTCGATGGCCACCTTGGCGTTGGAGGACAGCGCGGCGTCCTGCGTGGCGCTCTGGGTGAGCTTGGCGCTGGAGGTGAAGGTCATGTCCTTGGTGCTCTCCACCGTGAGCGTGTCCTGGCTCGCCCAGCTGGAGGCCTTGGCGGACTTGAGGGTGAGCGTGCCGGTGGCGTCCACGGTGAAATCCTTGCACGTGATGGTGACGCTGTCCTGCTTCTGGACGTAGGTGCTCGTCTCCTCGGAGCCCTTCACCGTGATGGTGATGCTGGTGCCATCCATCACCACCGTCTGGGTGATCTGGTCGTCGGCGTTCTCCACCTTGACGGTGACGCCTTTCTCCTTGTCCAGTTCAACGGTGCAGACGAGCTTGCCCATGGTTCCTCGCCCTCTTGGTGGGGATCCGAAGCGCCCCGCGCATCACGACTGCTCTTCCTTCACTTCGATGAGCAGCGTGCCCTCGTCCAGTTGGATCTTCTGCGTGTCCTTGGCACTCGTGCGCTGCATGAGGAACACGGGCTTGTCGTCCGTGTAGAAGTGCTTGAGCGCGGTGCCATTCTCGGGAGTCTTCCCCACCAGCAGCTGCACGCCCTGCCCGTCCTGGGGCATGCGCGCGCCAGTGCGCCAGTCCAGGAAGCGCTTGATCCACGCGTTCTGGAAGCCGAGCGCCACCAGCACCCGCTCGCCCTTGTAGGCCGGGAAGTAGAAGTGGCCGGGCAGCAGGTTGGGGTTGAAGGGAGCGGGGATGATCTGATCGGCGAAGAGAGGGATCTTCACCTTGTACCCGTCCTGGGACGTCTTCGAGTCGGTATAGGCCTGCCAGGTCTCGTCCTTCTCGGCGCCCTGCTCGCTGACGATGAGGCCCTCCACGTAACGGGGGTAGGCCGGGGGCTGCCAGGCGGGCAGGTCCACGTGGGGATCGTCCTTGCGCTCCAGCCGCGTGCTCATGCGGAAGGAGAAGAGCGCGCTGGGATCGTTGTAGACCTCTTCCTGGCCCTGCTCTTCCGACACCTCACCGGACACGTGCAGGCTGCGGACGCGGAGAGGCTCGCCCGCCGCGAGGCCCGCGGCGTTCCAGGCGGCGTTGTCCGGCAGCTTCACCAGGGCGCCCGGGGTGAACGTCTTCTCGGGGAAGGAGCGCCAGACGAGCTCCATCTCCGGGCCGCGCCACTTGAGCCGCGCCGTCTCCAGGTCCACCCGGGCCTGCACCTCGTCCGAGATGGGGGTGACCAGCAGCACGTCCTGGCGGATGCCGGCGACGGCCTGCGTCTGGGTCACGGGCTGCGTCTGGGGGCTCTCGGCCGTGGCGTTGAGCACCGTCACGTCGTGGCGGATGACCTCGGGCAGCAGCACCTCCAGGCCCTGGAGGTTGTCCTCCTGCAGCTTCAGCGGCGTGCCCGAGGCGTCCTTGGCGGCCGCGAACTTGTAGCCGTGGGCGGCGTAGTCGTACGTCCACACGCCCATGTGGCCGTGCACGTACCAGAGCACCCAGTCGTAGAAGCTGGCGCCGCGCTGGGGATCCAACCCCACGAAGATCAGGGAGTGCGAGGTGCCCAGGCCCGCGTCCCAGTCATAGGCGAGGCTGATCTTGTCGCCCTTGTGCTCGTCCAGCACATCCTTGAGCGTCTTGGAGGTGTAGAGGGCACAGGGGAAGTGCTGCCGCCACAGCACGCGCGCGGCGTCGAGGAAGCGGATGCCATAGCGCCGGTGGAGGATGACGGTGGCGCCGCTGGTGGTGGGGACGACCTCCTCGACGAGCGTCTTCTCGGTGACGAGCCCCTTCACCGTCAACGCGGTGTGGGACGGCCGGGCGGACGCCTCGGCGAGCACGGCCTTCACCTCGAGCGACACCTCGACCAGGTCGGGCTTGATGAAGTCCGCCAGCAGCGCGTCCTTCTCCTTGCCACCCTGGGCCGAGTTGTCCGTCAGGAGGAACTCCACCTCCCCTTCCAGCCCCCAGCTCCACAGCTCCAGGGCGAAGCGCTTGATGCTGCCGGCGATGATTTCATGCGCCTTGCCGGCGATGGTGAGGGTGAGCGAGACGGTCAGCCGTTCGTCGAAGGTGCGCTCCATCACCCCTCCTCGTCCTCTTCCACCCGGACGCGGCCGCTCACGGTATGGAAGAGGAGCCGCAGTGTGCAGGGCGCTCCGTTGAGCCGGGCGGTCAGCACGAAGTGCAGCCACAGGCCCGAGTCCCGGCCGCGCAGCTCCAGCTCCGGCTCCTCCAGGCGAGGCTCGAACTGCCGCACCGAGTGCAGCAGCTCCTCGGAGAGCGTGGTCATCAGATCGCGCGTGCCGAACTTCTCCGTGTAGCGGCCCACGCCGAAGCCCTGGACGAAGTAGCCGAAGCCCTCCTTGGTGTTGAGCACGGACTCCAGGTTCTGCCGCACCAGGGGCAGCTCACCCTGTTGGGAGCCGGAGCGCTGCCAGGGGCTGGTGAACTTGTCGAGGAAGGAGGGGCGTGCCATCTCAAGCCCTGCGCCAGAAGAGGAAGACCTGCGTGCCCTGGAGCGACGGGGTGGCATAGAAGGCCATGCCGTTGTCGCGCTGGGCGTACTGCCACTCCTCGCCCATGGACAGCTTGTACCAGGAGATCTCCGGGCCGAAGGCGTGGGGGAAGGCGGGGTGCGGCACGTGCTGGAAGGGAATGCCCCGGAGCGCCAGCCGGCGCACCGCGGGCAGCCGGGCGGGGCTGGCGATCTTCACGCCCTCCATGGAGGGCGGCTGGCTGGGATCCTCGCTGCGCACCAGCAGGTACAGCTCGCTCGGCACGCCCTCGTCCAGCGTGGGCAGCGGCGCGAGGACGAACTGGCCCTCCTTGTGATCGAAGGGCTTGTAGGTGAGCCGCGTGTCCTCGGGGCGGAAGGCCCGGTTGAGCAGCGTCATCCACCCCCACAGCCCCTCGGCGGGATTCTCGTGGAGGTAGGTGGGCATGTCGCTGGTGGGCTCCAGTTCCAGGTAGCAGCACACCTCGAAGTAGAACTGCCGCAGGGCGGCGAAGAAGAAGTACGGGTGCGGGCTGATGCCGTTGCGCATGTCGGTGCGCAGGGCCTGCAGGCGGTGCACCTCGAGCAGCGTGCGGCGGGCACTCGCGAGCCGCTCGCCCCGCTGGTAGCTGTCCAGCAGGAGGGTGCGGAGCTGGCCGTGCGCCTTCTCCAGCAACGAGTCCAGCTCGGCGAGCAGCCCGTTGAGGAAGGGGTTGGGCCCCACCAACAAGAGCGGCGGCACCTTCCGGGATGCGGGGCGCCAGGAGCCATCGAGGTTCTTGGAGAAGGACACCAGCTCCAACGAGGAGAGGGCCCTGTCCACGGCCTGCTCGCTGGAGAGCTGCAGCTTGCGCAGCACGCGCTGCACGTTGGGCGGCTCGTCCGCGTAGAGCGGCACGCCCTCGGTGCCGCGCGTGTCCTCCAGCAGGTGCAGGAAGACGGTGACCTCCGCGCGCCCGGTGGCCTCCAGCGAGAAGGACGGCAGGGCGGCGTTGCCGGGCACGTCCACCAGGAAGCCCCCGGGCAGGACGGCGGTCAGTGAGGAGATGGAGAGACTGCCTTCGGCCAGGAGTGCTTCACTCCACGCGAGCGAGGCGATGCCCACCTGGGGCAGCCCGGACAGCCCGGCGTGTACCCGCGCCTCCGCGGAGAGGGACTCATCCTGGGCGCGAAAGTGCTCGGGAAGGAGCGTCTGGCCAACCTGCCAGCGGACCCGCGCGAGCTTGTGGTGCTGCATAGTGTTGCTTCCTGGGGTGAAGGGTCAAAGAGGCCGTCTCGCTGGAGGCTCTCCAGCCCCTCCCAGGCGGGACTCGAACGCGCCTTCCCATCACCCTGGCAGGAGGAAGCCTCCTCCCGCCAGGGGTCCGACGGGCTAGCGGCGCGCGGTGACTACTCCGCGGTGATGCCCCACTGCTTGGACAGGTTCTTGTTCAGACCCGTGGCCATGTGCACCACCTGCTCCAGGGTCTGCGGCTTGATGCCGATCTGGAGGGTGAAGTTCTCGGGCGACTGCACCTCGCGCGACGCATCATCCGCCACGGAGAGGTTCAGGTCGTTGCCGTTCTTCTCCAGGATGCCCTTGAGCTCGGCGTCCAGGTGGTTGGACTTGAAGTACTTCTTCTCCTTCGGGTCGTACTCGTAGACCACGTAGTTGAAGGTGACTTCCATGTTGGTCCAGTCCGTGAGCAGCTTGGCCTGGAGGGCCTGCTTGTTGGACGTGGAGATCTGCGCGGACAGGTACATGGCGTCCGTGGTGCCCGTCTCCCACAGGTAGTGGCTGAGCACGCCCACGACCTTGGAGCCGAAGTCGGAACCCGGCTGCTCCGGATCCTTGATGGTGGCCTGATCGGCGACCAGCTCCACATCACCCACCACCAGCTTGGTGATGTAGCCCACCGGCGTCTGCTTGTCCTTCTTGAAGTTGAAACCCTGGTACACGTCCAGGGACTTGGCGTACTGAGGCATTTCGCCCTCCTGCGCTTGATTGAATGGGGACTACGACGGGGGCCTGGTCATCCCAGGCGGGACTCCAACATCAGCTCCACGTTGAGGCCTTCGAACTGGATGTGCGGAAGCACGGCCACCTTGCAATCATACCAGCCAATCTCACCCGGGCGGGCCTCAACCTGCACGGCCACGGACTTGAACGGGAAGCGCCGCAGCGTCAGGTCGTCCGGGTTGGTCACCGTGGTGACGTAGCCCGACAGCCAGGACTCGATCTGCCGCTGCACGTAGCCGGCGTCCGCCGTGCTCCCGATGTTGTCGCGCTGGATGCTCTTGATGTAGTGCGCCAGGCGCGTGATGGAGAAGGTGTAGGCCAGGTTGGTGACGAGCTGCGAGTTCTCGGAGTCCTTCGGGTCCTTGAACTTCTTGGCCTGCTTGATGGACTGGGTGCTGAAGAAGGCGGCCTCGCCCGTGGACTTGCGGTACACCAGCGGGATGAAGCCGTTGCGGGCGAACTCGTACTCGCGGTAGTCCGGGATGGCGATCTCCACCGGCGCCTGGATCATCTTCTGACCGCGCAGGGTGAAGGAGTCCACGGGCAGGCCCGTGACGAGACCGCCGCTCTTGGGGCCGCGGATGGACTGGCACCAGCCGGACATCTCGAAGGCCTTCACCAGGTTGCGGCCCATGAGGAAGGCCGTGTTGCCCCACAGGTACTTCTTGGAGTCACCCTGGGCGTCCTCCTTGAAGTTGAGCACCTCGCAGGGGTTGCTCTCGGGATCCCACGGCAGGCGCACCACGTAGCGCGGCAGCGTCAGGCCGATGTAGGCGGCCTCTTCCTTGTCGCGCAGCTCGTGCCACTTGCTGTAGCGCGGGTGGCTGAGCACGCCGTCCAGGTTCTTGAGCGACTCGAGCTGCTCGACGCTGTCGCAGTCGAAGAACCTGGGGCTGGCGGCGGCGATGAACGGACAGTGCGCCGCGTTGGCCACCGTGCCCATGCGCTCCAGCCACGTCAGGTCCGCGCGCGAGGCGCTGAAGTCGTACAGGCCCAGCATGACGCCGTAGGGACGGCCGCCGAACTGGTCGTACTCCTTGATGTAGACCTTGTCGAAGAGGGCGCTGGAGAAGAGGCTGCTCGAGTTCTTCTCGAAGTCCTCGGCCAGCTCCTCCTTGGCCACATCCAGGATGTCGAGGGTGATGTCGGCCTGGAAGTTGGTGTTGTTGACGAGGTCCTCGAGACCGCGCCACACCGACTCCACCTGCTGGAACTTCTCGTGGTGGAGGATCTCGTTGATCTGCCCCTCGATGAGCTCATCGATGCGGGCAACGGCCTTGAGCACCTCGCCCTTGTCGAAGCGGATCTGCCCCGCCTCGTCCTGGACGGGCTCGACGTTGTAGAGCAGCGCGGCGAGCGAGGACATGAAGCGCTCGTCGCCCGGCACCTGCACCTCGTTGTGGGTGGCGGGCACCAGGCCGGTGCCGATCATCGGCGAGGCGCTGGTGGGCATGTCGAGCCCGCGGACCTTGAACAGCTCATTCAGGTAGTTCTTTTCGACGGCCATGGGAAGAAGGTTCCTCGGCGTGAAGAAGGGTGCGTGGGGTGATCAGGCCTTGGCGGCCGAGGTACCGGCGGCGAGCGCGGGCTGGTCGGACTTCGCCTTGGCCGGCGTGGGCAGGCGCATGGACTCGTAGCTCTTGAGCGCGTCGCTCTCCAGGAGCTTCTGCAGCTGCTCCTTGTTGGAGAACAGCTCGTAGAGGGTGCGGCGCAGCTCCTTGCGGTTGTCGATGTCCGACTGCATCTCCATGAGGAGCTTGCGCAGGAGCATCAGCGCCTTGAGCTTGGGCACGTGGTGGACGATCTCGTCCGGGTGGAAGGACTTCATGCGGTCGATGGGAAGCTGGACCTGCATCTTCCCCTCGCCATCCGCGCTGACCTTGTCGTCCACCTCGAACGAGATGGACATCCCCATGTCCTTCATCAGCTCGTTGATGTTGGAGCCGGTGACCGAGCGCATGGCGCGCTCGTCCAGGTCCAGCTGCCGGTCCTTGGAGCTCCCCTGCGAGAAATCACCAAGCACCACGACGCGGAAGGGCAGCTTCACATCTTCCGGCTGGCCGTTGATCTTGGTGCGGTAGACGAGCGTAATACGAGACTTGGGCAGCTTGTCCTGGATGGGCACGGCTTCTCCTTACACCGAGCGGTCTGCGTCCCCTGCTTGCCCCCGCGCCGACCCCCACCACCGCAGGACACAGCCCGCTGTGTTCTGGATCGGGAGTTTAGGGAGAAGCGATTACAGGGGTCAAGGGAGGCTCTCCCGCCTCAGGAGCCACCAGGCGAGGAAGAACGCGACGTGTCACCCGAAAACAGGAGGACCTGCCGGGTCTGCACCTCGGCGCCGTGAAGCGGATCATAACCGAGGTGGCTCTGGCGCTCGATGCGCAGGAAGCCCTCTTGTTCTCGCAGCACGAGAATCACGGTGAGCATCAGCACCGTCTCGGAGAGCAGCGGCAGCAGCTGCGCCTCGAGGCGGCGCTGGGCCTCGATGGCCCAGGGAACCCCGCTGCTGCAGATGGGCTCGTCGGCGAAGAGCCGCACCTCCATGCCACCGGTGGGGATGGAGGCGAAGCCGCCCATGGCGCCGCCCTCACCGAGCGCGCTGGCGCCCAGCCGCATCTCGGGCGCGGCGACCTTCTGCGGGCGGACGTCGCGGCGCACCGACAGCTCCGTCTCGGGGAAGACCTTGCGGAAGAGCCAGTGCAGGGTGCTCTGACAGGTGGGGCGCATCAGGCGCAACCGGTCCTTGGCCGCCTCCGGCCACCCGGGCAACAGGGCCCCTTCGCGCTCCGGGTACAGCCCGGCGAAGCACTCGCGCAGCAGCTGGTGATCGAAGAAGCCGATGAAGCGCTCGAGCCGATCATGGTCGAGCTGGTCCATCGTCTGCATCATGAAGGACGGGAGCGGGGACTGGGCGCTGAGCAGGCCCACGTTCACCGTGATGATGATGCGCTTGCGCGGCTGGTGGATGAACTGGATGTCGTGCACCAGGTGGGACTGGTGCAGGGTGGTGCGGTGGCTGCGGTACTCGATCTCCGCGTCGCCGTAGCCGGACGTGTTCAGCACGTCCAGCAGCGCCGGGACATCGAAGCCGCGGATGCGCTCGCGGATGCGCCGCTCGAGCGCCTCGTCCATGGCCTACTCCCCTTCCCCCGAGCCCTGCGCGAGGAAGGCCTCCAGATCCACGCGGTAGAGCTGATCCAGCGCGCGGAAGGACAGCGTCTCGGTGCTCTGCAGCAGGGATTCCACCTGCTCCGCGTTGGTGCTCAGCGCGGCGAAGAAGCGGGAGAAGAGCGCGGGCAGGTACACGCGCGGATCGAAGTGCTCCACCACGTTGAGCACATCGGCCGCCACCACGCTGGCGCGCTGGAAGTCCTGGCGCGCGACGAGGGTGTCGAACGCGGCCAGCTTGAGCATCAGCTGGGCCAGGGCCGGAGAGACGGGCATGGTGGGCACGGCCGGGGTGGGAGCGGAGCGCGCGGACGCGGCGGGACGCACCGGGGCCTGGGACTCCTCCTCCGCGGCGGGCTCCTCCGTGGGCTCCGGCCCGGGCTCTTCCTCCGGGGCTGGGGAAGGCAGCGACTGCAGATGGCCCTCCAGCCACTGGGTGAGGCGGCGGAACGGAGCCTCACAGCCGTTGCGAGGCATCGCCCCGGCGAACGCGGAGAAGATCTCCTCGCTGAGCGTGAGCGCCTGCTCCAGGGGCTCGCGGTTGGTGGGGGCGTTCCAGCGCTGCCACGTCTCGTCCTTGAGTCGCTCGTGGTGCTCGAGGTGCTTGTTGAGCACCTTGAGCATCCAGCGCAGACCGCCATCGGCGAAGACGTCCTTGCGCTCGCGGGGCCCGAAGTACTGCCAGTTGATCAGCAGCGTGCGGGAGAGCCCCTGGAAGACGAGGGGCATGGCCTCCAGACCGCCCTCGATGAAGAGACCGAGGAGGTAGGGGCCCACCAGCCGCACGTCGTAGAGGCCCTCGCGCAGCAGCGCCTCGGCGGCCCGAGCCGCATCGAGGTAGGCGCTCTTGGACACCAGACCGTTGACCTTCTCCAGCCGGTCATCCGAGCTCTCGAGGTCCGGGGCCTCGGCATCCAGGAGTTTTTCCAGCAGGTTGCGCTGGAGCGGAGAAGGAGGAAGGGACTTCGCGGACTCAGCCATCTTGCACCGTGAACTGACCAGGGGAGACGACCTGGATGACGCCGCCCCAGTTGCACATGAGTTTGCAGTTGCTGTCCAAGGCCGGCATGTTGCCGATCAGCAGCTTGGGGCAACCGGGCGCCCAGGGAGCCGCAGTGGCGGGCACGCACGGCATGGGCGTGAGCACTCCCATGGCCGCCGCGGTCGCCGCGGCCACCGTGGGGTTGGCCATGGACATGCACATGCCGAAGGGCATGATGTTCAGCATCGGCTTGTTGTCCATGATGTTGGCCGCCGGCGTGGTGGCCAGGATCTTGTTGGTGGGCAGCACCACCATCGAGGAAGGGGCCGCACCGAAACTGCACTGCAGCATGGCCCCCATGACGACCTGGACTCCCATGGCGCACTCCGTGGCGAAGGTTCGCGCGGCGCGCCATCGTCACACACCCTGCCCTCCTTTTTCCAGCAGGTGGCCACGCAGCACGGTGAGGGACTGGAAGAGCGGATCCGAGCTCTTCCGGTGCAGCGCTCCCGTGAGGTACTGGGTGTGGCACCAGGCCTCGTCCACCTGCCCGTCCACCTTGCGAGGATAGAGGGGGATGAACTCGGTCCGGTCCGGCAGGTGCTCCGCCCCGAGCTGGAGCTCGAGCCAGCGGCGGAGCTCCTGCAGCCAGAGGTTGCTCTGCTGCGCCTGGGCACCGGTGAAGACGAGCAGCACATAGCGGTAGTGACCGGCCACACCTCCCGTGGGGGCAGGCACCACGGCGGCGCCCCGTACGAAGGCCAACTCCTGCACGGCCTCGGCCACCTCGACGGCCGGGTAGACACGCCCTTCCCTCCTCGCCGTCCGGGGTCCCCCGTAGTGGTACAGGCCGTAGGAGCGAGTAAGGACCAGGTAGGCGGGCGGCCGATCCTTGTCTGGGAGCAGGGTGAAGACGCCCAGATCTCCCGGTGCCTCCTGGCCGCTCATGTTGACGTCGTGCAGCGCCCAGCGGCGTCCGGGAGCGGGAGGCGTCTCCGTGTGCACGTCCCTCACCCGCCGCGGGGAGACGAGCACCGCACCACCAGCGGAGGGATCCACGAGCACGTTGGAGGATGGGGTCGTGGACAGCCCGCACTGCTTGACCCAGGCGCGCCAGGACTGCCAGTCGATGGGCTCCTCGGGGTTGCGGAACCAGTGGGCCACGTTCTTGAGCTGCGTGCGGGCACGCAACAGCACGTCCCGCAGTGCTGGCGTGACGCCGAGCGCCCGAACGGGATGCTCGGTGAGCAGCGCGGGATTGGCCTCGATGTCCGGCAGCTCGAGGTGGAGGTACGTGGCCCCGCGCAGCAGGGTGGCGAAGAGAAAAGCCGGCAGGTGCTGCAGTGGGTGGAAGCCGGGAGCGGCCAGATGCTCTCCGGGACCGACACCGAAGGTGAGCAGCCCATCCACCAGCGCCCCACGCCAGGCGTCCTCCGCGAGGAGCGGAGCCGGCGTACCAGCGGGCTCCACCAGGGGTGAGAAGAGCAGACCCACCGGATCGGCCGGCTTGTAGGTGTGCGAGGTGAAGGCGGGAGAAGCCTGCCCCTGGTTGTTGAGCAACTTCTTCTCGAAACCCTCCAGCAGGAGCACCTGGTGCGGCTCGGCGGCGACGTGGTCCGGCGCGAGCGCGGCCAGGCGGCGCGCGATGAAGCGCCGGCCCTGGGGTGGCAGGAAGCTGATGCAGGCCCCCAGGCCCAGGGCGGCCACGAGTGAGACGAGCAGCTCGCTCCCGACGGAATAGACCAGACACACCTTGGCGCCAGCCTTGACGCCCTGCCGTGCCCACTCCGTGGCCCGCCGTGAGGCCTGCTCGTGCAACTGACGGTAGGTCAGCACCTGCCAGCCGCTCCTGCGGTCGTAGTTGCGCAGGGCCACGCGATCCGTGTTGCCGTGACGGACGACGAGGTCGTGGAAGAAGTCGTAGTGCTGACCCGCGCGGCTCTTGAGGGGAGCGCCGCGGCCCACATGGGCCACGGCCAGGGCGGCGGCGAACCCGTCCGGATCCTCCCAGCTCTGCTGCTGCCAGACGGGCACCCCTACATCCGCCGGGGTACCCGTCTCGAGCTGTTCGAGGATCTTCCTGACGTCGAAGATCATCCGGCTACTCGCGCCTGCGCCGCCGCGAGCCCAGGCCCACGAGCGCCAGCAGCATCAGCATCCCCGCGCTGCCCGCCTCGGTGCTGCCGCAGGCGCAACCACCGCCCGAGCCCGTCAGGATGCGACCAATCCCCTTCACGGGGATCTGAACCTCGGGCTCTGCGATGTCCTGCAATCGCACCTGCACCTCGTCCTCGACCTCACCTGCCTTATCGGGATCAAACGTCACCGTGAAGGTAGCGCTCCCCTCTGGCGGAATGCTTCCTGTCAGGCCGCTCGTCCCCAGGCCGAAAGGAGACGCATCGAGCGCTTTCATCGTCACCACTACATTCTGCGGCTGGGGCGACTTGTTGGTGATGGTGACTGTTTTGGTCTGTGCTGGCGCCGTGGCATCCACCCGGCCGAAATCCAGACTGGCCACGTCGGTACTGAGAACGCGTCTCGTTGCCTTGCCCTGCATCTTGAACACCACTGCCCTGGGCTTCAGCGGAGAACTCGTCCCGAAGTACAGTTCGGTCTCGGACGTGGACTCCACCACAGGCTGGTATTTCACCTTCTTGATGACGGGCTCGCCGGGATTGAGCACCAGGCCCTCCAGAGAGGCCCAATCGAAGAGGAAGGGCTCGCCGTTGCTGTAGATCACCTCTGGCTTGAGAAGGGTGATTGGATCACTGCTCAAGTTCATGAGGGTGATCGGCTCTTCTCGCATGCCGGTCCCAGCACGCACTCCACCGAAGTCCAGTGGTGAGGGGTTGATGGAGAGCACCGTGGGAATGCCCTTGCCACGCAAAGGAACTTCTATCGGCGAAGGCAGTTGGGCGAAGAAGAGTTTCAGCACACCATTCGCATCGGCCTGGGCCCGTGGCCTGAAGGTCACATTCAGGGGAAACGGCGTGCCGCGAACCAGCTCAACCGACGTTGGCAACGTCGCTGGTATGAACTGCGCGGAATCCGTCCCCACGACCAGGGCCCCCGTGAGGTTGATGCGGCTGTCCGTGTTGTTGGAGATGTGGAGCGTGCGCGGAAGCGAAGTATTGTCCACGAGTTGCTGCCCGAAATCCAACTCCGACTCCACCGAGACGGGATCACGAACTCCCACACCCACGATTGACACCAATACACGCGGTACGCTCGTACTGCTCGGCACCGCGAGCAACTGGGCCGAAGCCAACGGTTGCGCGTCGGTCGGCGAGAATGTCACGAACAACGTCTCGCTCGCCTTTGGCGCGAGGGGAATGGGCAAATCGGAATGCGTCAACTTGAACGTTTCGCCCGTTTGGCTCAGCGTTATACTGTTGATGGAGACCGAACCGTTGCCCTCATTGGAGATCTTGATCTGGGCCGTGGAGGAGGAACCCAGCAGGACTCCCTCAATCTTCAGGCTGGGTGGATCCACGACCAGGACAGGCGACGTCCCCTCACCCGAGACATCGAACCTGACGGTCTTGGCATTCGAAGTAATGACTGCCCTCGCCTCCCGGAGACCTACCGCCGTCGGGGAGAACTTCAGTTCGACAGGGACGACGTCCCCGGCATCCACCGACAAGGTGAAGAGGGTGCCCCCATCGGCACTGCGGCCGACACTGAAATCCGACGCCATGTCATCGGTGCCCGCTGTGCCCCCATCCAGGACGGTCTTCTTGTCGAAAGAGATGTCATAGATTTGCAGGGTCCTCACGCCTTTGTTCCTGATGGACAACGTCTGTGAGTTGACCCCGCCCACATTGGTCTTGTTGAAAGTGACGCTCGGGCGGAGCAACTCGACCTCCGCGCCCTCGCCCGTGCCCGTCACCGTCAGATTATGCTTGGGATTGAGCGCGGAATCAGTCTGGATGACGAGGTTCGCGCTCTGATAACCGTTCACGAGGGGCCTGAACGCGACGAAGAACTCGTGCACGTCCACAGCTCCGGGCCTCAGCGTCATCCCAGTGTTGAACCCCGTGATGATGAAGGGATTCTCCTCCGTCGAGTTCTGGATCGTCGCACTCACGAGCGTCAGTGGGGCATCTCCCCCGTTTCTCACCCGCACCGCCACCTTCGCGGAAGAAGACCCCACCTCCGCTCCCCCGAAGTTGATATCGGTGGGAGACACACTGCTGAGCCCATCGATGCCTGTTCCGCTCAACGCCAGAGGCGGGACCGTATCAATGGCATTGCTGAGAATCGTCACACTGCCCTCCACCAGGCTTCGCACCGAGGGCGTGAAGATCACGTCGAGCGCACGCGTTCCTCCCTCCTTGGGCACCACCAGCGGGGCCTCTGGAGAAGGGAGTGACATGGACGGAGAGATGGCAAAGTCACGAGTGAAGACAAGTCCCTGGATCTTGAGATCGGCCTTGCCATCATTCGTGATGAACACCCGCTGGGGCAGGCTGGGGCTCCCCACGCGCTGATTACCGAAAGCAAGGAGAGACGAGGACAGCCTGAGCCGGGCGGCAACGCCATTGCCAATCAGGGGGAGCTCTACCGGATTGTTGACGGCGTTCGAGTTGATGACGAGAGTCGCGGAGGATTCGGCATTCTGCGTAGGCGTGAAAGCCACCGGGAACTGCACGTACCCGCCATCAGGCGAAATGTCCACGAGTGTGCTCGGGCCGCGATATTCGAAAGGAGCACTGGAGACAGCGGTACCGCCGTCTGCCAGCTTGGTGATGACCCTGGCACTGGTCAGATCGAGCGGAGCGCCTCCGATGTTCGTGAGCCGCACCAGTTCCTGTTTCGTACTGTTGACCTCCACGTTTCCGAAATCGAGCGCGGTCTGGCCAGGCTGGCTGGGAAGAGAAATCTGCACCTTCGCCTCAGTGCCCCTGCCCGAGAGCGTCAACGTATGGGAGTTGTGGGTGGCGGAGCTCTCGATGATGATGATTCCATTCGCATCCCCCGTTCTGCTGGGAGTAAACCTCACCTTGAGGGGATAACCTGGACTGCCAGGATTGAGCACCACCGGCGAGGAGAGCCCTTCCACGCTGAACTGACCATCCGAGTTGAATGAGACCCGCGTGAGCGTGATGGCGACCGGGGTTTCGTTCTTGAAGGTGACCTGCTGCTCGCCAGGCGTTCCTCCTACGCGAACGTTACCGAAGTCGATGGTGGTGGGGGACACCCCGAGCGAAGTCTCGCCATTGCCAGACAGGTTGACGGTGACCCTGGGATTGACCGGATCATTGGTATCCAAGGTGATGCTCCCGCTGACCGGGCCCTGTGCGGTGGGGCGGAACGTGACCGCAAGCGTTCTGTCCCTGTCGTCATCCGTCAGGTTGAACGGATCCGTCGAGTCGAGCGAAAAGGGTCCACTCACGCGAACGGAAGTGATGCGAAGAGTACCACTCCCCGTGTTGCTCACCTTCACTGGCGTGGGCGCGCTGACACTCCCCACAGGCAGCAAACCAAAGGCGTATGACGTGGGCTCCACCTTGACAGCGGGCTTCACCCCCCTGCCACTGACCTGGAACTGGCTCTCGAGGAAGTCCGGGTCCGCACTGGTGAGTTTGATGGTGGCCGAAACAGCAGCTGGCATCTCGGAGAGAGGCTTGAACTTCACCGTCAGCGGCAGGTCTCCCGGAGACAGCGTGTACGGGGTTGCCGGAGGAGAAACGAGCGTAAAGGCCGAGTCCCCCTCAATGGAGATCTTGGAGAAGGTGATGGAGCCGGTACCGGTATTGCGCACCGTCACCGTGCCCGTGGTGACGTCGGAACCCACATAGGTTTCGCCAATGTCGAGTCCGCCAACCGGGGCAAACGCGATGTTTGGCTTTACTCCCCTGCCCTTGAGGGTATAGGGGGTGCTGGCGAATGCCGTGTCCGCACTGTTGAAACTCAGGGTGCCGATAACGGATGCGGACATCAAGGCGACAGGCTTGAACTTCACCAGCACCTGCTCCTGTCCACCGTTGGCCGCCAACGTGAAGGCCCCGCTCGGCCTGGTCACGATCGTGAAGGACGAATCACCCGACAGCGTGACGGAATCGATGGTGATGTCGCTGGAACCATCATTGCGGATCGTCACCAACTGCGTGGGCTCGTTGTTCACTCGTACGTTGCCAAAGTCGTACCCGCCAGCCGGATCAAACACGAGGTTGGGATTCACCCCCCTGCCGCTCAGGGTGTAGGGGGTGCTGGGGAATTCCGTGTCCCCGCTGGCGAACGTCAGGGTAGCCGTGACGGATGCGGACATCACGGCCGTGGGCTTGAACTTCACCGTCACCTGCTCCTGCCCTCCATTGGCCGCCAGCGTGAAGGCGCCGCTCGGCTTGGTCACGATCGAGAAGGCCGAGTTGCCCGTCAGCGCCACCGAATTGATGGTGATGGCCATGCCGCCGGTATTGCGGATGGTCACGACCTGCGTGGGTTCGGTGTTCACTCGCACGTTGCCGAAGTCGTACCCACCGGCCGGCTCCAACACGAGATTGGGCCTGACGCCCTTACCGCTGAGGGCATAGGAGGTGCTGGAGAATTCCGAGTCCCCACTGGCGAACGTCAGGATGCTCGTGGCGGCAGTGGTCATCGGGGCGGTAGGCTTGAACTTCACCGTCACCTGCTCCTGCCCTCCGTTGGCCGCCAGCGTGAAGGCACCGCTCGGCCTGGTCACGATCGTGAAGGACGAGTCTCCCGCCAGCGCCACGGAGTCAATGGTGATGGGAAGACCACCGTTGTTGCGGATGGTCACCACCTGTGTGGGCTCGGAATTCACACGCACATTGCCGAAGTCGTACCCACCGGTCGGTGACAGTACGAGGTCGGGCTTCGCCCCCCTGCCGCTCAGGGTGTAGGGGGTGCTGGGGAATTCAGTGTCCCCGCTGGCGAACGTCAGGGTGCCCGTGACGGATGCGGACATCACGGTGGTGGGCTTGAACTTCACCGTCACCTGCTCCTGCCCTCCGTTGGCCGCCAGCGTGAAAGCGCCACTCGGCCTGGTCACGATCGTGAAGGACGAGTCTCCCGCCAGCGCCACGGAGTCGATGGTGATGGGGATGCCTCCGGTATTGCGGATGGTCACGACCTGCGTGGGTTCGGCATTCACCCGTACGTTGCCGAAGTCATACGGACCGGTCGGCTCCAACACGAGGTTGGGCTTCGCCCCCCTGCCACTCAGGGTGTAGGGGGTGCTGGGGAATTCCGTGTCTCCGCTGGCGAAGGTCAGGGTGCCCGTGACGGATGCGGACATCACGGTCGTGGGCTTGAACTTCACCGTCACCTGCTCCTGCCCTCCGTTGGCCGCCAGCGTGAAGGCGCCACTCGGCTTGGTCACGATCGTGAAGGCCGAGTCACCCGTCAGCGCCACGGAGTTGATGGTGATGGGGAAACCACCGGTATTGCGGATGGTCACGATCTGCGTGGGTTCGGCATTCACCCGTACGTTGCCGAAGTCATACGGACCGGCCGGCTCAAACACGAGGTTGGGTTTGACGCCCCTGCCGCTGAGGTTGACCGTGGCGCTGGTCTTGAACGCATCTCCAGCGATGTTGAAACCAAGCGTCCCCGTGACGGAAGATGCCATCGGGGCAAGGGGCTTGAATTTCACCGTCAACGTCGTCTGTCCACCCCCTCCTGGCAGGGTGACTGAACCACCCGGCGGAGACACGAGCGAAAAGGACGAATCACCTGCCACGGCAATACCACTGAGGGTGACGTCGGTAAGGCCGGTATTGCGAACCGTCACCGTCTGCGTGGGTTCAGTGCCCACACGCACGTCATCAAAAGCGAGTGATTCAGGACTCACATCGGTGGCGAAGCTCACCCCCGTTCCGGAGAGAGGGACCTCCGTCGTGGCATTGGCGGCATTGCTGGCGATGATGAGGTTACCAGAGAAAAATGCCAGGGCATCGGGCGTGAACTGTACCTTGATGACCTGGGTTCCACCGTTTGCATTGACGACAAGCCCCCCAGCGGGGATGGTGGGACTGACAATCGAGAAGACAGGGTTGTCAGTGGAAAGCCCGGAGACCGTCAGGGGCGCGCCGCCGTTATTGGTGATCGTCACATCCTGGGCAGCACTGAGAACGCCCCTCTTCTGATTGCCAAAGTCGATCCCCTCAGGCGAAACCTCGATGCTCCGCTCCGCGACAGTCAATGTGATATCAACATGGGAAGCACAATAATCCCCGTCATTCGGAGCGATCGTGAGTTGGTTCTTGGTCGTACCCGTGAGCCAACCAATGCCGGCGGGGTTCGCTTTGTTGAAAGGCTTCGCTGAATCACAAGCGGAAGGTGGCCCACAGGTGCGATCCGAGACGGAGAAGGTGGTGCCACCACCAGCACCAGTGTAGTTGAGAGAAGCACCATTCAGTTTGACGCCAACAGTCGTAGTGCCTTTACCATCACTGTCCACGCTCGCGCCGTACACTTCCGCCTTGAATCCCACGACCAGCAGGCCGGCGGGAATAGTGACGTCAATGTCCTTCGTCCACTCAGGAGAGGTCGCACTACCTGGGCAGCGGTACCCACCGGATCCACACGAGAGGCAAGTGGTACTCGTGCCCGGACCGTTCCCCGTCCACTTGAGGGTATGAAGAATGGGGTCGGTGGAGACCGCCGCAGACCTTCGCTGGAGCGAGACGGGTGGAACCGCAGGAGCCGCTGGACCCGTTCCCTCTGGTTCACTGGACCTACACGACGCCAGCACTCCAAGAAACAGCAGGGCCAACACCTTGAGTCGGAGCACTTGTCTCTCCCCACGTAAAGCGAGGTAGGATTCTACCCGATCATGAGCATACCTTCCTTCACCCGGGGCGCAATGGCCGCCATGTTGCTGGGCTGCTCTCTGGCCTCGGCGCAGTCCACCGACCAGTTGCCCGGCTTCGACCTGGAGCGGCTGGACGCGAACACGGGACGCGGCACGGCACTGGTCGGCAATGGCGAGCTGATGGTGCCCGGAGGAATGAGCCTGAGCCTGCTGGGGCACTACCAGCGCCTGCCCCTCGTCCTGAATGACGGTGAGCAGGATCTGGCAGTGGTGCGAGACAGGGCGACCGCGCTGCTCTCGGCCAGCTACGGAGTATTGCCGTGGCTCGAGCTGGGGGCCCAGGTCCCGTTCGTGCTCTGGCAACAGGGGGATGATCCGAATACGGTGGGCCTGTCCGCACTGGCCGCCCAGGGCATGGGAACCCCCGTGCTCCAGGCTCGGCTGGGTCTGCTGTCACGGCGCCAGCGGCAACCCGTGGACCTGTCGGCGGACCTGGGAGTGGGTCTGCCGGTTGGCACCGGGCTGGCGCTGGCGGGCGATGAGGGGCCTCGTTTCCACGCGCGCCTGGTGGTGGGCACGCTCCTGGGTTCGCTACAACCCTCCCTCGAGGCGGGCGTCCTGTTCCGCCCCACCATCCTCCTGGGAACCGCCGAAGAGAACGCGGTCAGGCAGGGCGCGACCTCGGAGGTTCGCCTCGGAGCGGCGCTGTCCACGACGGGAAACGGGTTGAGAGGTGAGCTGGGGCTACGGGCCACGCTCGTGCCCCAATCAGCCCAGGTTTCCATGGATCTGCTCGGAGGCGTGCGGTTTCCGCTCCTGGTCGGGTTGGACGCTTTCGTCATGGGAGGACCCGGCCTTGGCGGAGCACTCGGAACGCCGCGCTTCCGCATGCTCCTCGGCGTCTCGTTCCGAAGCGAGCCGCCACCCAGGATCTCCTTCATCGACGAGCATGTGGATCGCGAGTTCCAGCTCTCACTCGCCACACCGAAGCCCCCGGAACGAGACGATCGGATCCGTCCGGCCGGCACCTGGGAGCTCATGTCCGTCACCCGTGACGACCCTCAGGGGACGTCGGACGTCAGAACGCAGCGGGAACCTCCGCGGCCCTATCAGCCCGGTCCCCAGGAACGGCTCGTGATGAGGGGTGAGCTCCACTTCACGCAAGGTAGCTCCGAGTTGCAGGGCGTGGTGCCCCTGCTGGATCAGGCCGTCCTGCGGCTGTCGGAGCTCCCCAAAGGGGGCACCCTCATCATCGAGGGGCATGCGGACACCGAGGGTACCGACTCGTCCAACATGATCATGTCGCTGCGACGTGCCCAGGCGGTACGGCGCTATCTGCTCGATCAGGGCGTTCCCGCGACCCAGGTGCGGATTCGCGGCTTCGGCTCGGATTGGCCGGTGAGCGCCAGACCCGCCACCGAGCAGGAGCGGCAGCTCAACCGCCGCGCAGAGGTACTTCTCATCACCGAGGCACCGGCGCCACTCACCACCCAGGCTCCGGCCCCGTAACGCCCCCTCTCCTGTTTCTCGGCTGGTAACGTGGGTGACAGCCCACCCACCGGCCAGGCATTGCCCGACACGACTCCCTCCTTCGACTGGAGTGAGGTGAAGCCCTTGCGTGTACGGCGGGCAGTCGAGCGCGCCATGCGAGGCGTGCACCGCCGGGGCCTCCACCAACGCCCCCCCCTCGCGACCGATTCGTCCTATCATCGCGGCCCTCTAGTCGTGAAAAGGAGTTCAAAATCCATGAGACTCAACAAGGCGCTCCCATGGTTTCCCGCGCTGCTGGTGCTCGGAGGGTGTCCCGGCGGAAATACCAAGGAGCCAGCCCATCTGAACGAGATCACGGTGACCTGTGATCCCAACCCCGTGGTTGCCGGGCAGACCACGAAGTGCACCGCTGAAGCCAGGGACCAGTACGGCGAAAAGTTCACCAGCGTTTCCGGTTACGACTGGAAGTCCAGCAACGAGTCCGTGGCGAAGGTGGTGGATAAGGCTGGGAATGCCACCACGTCCGCCGCCGGAACAGTGACCATCAGCGCCAGTGCCACCTCAGGCAACGAGACCCGGCAGGGAGAGGTCACCCTCACGGTGAACCAACGCCCTCCCACCCTCCACACCACCAACATCACGACTTCCGAGACCTGGCGAGCGGCCGAGAACCCGCACGTGGTGAGAGGGCAGCTCGTGGTGAACGGCACTGGCGGAGCCCCCACGCTGACCCTCGAGCAGGGCGTGGAAGTCCGTTTCGACCAGGACGCCGAGCTGCGCATCTCCAACGGAGCCTTCAGGGCCTTGGGGAGCCAGGGGGCGCCGATCCGAATGGTGGCCAACCAGAGCGCCCCCCCCAAGGGCTACTGGCGGGGCGTGGTGTTCTCCACGGAGGGGAGCGGTTCGGAGCTGAGCTTCGTCACGCTGAGCGACTGTGGGAACGCCGCGGGAGCGGGCGCATGCCTTGCCGTGGAGAACAAAGCAGCCCCCGTGCTTCGTGACGTGACGGTGCAGAACAGCGGCACCGTGGGAGTGAAGGTGGCGGATGACGGCAGTGCCTTTGGAACTGGCTCGACCAGGCTCCATGTGTCTGGGAGCACGGGCTACGCGGTGCACATGGCCGCCAACCAGGCCGGCACGCTCCCGACCGGAGGCTCCTTCACGGGCAATGCCCCCAACGCTGTCGAGCTCAGCGGCAATGTCTCGCTCTCGCAGACCTGGCCCAACCCCGGCATCCCCTACGTCATCAATAGCCTGGTCCTCATCGAGAACCCCCCGGACGACAGCACCCCGGAGAATGCTCCGGGCCCCACGCTCACGCTCTCCGCTGGCACGGTATTCCGCTTCGGAGCCACCGGTGAGATGGTCGCCGGTTACCACCTCACGGGGGATTTGATCGTCAATGGAACCGAGTCCTCGCCCATCCTTTTCACGGCCGACTCGGACAACCCCAAGCCCGGCCAGTGGAGGGGAGTGCACCTGGCGGACCATGCCACCGCCGCCAGCCGCATCTCCTACACCACCATCGAGTACGCAGGTGCTGCGAGCAGCCTCCTCGGGACGACGGGCAATCTGAATGTGCACGGGTCTCTTCGTCCGTGTGAGGTTGATGGCCCCTGTCCCATCATCCAGAACGTCGTCGTGCAGAAGGGCAGTGGATACGGCGTCTACATGTCGAATGGTGCGAAGTTCGGTCCGGGTTCGACAGCACTGAGCCTTCGCGACAATGGCAACTATCCCCTTTCGCTACCAGCCCATGTCGTCGGGACGATTCCCACGGGAATCACCTTCAGCGGCAACACGCCCAATGCCGTGGAGATCAGCGGGAGCGGCGTGGACACCACCCAGACATGGCGGAACCTGGGCATCCCCTACGTGATCCAGGGAAACGTGAACGTGGGCTATACGACCAATCCAACGCTGACCGTGGAAGCTGGAACGCAATTGCGGTTCGCCCAGAACACCGAGCTCACCATCGGAAGTTACGCCAGCCATCCCGGTGCGCTGATCGCGGTGGGAACCGCAGAAGCACCCATCCACTTCATCCCGAATACCTCGACCCCGACGAAGGGGTACTGGCGCGGGCTGCACTTCTTCCAGGGAGAGGGAAGCCGGCTTGACCACGTCCTGATCTCCCATTCCGGAGCCGCTGGCCGTTTCTTTGGGGGCAACCTGAACGTCTACAAGGAATTGGGCGCGTTCGTGACCAACAGCACGTTCAGTTCCTCGGCCAGTTGCGGCGTCACCGTGAGTGATGGCTCCTATCCGGGCACCACCGCCGTGACGACGGACTTCTCCCTGGCCACGTACAACAACACCTTCGTCAACAACGGCGTCAACAAGCAGTGCGCGGACGCATGGATTCCATGACGTCCACGACACACTGTTGCTGGAAGAGGTAGGTTGGAATTCCAGCAGAGCCCCACGATTCCGCTCGGCGGCCGGAGCGCGCCGCCGAGCGGAAGGTAGCAGGTGAGACTCAGCTCCGAGGAGCAACGGCGCCAATCCGGACGAGGAACCGGGCCTTTCGCTCCAGATCCCGCTGCAACTCATGCAAATGGCGGGTCGAGTCGCGCACCACCGGCACGCTGGCGGGCGGGCTCGCTGGCGGCGCGGGCACGAGCGACGGGGGGCTCACGGGCCGCCGCTGTTCCAGCACGACCTTCGATGCCTCGCGCTCGACCGGAACGCTCCGGGCCTTGCCGATCAGCGCCTGGCGGACTGGAAGCGGAGGCACACGCTCATCGACCGCACGGCCATAGAGCCACGCACCGCATCGCCAGAGCACGTCGTAGCGCTGATGCAACAGCGTCCAAAAGCGATCGCGGAGCTCGACAGCCTTGACGAGGGACGGCGCTCCCCCTTCGCTCTCGACGCCCTGCTGTCCGAGCATCACACGCAGCTTCCCAGCGAGTTGCTCCGCCTCGGAGATGTCGGACGCAACCACCGGCGATCGGCCGGAGATCCTCGCCTCGTTCCTTCGCAACAACGCGACGAGCGCCAGGCAATCGTCCAGGACATCGTGCTGACCGCGAAGCCAGACCTCATCGACATCGGCATCGGGAAGCAGCCGAGCCTCGGCGAGAGCGTCAGCGGCCTTGCGCAGCTTGCGGCGCAGCTGTTGCACCCGCTCGAACATCTTTCCGAACGAGGACGCCTCGAGCTCGCGGTCTACCTGCAGCGCGGCGAAGGCCAGACCCTGAGCAAGCCGAGGGAGCATCGAAAGCTCCACGACGTTGATGTTGGGCAGCCTGCCGATGACCACCGTCCCACTGCCCAGCACATTCTCCACACCGCGCATCACGGTTTGGTACGTGAGCACGATGTCGGCACAGCACTCCTCGACGAAGCCAGGCTCGACGGCCTTCGCCTCGACGAGGAACGCGTCGTAGGCGGCCTGCGAGCTGATGCTTTCGAGTTCGGTGGCGTCCGCCGAGCCATTCTCCGATGTCTCCGGCTTACCGCCGTCATCCTCTGCCATGTGGGCAGATTATCGAGGGCGCTCCGGTGCTGCAACGCGCCCCCTCCCCGCCTGGGCACGGGAAACCCGAGACGCTCGGCCACAGGTCATCACCCCATGAGCAGACAGCCAGGCACGTGGGCCGAGGCCTCGAGGAGCATGACGCGCAGTCGCTCCTCCGGCTCACTGCGTGCCGAGCAGCAGCCAGGTCCGCATGGGCCCCTTCCCCTTCACGGGGACGATGCCCTGATCCTGGAAACGGAAGCGGCCCCGGAGCCGCTCGTAGACCGCTTCCGACAGGTGGATACCATCCACCACGCCGTGCGACTCCATCCGGCTCGCCGTATTCACCGTGTCGCCCCACAGGTCGTACGCGAACTTCTTGCCGCTGATCACCCCCGCCGTCACCGGGCCCGAGTGCAGGCCAATCCGCAGGTGCAGCGGTATCTGCAGCTGATCCCCCAGCTTCAACACCTCCGCGCGCATGGCCAACGCCAGGTTCGCCATGGCCTCGGCGTGGTCGCTCCTCGGCAGCGACAGCCCGCCCACCGCCATGTACGCGTCCCCGATCGTCTTCACCTTCTCCACCCCGAGCTCGTCCGTGAGCTGATCGAAGATGGAGAACACCATGTTCAGCACCTGCAGCACGTCCGGCGGCGAGTGCTGCGCGGCGAAGCGGGTGAAGTCCACCAGATCGGCGAACAGCACCGTCACGTCCGGGAAGTTCTCCACGATGATCCGCTGGCCGCTCTTCAACCGGTCCGCCACCGGTTTCGGCAGGATGTTCAGCAGCAGCTGATCCGCCCGCTCGCGCTCGCTCTGGATGGTGCGCAGGTGCGCCAGTTCCTGCTCGTGCATCCGGCGCAGCTGGGTGAGGTCGTGGTAGATGGCGATGAAGCCCACCCGCTCCCCCTCCACCGTCACCGGCAACGCCACCAGCTCGACGTCCACCGGCGTCCCATCCTTGCGCAGGCGTTGGGTGACAATCTGCACCCGGCCGCGCTCGAGCGCCTCGCGCGCGGTGGCCTCGGCCTCCTCCTGGATGGGCCCCTCCCCCGCCAACAACCGCAGGATGTTCCGGCCCTTGGCCTCCTTCGCCGTGTAGCCGAACAGCCGCTCGGCCGCCGGGTTCCAGGACACCACGTTGAACCGGAGGTTCACCGTCACCATCGCCACCGGACTGTGGAGCACCAGCGACTCGTAATACTCCTTCTGGTGGCGCAGCGAGGCCTCGACCTCCGCGTGCGCCGTCAGATCCCTCAGCACCAGCATCCGCCCTTCCGGCAGGGGCACGCAGCTCACGCGCAACACGTGCGCATGGCGCGGAGACTTCTCCGTCCCGTGCCAGACCCACTCCCCTTCCCTCGGCGGCTCCCCCGAAGGCAGCGGTTCCGGCGGAGTCCACTGAGGCAGCAGCTCCGAGAGGGGTCTGCCCCTCAGCGCCTCCCCGGACTCCCCGAACAGCCGCTGCGCGGCGGCGTTGGCCTCCATGAGCCGGTCCTGAAGGTCCAGCACCAGCACGCCGTCGGACGTGTGCTCGAAGAGGGCGGTATGGGCGCGGCGCACCAGGTCGGACATGGAGGATTCCATGAGCAGTGTAGGCCACCCTGCTGACGTGGGCACCCCCTCCCTTTCCTACTTCAGCTCCCGCTGCAGCTTCGCCAGCAGGGTGAGCGCCTCCATGGGCGTCGTCTCGTCCACCTTCACACCTCGTAGGGCCTCCAACACCTTCTGGTGCGAGGGCTCCAGCTTCGGCCCGGGCTCGGCCACTCCGCCGAACAGCCCCAGCTGCCCCGGCGACGGCGCCCGCGACGACGTCCGCCGCGCCAGCCTCGGCCGCCCGCTGTCGTCGAACTCACCGGACTCGAGGTTCTGCAGGATGTCCCTCGCCCGCGTCACCACCTCCGGCGGCAGGCCCGCGAGCCTCGCCACCTCGATGCCGTAGGAGCGGTTGGCCCCTCCCGGCACCAGCTTGCGCAGGAACAGCACCTTGCCCCCCTGCTCCCGCACCGCGATGCACATGTTCTTCACCCGGGGCTTCTCCCGGGAGAGATCCACCAGCTCGTGGTAGTGCGTGGCGAAGAGCGTCCGCGCCCCCACCTTGTCGTGCAGGTGCTCGGCCACCGCCCAGGCGATGGACAGGCCGTCGTAGGTGGACGTCCCCCGGCCAATCTCGTCCAGCACCACCAGGCTGCGCCGCGTGGCGTGGTGAAGGATGTGGCTCGTCTCCGTCATCTCCACCATGAAGGTGGACTGCCCGCGCGCCAGGTTGTCCGCCGCTCCCACGCGCGTGAAGATCCGATCCGACAGCCCGATATGCGCCGCGCCCGCCGGCACGAAGCTGCCCGCCTGCGCCATCAGCACCGTGAGCGCCACCTGCCGCATCACCGTGCTCTTGCCCGCCATGTTGGGTCCGGTAATCACCAGGATCTGCGCGTCCTCCGAGTCCATCTTCACGTCGTTGGGGACGAACGCCTCGCCCGCCCCCAGCATCCGCTCCACCACCGGATGCCGCCCGCCGGTGATGGACAGCACCTCGGACTCGTCCACCACCGGCCGCACGTACCCGTACTCGGCCGCGCACCGCGCGAAGGACAACAGCGCATCCGCCGTGGCCACCGCCTCCGCCGCCGAGCGCAGCCGCGGCGCTTCCTTCGTCACCTGGGCCCGCAGCTGCTCGAAGAGCTCCAGCTCCAGCGCGCTCCGGCGCTCCTCCGCCGTGAGCACCTTCTCCTCGTACTCCTTCAGCTCCGGGGTGATGAAGCGCTCGGCCCCCACCATCGTCTGCTTGCGGATGTAGTCCGAGGGCACCAGGTGCAGGTTCGCCTTCGTCACCTCCAGGTAGTACCCGAACACCCTGTTGTAGCGGATCTTCAGCGAGTTGATGCCCGTCCGCTCCCGCTCCCGCGTCTCGATCTTCAGCAGGAAGTCCTTGCCGGAGGTGGACAGCTCCACCAGCTTGTCCAGCTCGGCGTGGAAGCCCGGGCGGATGAAGCCGCCCTCCTTGAGGCCCGTGGGCGGCTCGTCCACCACCGCCCCCAGCAGCAGCTCCGTCAGCTCCGGCAACGCCCCCAGCGGCCCCGCCAGCGACTTGAGCAGCGGGGACTCGCAGCGCGCCAGCACCGCCCCCAGCCGGGGCAGCTGCGCCAGCGACAAGCCCAGTGCCCGCAGATCCCTCGCGTTGCCCGCCCCCAGCGACAGCCGGCCGCACAGCCGCTCGATGTCGCCCACCTCCTTGAGGAGGCTCGTCATCTCCTCGCGCCACACGCTGCGCTGGGACAGCTCCTCCACCGCGTCCAGCCGGGCGTTGATCTCCGGCAGCGAGCACAGGGGCGCGGCCAGCCACCGGGCCAGCTTGCGCGCCCCCAGTCCCGTGGCCGTCCTGTCCAGCACCCCCAGCAGCGAGCCCTTGCGGCCCCCGTCCCTCAGGGTGCGCAGCACCTCCAGGTTGGACCGGGAGGCCTCGTCCATGAGGAGGTGCACGCCCCGCTGGTGGCGGCTGAGCCTGTCCACGTGGGCGGCGGCCGTCTTCTGCGTGTCCTTCAGGTAGCGCAGCGCAGCGCCGGCGGCCCCGGTGGCCAGCGGCGCGTCCTGCAGCCCGAAGGCCTCCAGCGACTGCACCGCGAAGTGACCCCGAAGGTAGACCGTGGCCCGCCCGGGCTCGAAGGCCGCCTTCTCCAGTTCCGCCACCGCCGGAGGCCTCGGCAGCCGTGACACGAGGGTGGCCGTGTCCGGGGAGTCCCTCTCCCCCTCGGGCACCAGCAGCTCCCGCGGCTCCACCCGGGCCAGTGCCTCCACCAGCTCCTGCGTGGTCTCCGCCTCCAGGCAGAAGAACTCGCCCGTGGAGGCCTCCAGCAGCGCCGCCCCGAAGCCGTGCGCTCCCGGGTACACCGCGGCCAGGAAGTTGCTCGCCCGCGGCTCGAGCGCCTCCTCGTCCAGCACCATGCCGGGGGTGATGACGCGCGTCACCTCGCGCCGGACGATCCCCGGCCCGCTGCCCGCCTCCTCCACCTGCTCGCAGATGGCCACCTTCAGCCCGTGCTCCACCAGCTTCGCGATGTAGCGGCGCGCCGAGTGGTACGGCACCCCGGCCATCGGCACCTTCTCCGCGTTCTTCGCCCGCGCGGTGAGGGTGATCTGCAAGAGCTCCGAGGCACGCACCGCGTCCTCGAAGAACATCTCGTAGAAGTCCCCCAGCCGGAAGAAGAGGATGGCGTCCGGGTTGAGCGCCTTCACCTCGAGGTACTGCCGCATCATCGGGGTGAGCGCGCCAATCTCCCGCGCCCCGGCCTGCTCGGCCGCCGCTTCCACCGGCGCCTCGGCCTCGTCCCCGTGTCCCTTGCCTGCCTTCGCTTGCGTCGCGCCCATCGCCGCCTCTTGTGTCATGCGTCCGGTCCCGGATCAACAGAACACATGACTTCTGCCGTCCCCCCGTCCGTGCCTACTCCGCCGATGGCTCGCACGTCCTCCTGACGGCCAGCCGTCCCGGTCCGGAAAAATCGTGAGCTGCTCCTCCGAAAACGGTTGGCCTGCACCACCCCCGGAGGGCACCCTTCCGCCCGCCATGGAGACCCGCACCGATACCGTCCAGCCCGTCCCCGTCCCCCGGCTCTTCAAGGCCGCCGTGGCGCCCGTCCAGGCCTTCTTCAAGCTCGAAGCCAGCGGCGGCATCCTCCTGGCGCTCTGCGCCCTGGCGGCCATGATCTGGGCCAACTCGCCCTGGGCCGACACCTACACCGGCCTCTTCGACGCCCCCCTGGCCGTCGGCTCGGGCAGCGCCCCCTTCCATTTCACCTTCCGTGAATTCATCAACGACGGGTTGATGACGATCTTCTTCTTCCTGGTGGGGATGGAGATCAAGCGGGAGCTGGCCGCCGGAGAGCTGCGCTCCCTGTCCAAGGCCCTGCTGCCGCTCATCGCGGCGGTGGGCGGCATGGTGGTGCCCGCCGCCATCTACGCGGCGATCAACGCCGGGACGCCGGCACTCAAGGGGTGGGCCATCCCCATGGCCACGGACATCGCCTTCGCCATCGGGTGCCTCACGCTGCTCAAGGGGCGGGTGAGCCACGGCCTGGTGGTGTTCCTCACGGCGCTGGCCATCTTCGACGACATCGGCGGCATCCTCGTCATCGCCATGTTCTACGGCACGGGGCTGCACGTGGAGTGGCTGCTGGCGGCCCTCGGCGTCACCGCGGTGCTGGCGGCGTGCAACAAGTTCTACGTGCGCAACGGGCTGGTGTACGCGGTGCTGCTGGGAGCGCTCTGGTACACCATGCACCACGGCGGCGTGCACGCCACCATCGCGGGCGTGGTGGTGGGAATGATGATCCCCGCCCGGCCCGTGCGCCGGGGCCGCCTGGTCCTCGAGGAGCTGCACGGCTTCATCGGCCAGCTGCTGCGCGAGCCCGAGGACGAGGCCGTGCGCACCAACCAGCTGCTGCACATCGAGGAGCAGCTCGAGGACATCGAGCCGCCGCTCACCCGCTTCGTGCACATCTGGCACGGGTGGTCCGCGTACGCCATCGTCCCGCTGTTCGCGCTGGCCAACTCGGGCATCTCCCTGGCGGGGATGAGCCTGGCGGACGTGCTCCAGCCCCTGCCCCTGGGCGTGGTGCTCGGCCTCTTCGTGGGCAAGCAGGTGGGCATCTTCCTCTTCACCTGGGTGGCGGTGAAGACGAAGCTGGCGGACATGCCGGGGCGGGCACGGGTGCCGCAACTGCATGGCGTCTCGGTGGTGGCCGGCATCGGCTTCACGGTGGCCCTGTTCGTGGCCGGACTGGCCTTCGCCCACGAGCCGCACCTGCTGACGGAGGCGAAACTGGGCATCCTGCTCGGCTCGCTCCTGTCCGCGGTGGTGGGCTACCTGTTGTTGCGTTTCGGACCCACGCCCCGGCCCCAGGGGGAGCCGGCCTCCGAGCCCGCCTCCGGGACGGCTTGAGCGGACGACAGCGGGGCTTCTTGGGGTTTGCCGGCGGCGCGGGCCCGTGGAAAGGTGCCGGCCACCGTGCTTCTCCAGGATTTGAACCGCGTCCGGCAGATTGGGGTCATCGCAGCGCGCCACGGCTTCGGCGAGTGGCTGGAGCGCGCGGGCGTGTGGCGCCAGCTCGGGCGGCGCGAGAAGGTGGAGGTGTCCCCCGAGGCCCAGCGCGCCTCCACCGCGCGCCGCTTCCGGATGCTGCTCAATGATCTCGGCCCCACCTTCGTGAAGCTGGGGCAGATCCTCTCCACGCGCGCGGACCTGCTGCCGGCCGAGTACATCGAGGAACTGGCCACGCTGCAGGATCATGTGGAGCCCGTCCCCGTGGAGGACGTGTACGCGCAGATCCGCGAGTCGCTGGGCCGCGAGGCGGACGAGCTCTTCAAGCAGATCGAGCCCCAGCCGCTGGCGGCGGCCTCCATCGCCCAGGTGCACCGGGCGGTGACGCTGGAGGGCGACGAGGTCGTGGTGAAGGTGCAGCGGCCGGGGATCGCCGAGCGGATCGACTCGGATCTGGTGGTGCTGCGCTCGCTGGCGAGGCTGCTGGAAGCGGTGGTGGAGGAGACGGGCATCTACTCACCCACGGGGATCATCGACGAGTTCGACCGGGCCATCCACGAGGAGCTGGACTTCGTGCACGAGGCGTCGAACATCCGGGCCTTCCTGGAGAACAACCGCAACCGGCCGTACATGAAGATTCCGCGGGTGTACGACGGGCTCAGCAGCCGGACGGTGCTGACGATGGAGTTCGTCCGCGGGGTGAAGATCAGCCAGGCGGAGCTGTCGCCGGAGGATCGTCGGGAGGTGGCGGGCCACATCCTGGACGCGAGCTTCCGGCAGCTCTTCGAGGACGGGCTGTTCCACGGAGATCCGCACCCGGGCAACCTGCTGGTGCTGGAGGGCAACCGGCTGGCGCTGCTGGACTTCGGGGTGGTGGGCCGGCTGTCGCGCGCCATGCAGGAGACGCTGGTGATGCTGGCGCTGGCGGTGGCGCTGAAGGACAGCGACTCGGTGGCGCGCATCCTCTACCGGGTGGGCGTGCCGGACGCGCGGGCCAACCTGGTGGGCTTCCGCAACGACATCGAAGGACTGCTCGGCAGGCACCTGCCCATGACGCTGGGCCAGGTGGACGCGCGCAGCCTCATGCGGGAGCTGTTGGATCTGGCGGTGAAGTACCGGATCCGGATCCCCAAGGAGTACGCGCTGCTGAGCCGGGCCTCGGTGTCCACCGAGGGCATGTTGCGCAGCCTGTACCCGGACCTGAACATCCTCGAGGTGGCGATGCCGTACGCCAAGGAGCTGCTGGCGGACCGGTATGATCCGAGCCAGCTCCAGGGCGGGCTGATGCGCACGCTCTTGCGCTTCCAGTCGCTGGCGCAGGACCTGCCCACGCAGCTGTCGCAGATATTGCTGGACCTGGAGTCGGGGAAGTTCAGCGTGACGGTGCGGGCGGAGCAGTTCGACAAGCTGAACGACAACCTGCGCAGCGCGGCGATCGTGATGTTCATGGGCCTGTGCGCCTGCGGGCTCATCGTGGGAACGTTCATCTCGTTCGCGCAGACGCCGTGGCAGTACCACGGCCTGCCGGTGCTGGGCCTGCTGGGCATCATCCTGTCGGCGGCCATCTTCGGCGCGGTCTTCACCTGGTACCTGTTCGGCAGACGCTTCGGGAAGGTCCGGGTGAGCCGCTGGCTGGCGAAGAAGCGCCGGAAGTGAGCCCGCCCACCTTGAAGGGTGGCCTCGGGCAGTGACTCCCCAGGTGGTCCTTCAACGGGGTGACGCCTTCTGATTGAAGCAGGGGCGTGCTCATCCTCCCACGCTTCTACTCGACCTCCACCACGGCCCGGCTCGAAACCCGGGCGCGGCAGCTCGGTCTGCGCCTGGGCATCTCCTACGGCGAGGGCGACCGCTGCGATCGCTACTTCATCGTCTCGGTGAACGGAAAGAAACTGGAACGCATGGTACCGCTCGGATGGACCGGACCGGAGGCCGAGCAGGCCCTCGTGCAGTACGCCAAGGAGATGCACGCGTCGAAGTGAACCCACCGGGTTCCTTCCCTCGCCCGCGCGCCATGCCAACCCGTCACGTCCGGGGCTGCGGGCAACCGCTCTGGTAGCCTCCGGCGCTTTTCGGAGGTAGGCTGGATGTTCGACGGAAGCGGTGGACGGGGCGATATCCCCTCGCTGGGATTGGCTCCCGGCATGGTGGTGGCGGGTTTCACGATCGAGGGGCTGCTGGCCAGCGGCAGCTTCGGCACCGTGTACCGGGCCAGGCGGGACGGCCGCCTCTTCGCCATCAAGCTGGTGCCCCTGGCTCCGCGCGGAGACCGTGAGGTGGACGCGCTGCGCCGGATGCGGCACCCGAATGTCGTGGGCTTCCATGGGTATGGCCTCTGGCCAGAGGAGCAGCCGCACTCCCTGGTGCTCGCCCTGGAGCTCGTCGAGGGCCTCCCGCTGGACCAGTGGGCGCAGGAGGAGAACCCGACCGCGCTCGACCTGGTGGGCCGCGTGCTGCTCCCGTTGGCGCTCACCCTCGCGGATGTGCATGCCATGGGCGTGGTCCATCGGGACGTGAAGGAGGCCAACATCATCGTGCGGCAATCCGATGGGATGCCCGTGCTGGTGGACTTCGGCGCGGCGAGCCTCGAGGGGGCCCAGCGCCTGACGCAGTGGATGCCACCGGGCACCCCCGAATACCGCAGCCCCGAGACGCTGCGCTTCGGCCGGCAATGGGAAGGCGAGCCCTACCCGGTCAGCCCGGCGGAGGACCTGTGGGCCATGGGCGTCGTCACCTACATCCTGCTGACGCGCAGCCTTCCCTTCGGGGACCGGCACGACCCCGGGATGGTGCGCGCCATCCTCGAGAAGACCCCCCGGGCTCCGGATGAGCTCAACCCGCGTGTCCCTCCCGCCTTGAGCGAGCTGTGCATGCAGATGCTGGAGAAGGCACCCGAGGACCGGTACGCGGATGCCCGGGCGCTCGCGGAGGCGCTCTCGACGGCGTGGAGCGAGGCGGACCGCTCCTGGCGCGTGCGCCTGTTCCCCGAAGTCAAACGCGAGGAGGCACCCGCCCCGCCCCCGCCTCCCGCCCCCGAGGCGCCCATCGAGCGGCAGGCACCTGGCCGATGGCGGATGGCCAGGCTCGTTCTCGGCGCCGCCCTCCTGGGAGGCGTCTTGATTCCTTCCTCCCAACGTTCCGAGTCCCCCCCCCCTCCCCAAACGCAACACGCCAGTGCTCGCCAGGAATTGGCTCCTCCCCAGGTGATGGGAGAAGTTGGGCACGTCGCGGGACCGCAGAAGTCACTGCCCCCCGCGCCCGTCGCCAGCGCGACGCCAACCCAGGAGCCCAAGATGATCAAACCCAAGAAGGCCCGTTCCCTTGCCGCCGCCACCCTCTTGACCGGCGCCGCCTGCATGGGGGCCGGATGCGCGAGCACTCCGAAGCACGAGCCCCTTCCAACCTCGCCGTGCCCGCCCGGTGCGAAGGAGGCCCTGACGCAAATCGGCCTCATCCCGGGAGACGCCAGGCGCATCTACATCCCCCCCAATGAGCCGAGGGGGCACACCATCGAGATTTCGGAGGGCGAGGTCACGGCTCGAGTGGTCGGTGCCTGGGGGAATCTGCCGAATGATGCCTTCTTGTACGGTGAGTTCATCTTCCGGAAGAACCATGTCTATGGCCACTTCACTCGTGCCCAATTGAAGAACGGGGAGATCGTGCCGGTCTGCATGGAGGTGACTACGTCACGGGGCATTGGTATCGCGAAGGAGCCCGGCAGCACCTCCAAGAAGGCCATCGTCAAGAACTTCCTGTACGCCTCGGTGACGTCGAGATTCGACTAGGCCGCGCAGAAAGACCCTCACCGTGCTCCCCACCCTCCCCTTTCTCCTGTCCCTGGTTGTCCTTCAAGGTACTCCTGACCTGGAACCGGCCGTCGCGTGTGAGGACTCACAGCGAATTGATTTGACGTTGACGCCCTCAGCGGAGGCTCGCGAGATATGCGTCAGCCCGGGAATGATGACGGGCTTCCTCTTCGACACCATCCCCGGGTCACTGGAGTTACAGGAGGAAGTGCGTTTCGTGGAGGTGCTCCGCGGCCAACGTGGCATCAGCTTCGTGCCACCCAAGGACATGATGCCTGGAGAGCGCCTGCGGCTGACGGTTCGCTTCGGAGCCGCAGCCGCTCAAGAGATCATCACCTTCATCCTGGTGGCCCACCGGGGACAAGCCACCCGGCAGGTCGAGGTGTACCGCGACAAGCGCCCTCAGGAGTCCTACCAACAGGAGGCACTGGAGGAGCGCGCGAAGAATCAACAACTCCGCAACGCGAACCAGCAGTTGCAGGTTCAGCTGGAACGGGCACGGGGACTCCGGAGCCTCATTGCCAATGGCATCGTAGGGCATTCCGGAGTCCAGACCCTGGATTTGGCAGTGGACAAGACCAACATCCCGGCCGGAGTCGTATTCTTCGACACCGTCGTCAGCTACCGCGCAGGCAAAACCGTGGTGGCGGAGACGTGGTTGAGTAATTTCAGCGCAGCGCCGTGGAACACAATCCGGGCATCCCTGCTCACCGCCGACAATGAGGAGGTACCTGGGGTACAGTTCCTGCAGCTGAATGTCATTGCGCCCACCATGCGCGAATCAGTCATCCTGGAAGTCAATGCGGAAAGCAAGGATTTCCACGGTGAGTTCAAGCTGATGCTCTGGGATGAGACATCGCGAGTCATCACCTTTCCAGGGTTGAGGTTTCCGTAGGCCTCGTTCCCTGAGCCACCGTGCCATGGCCTGGGCGAGGCCGCCCCGGCACCCGTCATTCATCACGGAACCACTCCGCTGGAATATCCAATGCCGCGAGAATCCGCTCGGGCGAGCGCTCGCCCTTGATGTTGCCCACCGCCGGCACGAATGAATCCTCACGAGGCGGCAGCGAGAAATGGCCGATGCACGCTCCTCCCCGAAGGACGGTAACGAAGAACACATCCAGGCTCGGAGAGGCGGCTACTCCATAGCCCGTCACATGGGGAAGCCACTCGGAGAGAGTGATGTCGGCGAACCCGATGTCACCCGTTTCGCTGGACACGCGGAGCCCTCGCGGTGTGTCCTCGAAGCGATAGTGGCCCGGAGGAAATGGGTCACCCGCCTCCTCCAGCACCCGGGATGCCTCTTGCGCCCGGACGCCCTCCATCAGGGCGGCTTTGCGCAGGGGCTTGTTGGCCGCGGCTCCAGATGGCTGCTCTGCGCCAGGCAGCGGACAGCCGAGAGACTGTGCCAATGCATCTGGGTCTGCCTCCTCGACCTCCAGCGTGCCATGTCGCCAGGACGTGACGGCCCACGGATCGTTGCCGCGGTCAATCGAGTACACGGGCTCATCCACTTCGAGTGACAGCTCTTTGGCGATTTGAAACCCGGCGCCGACATCGCTGGGATCCGTCCCCACGATGGCATGGTAAAGACCACTGCCTGGAATGACCTCGAAGGATGGCTCTTTTTCGTCCTCCAACATCAGCGCGGAGCGGACGCGGCGCTCGAGTTGTACGGGATCTCCTGGAGTCAGGACGGCCCAGAGCGGCCACTGGCTCATGGTGCGCCTCCTGACAAATTCTCTGGAAGGCTCAGCGCCGCACGCAGTTGCCTGGTCTTGTCCAGTATTTGAGCCTCCTCCAACTGGATGACTTTCGTGCCCGGTGAGTATTTGAGCAGGAAGCCCAATAATTTGGCTCTGGTCGGTCCGCTCAAGTTGTCCGTGCTGACGAGAAACGGTTGTCCGTGAGGTGCCTTGGCCGCATCAGCCAGTTGATCGATCAGGTGCTGGAGTTGCTTGACGAGCGCCTCCTGCTGCTCGTCAAGCTTCCTGCCTGCATCTCTGGTCAGCCAGGAGTCGAGCGCTCTGCGCCATCGCTTGTCGTTCCAGCCTTTGACTTCTACTCCATGCTGAAGTTTCGATCCGGCCGTCGCCGTCAGTACGTTGTCGATGATGTGCCCGGCTCTCATTTTCACCTGTCGGCCGGTCAACCGGAATCCCTTGAAGAGTTTTTGTGCGTTGTCTTCGGTCAGCATCTCCGCTGCGACGCCTCGGAGTTGCTCGCGCACACGCCGTTGAAGTCTCGAGTTCCATGGCTCTGCCGCCGCCTGCTGGAAATCCTTCCACGACGTCATCCTGTTTCTACCCATGAAGTCGAGGTCCTTCATGGACAGCCCTGTTGAGCGGAGCCAGCCCAGGTCCACGCTGCCCTTGCAAGCCTTCCTGGCCAGTTCAACGACTGCTTCGGCGTCCAGTTCCGGGTGGCTGACGAGCCACTGGGCCTGCTTCAGGAGGGCAAGCGGATCCTTCAGGCTTGGAGCTCCCGAGCGTCTCAGAAGCCGCGCAAGTGCCGGCTTCGCCGCACTGGGCGTGGAGGAGCGCAACAATTCCACGGCGGAGAGGTACGCCTGAGCCTTGTCGGCCGGCAGGGCGGCCGCGCGCCGTGCCACCGCACCGTAGGCGAGCGCCATCTCCTGGCTCTCCGCTGCCAGCAGCTTCAACGCATGCAGTGTCTTCTCGGCCTTCTCGGCCGCGAGCCCCGCGCTGCGAATGCCGCCAATGGCCCGTGCGGCGGCCATCTCCCCGCGGATGGCGAAGAAAGCCTGCTTGAAAGCCTCGGCGCCGCCTGGAAGAGAAAACCGCAGCCCGTCCGGTGTCGCAACGGCCTCGCCCTCGGCGAGCATCCGCTCCAGCGTTTTCACCAGCGCATGAACGGACTCCACCGACTCGCGCAGTCCGGACGAGGCGCGGGCCCCCGCCGCGCTCAACGCCAGCCTGCCCCGGTTCACCAACTCGCGTCCAATGCCCGAGGAGGCCAGCTTGGAGATGTCCCTGCCGGCCAGCGCCACCATGGCCAGGTCGTGCACCGCGAGGAAGGCCCGTCCCGCTGACGTCCGCGACAGCTCGTCCCGGTATGTGTCCACCGCCGCCAGAGTCGCCACCAGCGACATGCGGCCCACGAACAGGCGCACCGCGGATCCGCGCGCCTCCA
Organism: Archangium sp.; assembly: GCF_057119385.1. Classification (NCBI taxonomy): domain Bacteria; kingdom Pseudomonadati; phylum Myxococcota; class Myxococcia; order Myxococcales; family Archangiaceae; genus Archangium; species Archangium sp. The sequence continues at coordinate 145,394 of NZ_DBNGVP010000154.1, read as the reverse complement.
GCACATCATGGTCGAGGGCGAGCAGAGGCCGAGGCTCCTGCGGTGTCGCCGTGGCGAGGGCTGTCTGGAGGAGCTCCCGCCGCAAGGCCGCCAACTCGCCCGTACCGGCCCCCAGCCCGGGCCGCCAGTCTCCCGGCCGAATGAGGAGCGTGTCCGGGTAGTACCAGTAGGCATTGCCATCGAGCTCTTCGAGCGGCTGGGGAGCGCCGGCAACGGTGTTGAATTCAGCGCTGTAGCCCCGCCAGCGCCCATCCTTCCCGGGAAGGATGACGCGCGGGCTTCCACGGAAGGCGTTGCGCACGCGCAGTTCCGCCCGCTCCAGGGAGGTCTCCTCGGTGAGCAGCAGCAGGGTGCGCACCTGGACGCTGGAGCCGCCCGCGAAATAGAAGCGGCCCACCACACTGCCCGGAGCCAGGACGGGCGAGCCATCCGTGACGCTGTAGCTCACCTTGAAGCGTTTGGAGCGCAGAGCGATGGCCTTCCGCAGGGGCTCGGCGGCTCCCGCGAGGAGGTGTACACGCTGCGACTCGTCCCACCAGGGCTCGAGCGCCTGGAGGTAACGGTCGAAATAGCTCTGCCCGGCCCCGTCCAGAATGTTGGAGCGTTGAGCCCAGCGCAGGCCGCGCTCCACCAGCGCGGCGGCCCCGGGCCCGTCCGGAGGGGCCGCCGAGAGCTGGGAGCGGCTCCACGCGACATCCGCTTCCAGCTGCGCCTCCAGGGCCCGGCGCATGGCGGTGAGCAACTGTGGCACGAGCGCTGGCGGGTGGCGCACGCGCACGCAGACCTGGAGGCCCTCCTCAGCACTGGAAGGTGGCGCACGGGGCTCGATGTCGAAAGCGCCCACCGCCGCGGCATCCCCGAAGAGCCGCGAGGCGATGTCCTCACGCGAGGCGTACCCGGGAACCCAGAGCAGCTCGGACCGAGCCGGATCCTCCTGAACGGGGAAGGAAGCGTCCTGTGCCGAGAGCAGGGCGAGTGCGCCCTCCTCCTCGTTCTCGGCTGTATCCTCCCGTTCCAGCGCGACCCGTTCGTCCTCCAGCCACTCTGGCGGGATGTCCTCCATGGGCGGGAGGCGCCAGGTGCGCTCCAGGGCGGGCGTGTCCTGGTGGTGCCAGGCCCACTCATAGGAGAGGGTGAGCATGGCACCGGCGCCAGTCCCCTCCGGAACGTCTACCTCCACCTCCTCCCGGCCTCGCTCGCTGCTCACCACTCGGGGGAGCGGTGCCGGTGGGTAGCCCTCGAGCGGGTCCACCCGCAGCCGCTCGTCCTCCCCCCAGTTCAGCTCGCCCGCGGCGATGATTTCATCTCCTGCCTCCACCATGAGGCGGCCGGGGTCCATCACCCGGAGGGAGAGCACGCCTTCCTTCCAGTCTTCCAGGGGAGGGTTGGGGGCTCTGGCTCGCGCATGCGCTTCGGCCGAGAGCGTTACCCGCTCTCGTCTCAGCTCTTCGCCGGCCACGCTCATGCTGGCGACGAGGCAGCTTGTGAGCAGGAGGGCCTGAAGTCCTTTGACCCAATGGGACCGGCACATGCTCCCTCCCCTTCCCGCCTTCGGCTCCCGCCAGGACAATCACTACTCGGAAAGGCGGGTGAGACACCTTTCATGGCGGGGTGCTGTCCTGTCAACTCCGCCGGACGATGAGAGCTCTCCAACCAAGCCAACGCGGTGAACGGCCATATGTCCACCAGTCAACATCGCCCGTCTTTCCGTTGGTTCCGGGTCTGACGGCTCTTCATGCTGCTCCCCCTCGGCGGCACGCCGCCGCCTCAGGGGGAATCACTGAATGCGTACCCGGATGCTCGCTGCCTGCCTGTCGCTCGCGCTCACCGCTTGTGACACCGAGTCCTTGGATCCTTCCGCCGATACCGCCTCCACCGAGGATGTCCAGGCGGCCCTCGCCGCCCTGCCCTCGGCCCAGGTGCTCGGGGCCCACGAGGACGGCGTGCCGTACATGATTCGCGGCCGGCTCGGCACCTCGACGAGCTCCCTCCGGGGTGTCTCCGCCTCCGAGGCCCACGCGAACGTCAGCGCCGCCCTGTCCCGCATCACCCCCGTCTTCCGGCTCCAGGCCTCCGACCTCGTCGTGCGCAAGCTCTCCCAGGACGAGCAGGGCCACACGCACATCCGCTATGCGCAGACGAAGAACGGGCTGCCCGTCGTGGGCCACGAGCTCATCCTCCACGTGGATGAGAACGGCCTCGTCCATGCCGCCAACGGCTCGGCCCGGGATGGCGAGTCCGTCCCCTTCCGCGCCCGCATCGCTCCCGAGGCCGCCCGCGCAGCGGCGCTCGAGAGCACCCCGGGCACCGTCCACGCCGAGGAGGCCCCGCGGCTCGTCTACGTCCGCTCCAGCGAGGATGGACGGCTGAAGCTTGTCTTCGAGGTGCTCGTGACGGGCGAGAACGGGGATCAGCCCATCCGGGAGCACGTCTTCGTCAACGCCCTGGATGGATCCATCACGGAGCGCACCTCGGACATCCACGAGGCACGCAACCGTCTGGTGTACTCGGCCAACAACACCACCACCCTGCCGGGAACCCTGAAGATCAGCGAGGGAGGCATCACCACGGGCGATCCCGTCGTGGACAAGGCCTATGCCCACCTCGGCACCTTCTATGATTGCTTCAAGGCCAACTTCAACCGCGACTCGGTCAACAACGCCGGGGCGCCGCTGACGGCCACGGTGCACTACAGCAACAACTACGTGGGCGCCTTCTGGAACGGCACCACCATGGTCTGTGGTGATGGGGACGGCGTCACCTCGGGCCCGCTGTGCAACGACATGGACGTCATCAACCACGAGTACTCGCACGCGATCATCAGCGCCGAGTCCAACCTCACGTACGCGCTCGAGCCCGGTGCGCTCAACGAGGGCTTCGCCGACATCTTCACCGCCTACTGCGAGAGCTGGAGCAACGCCTGGTCCACGAACGCGGACGTCTTCAAGATCGCCGAGGACGTGTGGACTCCGGCCACCGCGGGTGACGCGCTCCGCTACATGTGCGATCCGGCCCTGGATGGCTCGTCCAGGGACTACTACCCGGACCGCTACATCGGGTCGGCCGACAGCGGCGGCGTGCACGCGAACTCGGGAATCGCCAACCTGGCCTTCTGCCTGCTGAGCAAGGGTGGCACGCACCCGCGTGGCAAGAGCACCACCGTCGTGCCGTCCACCGGCGCGCAGAAGGCCGGCGCCATCTTCTACAAGGCCAACTCGGACCTGATGACGGCCAGCACCACCTTCGCCCAGGTGAAGACGTACACGGAGCAGGCGGCCGCGATGCTCTACGGCTCGGGCTCGGCGGAGCAGACCGCGGTCACCCGGGCCTGGGAGGCCGTGGGTGTGGGCCTGGCGTCTCCCCCCACCCCGCTGACCAACGGTGTCGCCCTCCTCAACCAGTCGGGCGCCGCGAGCTCGCAGAAGTTCTACTACCTGGATGTGCCGGCCAGCCGCCCGGTGACCTTCACCATCAGCGGCGGCACGGGCGACGCGGACATGTACGTGAAGTTCGGCTCGCAGCCGACCACCAGCTCGTACGGCTGCCGCCCGTACCTGGGCGGCAACAACGAGACGTGCAACATGGCCGCGCAGGCCACCGCCGGCCGCTACCACGTCATGCTGTACGGCTACAGCGCCTACTCGGGCGTCTCGCTCACGGGCACGTACTGAGCCACGCACGGCCCCCGGGAGCACACCTCCCGGGGGCCGCTTCGTCTCGAGCGGACGTGCTCAGTTGCGGCGGCGGCGCAGGCTCCACGCGCCGAGCACCAGCGTCAACAGCGCCGCCGAGCCCGCGTCCGTGGCACCGCAGCCACACGACTGCGTGGCGAGCCCTCCCCCCATCTCCTGGATGATCCCCAGGATGGCGGGGCCATTGTCCTGGATGAGCATGGGCGCGCCCACGTCGCTGTACTGCTCCACGCGCTCCGCGTTCGGCCCCCGGGTGACGGGCTGGTTGAACTTCGTGAAGAAGAAGCGCCCGTCCGGCAGCTCGATGCGCACCGTGCGCTGGGAGAAGTCCTGCTGGCAGCTCTCATAGTGCGCCTTGGCGGTGAAGACGTTGGAGATGTCCGGCGCGTCCGGGTTGAAGTCGAAGTCCGGATCCACCGTCATCTCCTCGGCGGACATGGTGGTGTAGAGGCGCGTGAGGTACGGGTGGGCGTCGAGCAGGGCGATGGCTCCCTTCAGCGGTCCCACCACCTGCGTCTCCAGCGCCTGCGCGAAGCCCTGCGCATCGAAGGCCGGCCGCCCCGGATCCGCGTCGATGGCGGACCGGTAGTTCCACATGAAGTTGTAGAACTGGGACTCCGGCACGCCCTGCGACACGAGCGAGGCCGGCATGGGGATGTACTTGCGCAGCAGGCCCTGCACCGTGCTGTCACCCAGGAAGCCCTGGTTGAGCATCTGCTGGGTGAAGTCCACCGGGTGTGAAATGGACGAGAGCGCCGCGGTGTCGTAGTTGCGGCCGAAGTTCTGCTTGAAGCCCCGCGCGAAGGACGTGGAGCTCCCGGCGAACTCGGTGAGGAACGCGCGGCCTCCCGCCTCGTCCACGGCCGCCGTGGCCACCATCGGGTAGTTGCGGCCGCCCCCCAGCCAGTCCACGCGCGTGGGGTTGATGAGGACGTGCCGGTAGTTCGTCGGGATGGCGCGCTTCTGCGCCAGCACGTAGGCGATGATGGGCATGTCCGGACGCGCGGCGATGGCCGTGAGCCGGATGGGCACGCAGGGCCGGTTGCTCTCGGACTTCAGCACGATGGGCCGCAGATCCCCCACGTCCTTGTCCTGTTGCAGCTTGAGCGCCACGAAGTAGTAGCCGTTGCCCACGTACGGCGTGAGCGCCTCGCCAGCCGCCTCGGGGATGTCGTAGCCGTTGGTGGTGAGCCATTCGCGCAACGCCACCGCGTCGTCCGCGGTGAGGGTGGCCGCGTCATAGGGCCCCACGTCCTCGCGCGACACCACCACGACGCCGCCGTCCCCGGCCCCTCCCGGCGCGGCATCCTCCATGGGCGGCGACCCGAAGACGCTACCCGGAGGGAAGAGCGGCTGGCACGACTGATCCCACTGGAGCTGGAAGCGCGGCTGCGTCACCTGGTCCAGGTACGTGAAGAGCTGCGCAGAGCCCACGCTCAGCGTGGGCTTCGCCTGCACCGGCACCACCCAGGCGAACTTCTTCGCCTCGCCCTGGTACTGGATCTGGACGTGGGCCTCGATCGAGCTGCCGTTGACGCCGAAGACGATGCGCTCTCCGGCCTGATCGATGGGCGTCTGGGAACAGAAGAAACCGCCGCACGCCTCGGCCCTGGGCGCGGACAGCAACCCAACGGCCACCAGCGCGCCGAACACCACCGCGTGACGCATGCAAACCCCCTTCGAGGGAAACCCGGAGGGCATTGCAAGCCCCCGGCCGGACGTCAACCCCGCGACATCCGGGGCCTCGAAGGGGTGGGCCCCTCGGAAATCCACGAGGGGCCCACGAATCCCCGGCGGGGTCAGCTCCCCGCGAGCCGGGCCTTGTCCTCATCCACCCCGGGCGCGGGCTCGCCACCGGAGCCCGGGCCGTGCTCGCCGGAGTCTCCGGAGCCACCGCGGAGCCGCTCCAGCCGCGCCTTCATCCGATCCGCCACCACGTAGAAGGCGGGCACCACCAGCAGGCTGAGCACGGTGGAGACGGAGAGTCCGCCCAGCACGGCCACGGACATGGGGGCGCGCGTCTCGCTGCCCGCGCCCAGCGCCAGCACCGCGGGCACCGCCGCCATCATCGTCGCCAGCGACGTCATGAGGATGGGCCGCAGGCGCACCGGCCCCGCCCGCTGCATGGCCTCCACCGCGTTGGCGCCCAGCTCGCGCTGCTGCAGCGCGTAGTCCACGAGGATGATGGAGTTCTTCTTCACAATGCCCATCAGCAGCAGCAGGCCGATCATGCTGAAGATGTTGAGCGTCGTGTTGGTGCCCCACATGGCGAAGGCCGCCCCCGCCACCGACAGCGGGAGGATGGTGAGCACCGTGACGGGGTGGAGGAACGAGTTGAACTGCGAGGCCAGCACCATGTAGGCCACCCCGATGCCCAGGAAGAGGGCGAAGAGGAGGCTGTCCATCGACTCCTGGAAGGCCACGCTGGAGCCGCCGAACACCACGCGCGTGCCGCCGGGCAGCTCCTTCGCCAGCCGCTGCACCGTCTCCATCGCCTCCTGCTGCGTGGCTCCGGGGGCCACGTTGGCGTAGATGCTGATGGCGCGCTCACGGTCCTTGCGGGTGATGGCCTGCAGTGCCGGGCGCTCCTCCTGCGACACCAGCGAGGAGAGCGGCACCAACTCACCGGTGCCGGTGCGCACCTTGAGGATCGACAGGTCCTCCGGCCGGGAGCGCTGATCCTTGAGCAGACGCAACCGCACGTCGATGCGGCGCCCGCCGGTGCTGTACTTGCCCACGCGCACGCCGCCCACCAGGGCGTTGAGGGTGGAGCCCACGTCCTGCATGGACACGCCCAGATCCGCGGCGCGCGCACGGTCCGGGGTGATGCGCAGCTCCGGCATGCCCACCTGGTAGTCCGTGTCCACGTCCACCACCTTGCCGCTCGCCTGGAGCTGCTCGCGCATGTCCGTGCTGGATTCGATCAGCCGCTCCCAGTCCGAGCCGCGCACGCTGAACTCCACCGGAAAGCCGCGCGAGCCGGTGAAGCCGCTCTGCGACAGGTCCATCACCACCGCGCGCAGGCCCGGGTACGAGTTGAGCTCCTTGCGCAGCACCTGGTTGAACTCGGACATGGGCATGCGCTGCTCCGGAGGCACCAGGGTGATGAAGAGCATGCCGCCATTCACAGAGCTGCCGCCGCCCCCCACCACCGCGAACAGGCGCGTCACCTCGGGCCGGTGGCGCAGGAAGTCCTCGGCCCGCAGGAAGAGCCGGTTCGTCTCGTCCACCGTGCTGCCCACCGCCGTCTGCAGGCGCACCATGACGCGGCCCTGATCCTGGGAGGGGACGAACTCGCTCGACAGGCCCTTGAAGGCGAAGCCGGACAGCGCCAGCAGCGCCAGCGCGCCGCCCAGCACCCACCAGGGCCGCTGCAGCCCCCGGGCCAGCACCCTGCCGTAGTGGTGCTCCAGCCAGGTGAAGGCCTTGTCCACGGCCAGGCCCACCCGGCTGCGGCCCTCGCGGCCCGTCTTCAGCAGCTGCGCGCACCGGGCCGGCGCCAGGGTGATGGCCTCCACGTAGGACAGCATCACCGCCACGCACAGCGTCACGCCGAACTGGAGGAAGAACTTGCCGATGACCCCCTTCATGAAGATGACGGGGATGAAGATGGCCACCACCGCCAGCGTGGCCGCCAGGGCCGCGAAGGTGATCTCCCGCGTGCCCTCGCTCGCCGCCTTCACCCGGCTCTTCCCCTCCTCCGCGTGCCGGAAGATGTTCTCCATCACCATGATGGCGTCATCCACCACGATGCCCACCGCCAGGGACAGGCCCAGCAGCGTGAAGGTGTTGAGGGTGAAGCCCAGGAAGTAGATGACCGCCACCGTGCCCAAGAGCGACATGGGGATGGCGAGGATCACGTTCATCGTGCTGGAGAGCGAGCCGAGGAACGCCCAGCACACCAGCGCCGTCAGCAGGCAGGCCAGCAGCAGCTCGAACTCGATCTCGTGGACGCTCTCCTCGATGAACTGGGTGGAGTCGAAGTTGATCCCCAGGTCCATGCCCTCGGGCGCGTCCTTCTGCAGCTCGGCCAGGCGGGCGCGCACCTCCTGGGCCACCGCCACCGCGTTGGCCCCGCGCTGCTTGCGGATGCCGAGCCCCTGCGCGGGCTGCCCATCCACGCGGGCGATGCGGCGCTCGTCCTCGAAGCCGTCCTCCACCAGCGCCACGTCGGACAGGTAGATGGGAGCGCCGTTGCCCTCGCGCACCACCAGGTGGCGCAGCGTCTCGAGATCCAACGCCTCGCCCATGACGCGGACGTTGACCTCGCGGCCCGCCGTCTCGATGCGGCCCGCGGGCAGCTCCACGTGCTCGCGCTGCAGCGCGGTGACGATGTCCGCCACGGTGAGCCCGCGCGCGTCCAGCTTCTGCGCGTCCACCCAGATGCGCACGTTGCGATCCAGCGAGCCGCCCAGCGACACCTCGCCCACGCCCGGCACCGTCTGGAGCACCTCCTTCACCCGGTAGCGCGCGAAGTCGGAGATGAACTGCCGGGAGAAGGGCCCGGACACGCCCAGCCACATGATGGGGTTGTCCTCGGGGTTGCTCTTGGAGATGACCGGCGGATCCACGTCCCGAGGCAGCCGGTTCTGCGCCTGGCTCACCTTGGCCGTCACGTCCTGCAGCGCCTTGTCCACGTCGCGCGAGAGATCCAACTCCACGGAGATGCCGCCACCGCCCTGGCTCGCCCGGGAGGTGATGGCCTTCACGCCCTCCACCTGCATCACCGCTTCCTCGAGCGGCTCGATGATGTCCGTCTCCACCGCCTCCGGCGAGGCCCCTTCCCAGCTCACGTTGACGCTGATGACGGGGTAGTCCACGTCCGGGAACTGGCTGATGCCGATGCGCTCGGCCGCCACCAGTCCGAAGACGATGGTCGCCGCCATCAGCATCCAGGCGAAGACGGGCTTCTTGATGCAGACGTCCGTGATGCTCATCGGGCTCCGCCTCCCGTGTTCGCTTCCACTTCCTGGCGCGGCTCACCCGTGACGGCCGGCTTGGGGCCCTCGGCGATCCGCACCCCGGCGCCGTCCTTCAGCGCCTCTCCCCCCCGCACCACCAGCTGCTCGCCGGGCTTCAGGCCCTCGCGCACCTCCACGAGCCCGTCCGCCGTGCGCAGGCCCAGCTCCACCACGCGCTCGCGCGCCTTGCCGTCCTGCACCACGAACGTCAGGAAGCCGCGCTCGCTGGGGCGCACCGCCGTCTGGGGAATCACCGGAGCCCCCTTGGCCGTGTCCACCGGCACCGTCACCGTGGCGAAGGCCCCCGGCCGCAGCGCCTTGGCGTCCTCGCCGCGCACCTCCGCCGTCACCTTCACCATGCGGCTGGCTGGATCCGCCGCGTCCGCCACGTAGCTGATCTTCCCCGTGTACGTGCGCGAGTCCGAGCGCACCGTGAAGCGCGCCGGCATGCCCGGCTTCAGCCGCGCCACGTCCGCCTCGGGCACCGTGAAGCGCAACAGCAGTGGATCCCTCCGCAGCAGCGTGGCCAGCACCGTGCCCGGCTGCACGTACTGCCCCGTCTGCACCGTGCGCGTCTGCAGCACCCCTTCCATGGGCGCCTTCACGTACGCGTCCCGCAGGTTGAGCTCGGCCTGATCCACCGCCGCCTTCGCCGCGCTCGCGTCCGCCGCGGCGGTGCGCGCCCGGGCCTCGGCCGTGTCGATCTGCTCGGCCGGCAGCAGCCCCGGCTTCACCTCGTTGGCCGCCGCGCGCCGGCTCGCCGCCGAGTCCGCCTCGGCCTTCGCCGCCAGCGCCTTCTCCAGCGACGCCTGCGCCGAGCGCACCGCGATGCTGTAGCGCGTGGGCTCGATCTCCGCGAGCACCTCGCCCTTCTTCACCGACTGGCCCTCCATGAAGCGCACCTGCTCCACCACGCCCGCCACGCGCGCGGTGATCTGCACCTGCTCGAAGGCCTCCACCGAGCCCACCGCCGAGACGACGTACTCCACGTCGCGCGACTCCACGGGCCGCACCTCCACGGGGAACTGGAGTGGACCGCGGCCACCGGGGCCTCCCCCCTTCCCGCCGCCCTTGCCACCGCCCTGGGCCGCTGGAGCGCCTCCCGCCGGCTTGCCCCCACACCCCGTCCCCAGGGCGAGCGCGGCGCCCAGTACCCAAGTCACCACACGCGTCTTCACTTACGGCTCCTTCCCCAGCGGATCGAGTCCGACGGCGGCCCGCAGCTCCAGGAGCGCGGACCCCAATGCATAGCGAGCCCGGGCAAGCGCCACCTCGGCCTCGAACTGCCTCACCTGCGCATCACTCAACGCCAGCGACGACGCAATCCCCTGACGGTAGAGGATGCTCGTCTCCTCGGCGTTCTGCCGGGCGGCCTCGAAGGCCACCTGGCTCCGGTTCAGCGCGGCCTGCGCCGTGCGCAGCGCCACGTTCGCCCGGTCCACCGAGACGTCCACCCGGCGCGTCCGAGCCGCCACATCCAACTCCTGCACACGCACCAGGGCGAGCCGCTCCCGGCGATCCGCGTAGCGCTCGCCTCCGTCGAAGAGCGACCAGCCGAGGTTCACCGACAGGAAGGCGTTCCAGTTGCGGCCGGCGAGGCCCGCCTCGTTGGTGAGGGTGTACACCCCGGAGGCCGACAGCGTGGGGAAGAGCCGGGCCAGCGGCTCCCGCGCGAGCGCCTCCTGCTGCTGAATCCGGAGCTTCGCGGAGAGGATGTCCGGGCGGCGCTCCAGGGCGCCCTCGGTCAGCGGCGCGAAGGACTCCGCGGGCCGCGAGGCCTCGCCCAGCAGCGTCTCGGGCGCCGCCAGCGGGCCCTCCACGGGCGTCACCAGGAGATAGCCGAGCTCCAACCGGCTCGTCTCGGCCTGACCCACCGCGTCAGCGAGCTCCGCCTCCGCGGTGGCCACGTCCAGCTGCGCGCGCGTCACGTCGTTGGTGCTGGCCAGGCCGGCCTGGGCGCGGGCCTTGGCCTCCTCGAGCGACTGGCGGGCGAAGGCGAGCCGGCGCTCGGCGGCCTGCGCCACCTGTTGCTGGCCCAGCGTGGTCAGGAAGGCCGTGGCGGCCTGGAAGGACACCTGCCGGCGCGCCTCCACCGCGTCCAGTGCCGTCGCCTCGCGATCCCGGTTCGCCGCCTGGAGGAGCGGAAAGCCGCGCGCGTCGAAGAGGGGCACGCTGGCCGTGGCGTTTCCGGACAGGGCGTTGAGCGTCTGGATGACCACGTCCTCGCCGCCCACCTGGCGCACCACCTCCTGCAGGCGGCGGGTATAGGTGGCGCTGACGTCGAGCCTCGGGAAGAAGAAGGCGCGCGCCCGGGCCACACGCGCCTCGGCGGCCTCGGAGCGGGCCTGGGCCGTCAGCGCGGACTCATTGCGCTCGGCCGCCAACGACACCGCGCGCTCCAGCGTCAGCGGCTCCCGCGTGGGCTCGGACTGCCCGGCGGCCGGGGTCTCTGCTCCAGGCCCGGGAGCGGGCCGCGAGTCCTGCGCGCGCGCTTCCGGCACACATAGGGCGAGCCAAGCGCACACGGGGAGGGCAACAGCGGAGCGAATCAAGTGCATGGTCGGGCGAGGAGGGGGAGCTCCGGGGGGGAGAACGACGGGCCCATATATAGGACCCGAGCGAGCAGGACCACGGGAACCCACCTCGCTGGACGCTGCATCGCACATCGGGCTAATGGGGAGGAGGACGAAGACCTTACGAGTGGGGCGCGGCGCGCCCGGGAATGCCCGAACGATGCGTTTATTCCTGCTGGCCTTGGGAATGTTGGCGCTGTGCGGCTGTCGCGGGGAGCAGCCCGGGGCGGGCGCCGTGCGTGTGGAAATCTTCTACGCCACGTTCCGCCCGGGATGCCTGACTGTGACGGCACTGGACGAAGCGGATGTGAGCCACACCGAGACGCAGCAGCTGACGGTGGAGGAGCGCAACAGCGACGCCAAGACGGTGGCGGTGTTCCGCAAGGCGGACTGGAGCCGGAGCCTGCAGGTGATCGCGAACGCGCACGAGCGCTCGTGCTCGGGGCCGGTGGTGGCCACGAGCTCGCGGCAGGTGGAAGTCCCCACGAGCGGCGCCACGGCGGTGTACCTGGATCTGCGCGCGGAGGATCTGGACGGAGACGGCTTCGTCTCGGCGAGCGCGACCGGAGGCAAGGGCACGGACTGCGATGACACGGACGCCACCGTGAACCCGAGCGCCTCGGAGATTTGCGACGGCAAGGACAACAACTGCTCCGGCAACGAGGAGGACGTCCCCAGCAAGAATGGCTACTACGTGGACGCGGATGGCGACGGGTACGGCGACCTCTCCCGGGTGGTGAGGGCGTGCGTGCGGCCCGCGGGCACGGTGATGGAGGCCGGGGACTGCGACGACAGCGACCCCGGCGTGCACCCGGGCATGGCCGAGTCGCGCTGCGACGGGCGGGACGAGGACTGCGACGGCACGGCGGACGATGACTTCCGCGTGGGCGCCACGTGCAGGACGGAGCTCGGCTGCACGGGCGCCTGGGCGTGCACGGCGGCGAAGTCCGGAGCGGAGTGCAAGAGCTCGCAGGTGCCGGTGACGTGGTACGCGGACGGAGACGGAGACGGGCTCGCCGGCACGTGGACGGCCCTCGCCTGCGAGGCTGCCGCGGGCGCGAAGTCCACGGTGGAGGATTGCGATGACACCTCGCGCTTCCGCGGCGGCACCGAGGTGTGCGACCGGCTGGACAACGACTGTGACGGCCTCACGGACGAGGGCGGCGTCTGCGCGACGAGCAGCTGGACGACGCGCACGCTGTGGACCACGGCGTGGGAGGCGGTGACGACCTACGCGCTGGGGAAGGCGTGGCTCGCGGGCCCGGGCGGCTGGCTCGCGCACGTGAATGGCCCTTCGGTGACGGACTTCTCGACGGCGTGCGGCACCACGAGCTCCTGGAAGGTGGCGTGGGCCCGGCCGAGCGACGGGCGCGTCTTCGCCGGCACGGCGGAGGGCACCTTCGCCAGCGTCCACCCCTCCACCTCGGGGTGCGTCATGCAGACGGTGAGCGGGGTGCCGGGCACCGTCACCGGCATGGTGGGTTACGAGCGGAGCGGCACCACCACGGTGTACGCGGTGACGAGCACCGGCCATGTGCTGCGCTGGGAGTGGCGGGATCCGGTGAGCACGCCTCCGCCGGTGGTGGTGGCGACGCAGCTGGCGGCGAACCTGCGGAGCATCCACGGCCTGGGCCCGGACACGCTGCTCGCCGTGGGCGCCGAGGACTTCCAACCCGGCGTCGCTCCCCTGCCCCGCGTCTACCGTCTCGACATGGCCTCGGGGCAGTGGATGCGCGAGGAGCTGCCGGCGGACGTGGGCACGGGCTACCTGCACGGCGTGTCCGTGGTGGACGGAGCGCTGGCCTACGCGGTGGGCGAGCACGGCCTGGTGCTCGAGCGCCAGTCGGGGACGTGGCGCAAGCTACCGCCCCCCGGAGGCACGGCGGCGCCGGATCTGCTGGACGTGGCCGCCTTCCACCCCACCGCCGTCTACGTGCTCTCCAACAAGAGCGGCACGTTCCTCCACCGCTTCGACGGCACGGCCTGGAGCGAGCCCTACCCCCAGAGCCAGGTGCTCCAGTCGCTCGACGCCATCAGCCCCCGGGAGCAGTGGGCCGCGGGACAGAACGGCACGCTGGTGCGCTGGGGCGCGCCCTGAGCCCGGGGTGACATGGAGCTGCGCGCGGACAGGCTCTCGGTTCGGCAGGGGGGACGGTCGCTCCTCGAGGAGGTGACCTGCACCCTTCCACCCGGCAGCCGGGTGCTCGTCCTGGGGCACTCGGGCGCGGGCAAGACGACGCTGCTCAAGGCGCTCGCGGGGCTGGTGACGCCCGCCAGCGGACGGGTGCTCTGGAATGGCGAGGACGTGGCCCGCCTGCCGCCCGCCGGCAAGCGCGCGCGCCAGGCGGCGTTCGGCATGGTGTTCCAGACGGATGCCCTCTTCGACTCGCTGACGGTGCGCCGCAACGTGCTGCTGCCCCTGGAGCGGCGGCGGGTGCCTCGCGAGGAGGCGGAGGCACGCGCGGACGAGGTGCTGCGCGCGGTGGGGCTCGCGGAGGCCGCGGACGCCCTGCCCGAGCGGCTCTCCGGAGGCATGCGCAAGCGGGCTGGCATCGCCCGGGCGCTGGCGGCGAGTCCCACGGTGCTGCTGGCGGACGATCCCTTCGCGGGGTTGGATCCGGGCACGGCGCGGCAGGTGGCGCGGGTGCTGCTGGAGGTGGCCGGGAGCGGCTCGCTGGTGGTCGCCGCGCCCGAGGCCCCACCGGAGCTTCCCCTGTCCCGCTGGCTGTACCTGCGGGACGGACGGCTCGTCCACGACGGCCCGCCCGCCCCCGAGCTGGAGACGCAGCCGGACGAGGCGCTCACGTGACGGCGACGCTGACGTGGCTCGGCCAGGAGGCGCTGGGCGCGGTGCGCGGCGTGGGCTCGGTGGCGCTGGTGCTGGCGCGCACGGTGCTGGGGCTGGCGCGGATGGACCGCCACGAGCTGCTGCGCGGGCTGGAGGAGTTCGGCTGGGGCTCGCTGCCACTGGCGCTGGCGACGGCGGCGCTGACGGGGGCGACGGTGGTGGTGCAGACGTCGCTGTACGTGGAGCGCTTCGGGGCGAGGGCCATCCTCGGGTGGGCGGCGGGGTACGCGGTGCTGTGGGAGTTCGGCCCGCTGCTGCTGGGGCTGGTGATGGCGGCGCGGCTGGGAGCGCGCAACGCGGCGGAGCTGGCGACGATGCAGGTGGGCGGGCAGCTCGAGGGCCTGCGCGGGATTGGATTGGATCCCTTCGCGGTGCTGGTGGCGCCGCGCGTGGTGGCGATGACGCTGAGCGTGTCGGCCCTGTCCGCCCTCACCTTCCTGGTGGCGGTGCTCTTCGAGGCGGTGGCGGCCTTCTTCACGCTGAAGCTGCCGGTGCGGGCCTTCTTCGGCAGCTTCGAGCAGATGCTGCACGCGACGGACGTGGTGGGCGGCATGGTGAAGGCGAGTGCCTTCGGACTGGCGATTGCCCTGGTGTCGACGGCGGTGGGACTGAGGGCGCGGGGAGGCGCGCGGGCGGTGGGCCGTGCGGCGGCGGGTGCGGTGGTGCACGGATGTGGCGCCATCTTCCTGCTGGACTTCCTGCTCACCACCACGCTGGCCATGTGGCTGAGCTGAATCCGGCCGGGGCCTGAGCTCAGTGGGCCGGGGTGAGCTTCAGGCGCGAGCCCGTGGCCGCCTCGAAGAACGCCGCCAGTGACCGGGCGATGGCCTCCGCGCGCTGCACGGCGGCCGCATCGGGCGACTTCCCTCGGTGCAGCAGGTAGATGGACAGCGTGAATTCACGCTGGGCCTCGGAGGCCGAGGGGCGGCGAGGCCCCATGGCGGCCACGATCCGCTCCATCGTCACCGGCACCTTCCGGGCCGCCAGCCGCCCCTCACCGAGCTCCTCGATGTCGGTGAGGAGGAAGGTGTCGGGCACCTCCTCGGGTCGGGCCAGTCCCATCGCGTACAAGTCCAACCAGGAGAACCCCGCTGGCGTCAGGTAGGGCTTCTCCTCCCTCATGAAGGTGCCGTCGGCCTCCTCGCGCAAGGAGTGGCCCCCCATCAGGGAGCTCTCCGGATACGGCTGGGAACTGAAGAGAGAGGCCACGGAGTACGCCGCCGGAAGGTGGAGCCCCTCGGGCCAGTGACATTGGCAGTCGTCGCCGAAGAGAGGCCGACGCTCACCGCTCGCCGGCTCCAGCTGCTCGAGCCCCACTCCCCAGCGGTGTGTCAGCTCGTGGGCCAACAACCCCACGGCGAAGGCATGCCCCCCGTATTCCCTCCGCCCGTCCGCCACCACCTCGTCGAAGCGGGACACGCCCACCCAGACGGGCCGCACGGCCACCTGCAGCGCCGAGGAGCCGAAGAACACCCCGGGGCGCGGAGACTTCACCAGGGGCCCCAGGCCCTCCAACGGGTGGTTGATGGCCCCGGTGGACGCCGCCGCCGCGTAGAGGCCGTCGAACCGGAAGTCGGTCATCAGGATGACGAAGTCATCCCGGGCCGGGTGCTGGGAGTAGATGTCCGGGAGGTACGTCGTGGCCTCTCGCGACAGCACGGGATGGTGGAAGACCTCGTAGAGGGTTCCTCCCGCGGCGTCCCCCGCCGAGAGGTCACTCTCCCCGCTGACGCCGTCCCAGGGAGCGGCGCCCGCGAAGAGACCCACGATTCCGTCGAGCTCGGGGACGCTCTGGTACCGGAACTCGATGGTCCCATCCGCGAAGAGCTTCGCCTGGAAGATGCACGCTCCGCGCGGCCCGTAGGAGACGGATCCCTCGGGACGCATGGCCTTCCAGGTCACCTCGAGGCTGTCCGCCTCGTGCTTCACCGCGACCATGCGGGCCCCATATTCGGCCCAGAGGGGGACGATCCACTTCGCCCGACCTTCGCGGACGCGGGCCAGGAGCAGATCGGCGGCGGTCCGCATGCCGCCCTCGGGCCAGAGGGCGCTGGCCGAGATCGCCTCCGCATCCGGGGCCCCGAACGAGAGGCTTCCACTCGGGTTGACGAACAGGCTCTTCCAGGTGGTGCCGCCAAACGGAAAGGCAAAGGGCAGTTCCACCAACCAGGTGCCGAACAACGGCTTGGAGCCAGCGAGGTCCAGCTCGATGGGACCCTCCAGGACGTGGAGGGTGTAGCCTTCGGGTGAGGGCGTGAAGCGCAGTGTGCGCTGCTCCAGGTCGAACGGCCGGGTGTCCTGGAGGATCCACCCGTCCGCGGGAACGGCATGGACCCACCGCGGCTCGTCACCGCAGGCACTGAGCACCGCGAGAAAAAGGGCGCAGACGATTCTTCGCATGAGGCGGACAGGCTACCGCACCGTCGCACCTGTCACGCGGCGGCCGCGGCCAGGACGCGCTCCGCGGGACGGGCGGAGCGGGCCTGTTCTACTGCTTCGCGGCGGATCAGGGCGCGCGTACGGGCCGGGTGACAGGCATCACCCGTGGCCTCGGGCGGGCCTCAGCACCTCGGTCCGGGGCCGTTCCCGCGCGGAAGCGGGCGCTCGCACCTCGGACAGGCGAGCCAGCGTGAAGGCGCCCACCGCCATGACCAGGTCCCTCACCGCGATGTCGAAGTACTTCCCCGTGGTGAGCAGGTTCAGGGCAATGCCCACCAACCACGCCGAGACGATGTAGGCCCCCTCGCGCGTCAGCTTCGACAACACCAGGAGCCCCGCGGCGATCTCGATGATGCCCACCGCGTGCATGAAGGTGCTGGCGGGAATGACCCGGGCAACGAGGGGACTGAGGTACTGCTCCCAGTTCGTCAGCAGGTTGAAGAACTTGTCGAGCCCCGCGACGATTGGCACCACACCCAACGCGAGCTTCAGGGCCCACCAGGACTGATTCAGACGGCTATCCATGTCGATGACCTCTCCTCCGCGAGCAGCACCGTTGCTGCCATGGGATGGGAGTCGCGAGCACGGCGAGAGGTGACACGCCGGGGGGCTGTCACGTCCGGGCCGCCCGCCGCATCTCATGCGTATGGAGACGACGACAGGACAGGCAACCAGACAGGCGGCCATGGGCTCGCCCTCCGATGAGGAGATCGTCCACCGCGTGTGTGCGGGAGAGACAGCACTGTTCGAGGTGCTGATGCGCCGGCACAACGCACGGGTGTACCGGGCCGTGCGCGCGCTGCTGCGGGACGAGGCCGAGGCCGAGGACGTGATGCAGCAGGCCTACGTGCTCGCGTTCACGCACCTGGACCAGTTCAAGGGCAGCGCGAGGTTCTCGACGTGGCTCCTCCGCATCGCGGTGAACGAGGCGCTGCTGCACCTGCGCAAGCGCAGTCGGCTGGTCGCCCTCGATGGAGGTGCGGACGATGCACTGGAGGCTGGCATGAAGCGGTTGGACCGACCCACGCTGGACCCCGAACGGCGGACCGCGGAGCGCGAGCTCGTCCGGCTCCTGGAGACCAGCATCGACGCGCTGCCGGCCTCCTCGCGGATGGTGCTCATGCTGCGGGAGGTGGACGGGCTGTCGACGGCGGAGACCGCCGAGGTGCTCTCGGTGAGCGAGGACGTGGTGAAGACACGGCTGCACCGGGCCCGGGCGCTCCTCCGGGAAGAGTGGGAGAACCGGCTCGGTGGCCAGCTCGAGGAGGTGTTCTCCTTCCTGGCTCCGCGCTGCGACCGCGTGGTGGCCGCGGTGATGTCCCGCCTCGGGGCGCACTGACGGCGGCAGGCGAGATCTTCACCCGGCCTGGAGGCCCGATCACTCCCGATACAGGCCGGGGCGGACAGTTTGCGCGACACCGCCCCCTGCCTGAGAACCGGAGGGGGCGGTGAAGAACGCGAAGTCACAACGCTGGGACAGGGACGCTCAGTAGACCTGCACCTTGCGGAGGGTGGAGGCGTTGAGGCTGCGGCCGTGGGAGTCGCTCAGGGCCGTGGACTGGACGCCCAGGGTGCCCGTCGTCGTCCAGGCCTTGGCGCGCGTCGTGGTGGTGCTGGGCGCGGCGCTGTAGGAGGTGGTGGTGCCGTCACCCCAGCTGAACCGGGAGGAGACGGTGTCGCCGTACGGCCAGCAGGGACGCATGCGCGAGCTGTAGTTCGTGAAGGTGTTGACCGGGGTGCTGGCGGGGCCGAGCAGCGTGGGCCGGAGGGCGGTGGAGCCGCCGCTGATCAGATCCCAGAACTTGATGTGGCGGCGCGAGGTGTTCCACAGGTTCCAGTTGTTCGAGGAACCAAAGGCCGAGGCACGGGCGGTGATGTACAGCTGCCAATCCAGATCGAAGGTGAGCGCGCTGACGGTCTCGTTGATGAAGTCGCCGTCGGCGTCACCGCAGGTATTGCCGTAGTAGCCCCAGAGGTCGCCGTACAGGTAGGGGCGCAGACCCACCTGCGCATAGGCGATGCGCTCGCTGTAGAGGTAGGCGCGCACGGCGACCTGGGCCCACAGCGTGGGGTAGATGCGGCCGGACACGCTGGCCGTCACGGGTTGGGGCGTGGGCGCGCTGCCCAGGTTGTAGTTGGCGTAGCCGCTGCAGCCGCCGGTGTTGCAGGTGTAGTCGAAGCTGCCCGTGGCCGTCTGCTGGCCGTTGTAGGCGAGGGTGCCCGTGACGGTCGCGTTGATGCTCACGCCCAGCTCGATGGGCAGGTTGAAGCCGATGTGCACCGGCAGGGGGCCAATCATGAAGTTGAGCGAGCCCAGGTGCGGCTTGGTGATCTGCCGCTGCCAGTTGAAGGCATAGCTGAGCGAGCCGTTGATGGACGAGTCGTTGCTCACCGAGGCATTGCCCCAGGCGCGCGCATGGCCGAACCGGACCGCGTAGGGGACGCAGACCCAGAAGACCTTGCTGCGCTTGATCTTGATGACCACCTCGCCCGTGGCGCTGCCCGACATGTTGCCCGTGGTGTAGAACGAGCCGGAGAAGCCGCCCCCGAAGTTCGCCGAGGTGTTGATGGGGGTGTTGATGCTGAAGCTCTTGCTGCGGCTGTGGACCTTGTCCGAGCACGAGCCGAAGGGCCCCATGCCCTGGACCTGGCCCTCGTCGACGGGCTCGGCGATCTCCTTGAGGTACGGGGTCAACTCCCCCTTCTCCTCGGCGATGAGGAGCTCGTCGACGATGCGCTTGTCGATCGAGAACACCTTGTCCTCTTCCGTCTTGGCCTCTTCGAACGCGATCCTCACATCCTCCTGGATCGCGATGGGCAGCTTCAGCTTCTCGAAGGCCGCGAGGGACGTCAGGGTGTAGAACTCGCGCGAGTAGGGCTCGGCCTTCTCGTCGTCCACGGGGATGCCGGAGATGAGCTTGAGCTGATAGCCCTCGCCCTCCTCGAGCACCGTCTCCGAGTAGATCTTCGGATCCTCACCGGGATCTTCCTGCTCCTGCGCGAGCGCCTCGGCCCCCGTCAGCAGCGACAGGCCCGCGGCCAGGCACCAGGCAAGGGACTTCCATCCACGGCGCGCGGCCGTGGTGACACGGTAGGAGTGAGTCATGGCATCCATCCTTGAAACGAGACAGGAAACCCGGGGCCGCTCCTGGGAGTTGGGAGCGAAAGCAACTGCGTCCGGCGGGTGGAAAGCCGTGTCTCATGATTGACTTTGGATTTCAAGCCTCACAGACAATCCCTGTTTTGTTGCCTCGGAGGCAACGCAGCCCCCGAAGCAACACGTTGCCTCGGGAGCAACAGCGCGTCTCAAATGACAAGAATATGTGTCTTGGATTGATAGCTGGAGAGACTCAGCTCACCGGCACACCGCACGAACGCCATCCGGGGTGCTGGAAAGGTCCAGATAGGCCCGGCACTCCGCGTCGTTCTCACACCCGGAAAAGGTGCATCGTCCCGCGTGGCACACCTCGAAGGCTGTAGCGTTGCACTCGTTGTCCTTCGTGCAGCCCACGAAGCACGCGCCATTCTCACAACGGCCGCGTGGATCACCGAGCACGAAGCTGCACTCACGATCCGAAGTACAACCAGAAGGCACGCAGGCTCCCGCTTCACAAGCATGGAGTCGCGGACAGTTCTCATTGGTCTTGCACAAAGTCTTGCAAGCTCCCGCGACACAGCGCTCTCCCTCGCCGAGACAGTCCCCCTGGTCCCGGCACTCCACGCACTGGCTCGCCACACAATACGGCGAAGACGTTGACGGACATTCCGAGTCCCTGGCGCAGGCCGGTTCCTTGTCCACGCAGAGCTCACTCACGCATGCGCGATTGCACTGGCAGAGCCTGCGATAGGCATCACAATCATTCGGGTCGGCTTTGCACGCCGCTTCGTAGATGTCGCAGCCCGAAGCGGGAACGAAATCGGCACAACATCCGGCATCATTCTCACACTCGACCCGGTAACACCCCTTGCCTGTCACGCTCAGGTAGGGGCGATCGGGAACACATGTCTCGTTGATGCAGGCGAGACCGAGCTTACAGTCGTTGCGAGCCCGGCAGCTCTCGCCTGCCGTACCGCGTTGAAACGAGGTTTCGCTCGAGCAGCCCGCCAGCAGACCGCCGCTCAGCAAGACCCCGAGAATGAAGATGGACGACACGGTAGGACCCAGGCGCATGATTTCCTCCATTGACAGTATCGATACATATTTGAAATCAAAGCTCTTCACATTGTCACCCCTGCTGGAGAGCCGTGATGCCTACTCACCGAGGTGGATTTTTCACCCCGCTCAAAATTTCCGCGGCTGCGGTGATGTTCCTGGTGACCTCCCTGTCCTGCCAGGGCACGGAGGAGTCCCCCACGGGCGAGACAGGTGAAATCGCCGCGCAGCGGCTCACGCCACGCGCGCTGGAGGCCAGCACGGACCCTGGCGCCTGGGCGCTCTTCGATCGCGACACCGCCATTGGATGGAGACCCTCCGCCAACAGGGGTCATACGGATGTCACGGCCCAGCTGGACGCACGCGCGGAAGTGGCCGCGCTCAAGGTGTTCGGCCCGAGCCCGTACCGTCTCTCGTTGCTCGACGCCCTGGGCCAGCGCATCTCGGGCCCTCATGACCTGACGGCCCTGCCACACGGCTGGTCGGTGCTCCCCCTGCAGGCGCCACAGCGAATGGCGCGCCTCATCCTGAGGTTCGAGCCTTCGCACGAGAACGAAGCGGTGGTCCCCGAAGTGGAGCTCTGGGGCACCTCGGAGGCCCTGCCGCTCGCCTGGGAGCCATCCACTACCTCTGGCGAAGTACCCCCCGCTGCGCTCGCCGACGTGCTCCCCGTCACCCCGGAGAGCGAGAGCCTCAGCCGAGAGCCCACCAGCGGTCTCTCTGGCTGCACCACGCTCTCGTTCCAGCTCGCACGCCACCCCGGCACATACCGGCGCGCCTGGCTGAGCTATCACGCCGAGGGCGTGTTCCGGCCACTGGTCTTGACGCGCGGCATCAACGGCGGACCGCGGATGCTCGGATTCTGGGTGCCGCCCACCGCCGAGGCCTCCGGTGAGGAGGCAAGGACATTCGTTCATCCCATTGACACCGAGCAGCTGCGCTTCGGGCACAACGAGGTCGAGTTCTGCCTGCCCAGCGAAGCCCGCGGCACCATCAAGCTCGGCGCGGTCAAGCTCATGGCCGAGCTGGATCATGGCAGCAATGCCATCGAATCCGCCTCCATCGCACCGTTCGATGCCATTCCCACGCAAGGTGCGATGGCCCTGCTCCGCGAGGGGGGTGAGGCAGTCACGGTCGCGGCGGGCCAGGAGCTGGTCGTCGCCTTCGAGCGGTGGATCTCTCCGGACGTGGTGCGCATCGCCGCTGGGTCGGAGGTAACCTGGTCCCTGCGCTGCGTGGATGCCGACGCGGTGGCGCATGACCTGCCAGCCTCTCGCCTCGAAGTCACCCCGGGCATGACGGAGTATGCCATTGGCGATGCGGGGAGCGTGCGCTGCGCTGGCCTCCGCCTGCGCCCTTCCGCGGATGTCTCGGTCACGCGCCTGCGCGTGTTTGGCTCGGGCGCTGCTCGCCGCATCGACTTTCCACGCATCGTCCTCGCGTCGGCCCGCGAGCACTTCGGGCATGAGGCGTGGGTGGAGGGTTGGGCACGTGCACCCAGTCATGTGAGTGGCGGCGTGCGCGTGAGCATCGACAGCCGGGAGACCGATGGCACCGCGGGAGTGTTCGCCTCCATGCTTCGGCGGACCACGAAGCCCGATGAGGCCTGGCCGGTGACCGTCACCGCCCGCTTCGCCGATGGAAGCACCTTCACGCGTCAGTTCGTGCTCGACCGCGACGCGGGCCTCATGCCTGGGGCCGCAACCCGAGACCCCGTGCTCAATGACGGCCTCACCCAGGAGGAGCGCCGCGCCCGCTATGGCGACGTGGGGCAACTGGCCGAGGCCGAGGTCGCGCCTGGTCAGGCGAAGCGCATCGAGCTCGGCACCCGTGTGTCGGTCGACGTCCCGGCCACCGCCATGAAGGGCCGCAAGCGTGTCTCGCTCAAGCAGCTCGATGCCTCCCAGCTTCCTCCGCTGGATCCAGGTCTCGTCAATGTCACCGCCCCCTTCCGGCGCGCTTACGAGTTCCAGCCGCACGGCGAGACCTTCGACGATGCCCTGAAGGTTTCGTTGCCCTACCAGCCCTCGCTGGTGCCGCCGGGCTATGTGCCCGAGGACATCCAGACCTTCTACTATGACGAAACCCTGAAGCGCTGGGAGCCGCTCGCCCGCGCCGGGGTCGCGCGCGACCGGGAAGTCGTCGAGAGCCTCACCGATCATTTCACCACCATGATCAACGCCATCGTGGTGGCACCCGAGCATCCGCAGATCGCCTCGTTCGATCCCAATCGCCTCAAGGGAATCAAGGCGGCCACGCCCTCGGCGGGCATCCAGCTCATCCAGCCACCGCAGGTGAGCTCCAATGGCGATGCGGCGCTGAACTACCCCCTGGAGCTTCCCCCGGGCCGGCTCGGCGTACAGCCCTCGTTCGCGCTGGGTTATAGCTCCGCGCGCGGCAACGGCTGGATGGGGCTTGGCTGGGACATCGGCCTCTCCGCCATCGAGGCCGAGACCCGCTGGGGTGTTCCCCGCTACGACGCGTCCCTGGAGACCGAGACCTACCTCTTCGATGGGGCCCAACTCTCCCCCACCGCGCACCGAAGCCTGCCGAGCCCGCGCTCCACGGGCGACAAGGTGTTCCACCCCCGCATCGAGGGCTCGTTCCAGCGCATCGTGCGCCATGGCACGGGCCCCAGCCGGTACTGGTGGGAGGTCACCGACCGCAAGGGCACGCGCTACTTCTACGGCGGTACGCCCGAGACAGGCAGAGTCTCCTCGGCATGTCTGACGGACGATGAGGGCAACGTCTTCCGCTGGGCCCTGCGTGAGATTCGCGACACCCACGGGAACCGCGTGCGCTTCGACTACGACACGGTCACCTGGAGCGCACCGGAACAGGTCCCTGGCCGTGACCTGTACCTGTCTTCGGCTCACTACACCCTGCGCGTGGGAGAGACCACGGCGCCCTATCGCGTGGTCTTCCTGCGCGAGCCCGCCTGCACGCCAGAACGCCAGACGGGCTGCCGCCGGGACCTCATCGTGAGCGGCCGCGGTGGTTTCAAGCAGGTCACCAGTGAGCGCCTGAGCCGCGTCGAGGTCCACTACCGCCAGACACTCGTGCGCGCCTGGGATCTCGACTACGACCAGGGGCCTTTCGGCAAGAGCCGGCTGAAGAAGCTCACCCAGTTCGGCGTGAACAACCGGCCCTTCCTGGGCAACGTCCACACCTTCGAGTACTTCGACGAGGTGACCAGGACGAGCACCGTCTATGACGGCTTCGCGCCGGAGCAGGCCTGGAACGCGGGACCGGAGAAGCCCGATACGGGACTCGCTCTGCCGGACGGATTCTACGATGCCATCGGAGAGGCCGATGCCAGCGCCCTGGGTGGGTCGCGGACGCGGTCGTTCGGAGGCCACCTGTACGTCGGCGTCGGCTTCGGCATGACCAAGGGGCTCTCGGTGGGAGCCAAGGTCGGCCGGCGGTCGGACGATACCAAGGGCCGGGTCGTGCTCGCGGACATCAACGGTGACGGACTGGCCGACCGCGTGTTCCGTGGCGCGGGCGGTGGTTATTTCTTCAACCGCAACCAATCCGGCCCCGCGGGCAGCGCCAGCTTCGCGACCTCGGCCGTCCCTGTCGAGGGTCTTCCGGCGCTGTCGCATGAGCGCTCGCTCATGAGCTTGTCCGTCGGCCCCGAGGCGTACTTCACCCCAGGACAGTTCCACGCGAACCTGGCCTTCTCGTCCTCGGAGCAGGACACCTATCTGTCCGACGTCAATGCGGACGGACTGGTGGACCTGGTGCAAGGCTCCGCCGTCTACTTCAACTGGCGGCGCGCGGACGGCCTGCCCCGATTCGTTCCCGGAGACAGCAGTGGCACTCCGGTGCACATCGGCGCGAGTGCAGTGGCCCCTGGTGCGCTGCCCGCATCGCTCGAGGACCCCGAGTTCGAAGCCGAGCTCGACCGCCATGCCCCGCCCGTGGATGTCGTCCGGAGTTGGCAAGCCCCCTACCCGGGGCGTGTACGCATCTCGGGAGAGGTGAGGTTGAGCCGGGCCCAGCGCTCCGGCGGAGATGGTTTCAGAGCCACCATCGAGCATGCCATCGAACCTGAAGGCAACCAGCTCTGGGCGCACGTCTTCGGCCCCGCTGAGACCCGGCCACAGAATCCCAGCGTGGAGGTCGATGTCGCCGCTGGCGAGCGCATCCTGTTCCGGGTCCACGCGCTGGAGAACGAGTGGGATGACCGGGTGAACTGGAGCCCGGTGGTCGAATACATGGGGCTCGCTCCGGACAAGGACGAGAACCGCCTCGACGTCCATCGCTTCGACGCCACAGCCGAGTTCGCGCTCGCTGGACGCGCCAACACCGGCATGAACGTCCCCTATTCCGGCACCATGCGGGTCTCGGGCCGGCTCACCAAGCTGCGCGAGACGTCCGATGACATCACCGTCATGCTCATGGTCGACGGCAAACCGGCGTTCGCCCAGGTACTCCCCCACTCGTCCCGGAGTACCGTCAATCTTGATCAGGCGATCTCGGTCAACGCCCGGAACTTCGTCTCGCTGCGCATCCACTCGGACTCGCCTGTCGATCTGACCGCACTCGCCTTCGAGCCCATCAGCGGCACGGACGGTAAGCCCAGACACGGCCCGTGGATCCGCTACACGAGCGCACGGAACGAGGATGGCCGGGCCGTGCCCGTCGTGGATCACCAAGGGAAGCCCATCTTCGACATCCCGCTGGTCTACGACATGACCACGTATTCGCTGCGCACACCGGTGAGCCCGGCTCCCGCCTTCGTGCCAACGGTCAGCGGAAACTTCCCCCTCGTGGCGACAGTCGACGCGGGCAGCACGCTTCACACGGGCACGGTGACGTTCACGGCGAAGAGCCAGGGGCGCCTGCTTGGAAAGAGGCAGGTCACCATCGACAAGGGCGGCATCCATACGATGAACCTGGATGTGCAGGTGACCGCCAACGAGCCGGTCTTCTTCTCCTTCTCCGTGAGCACCCCGGAACTGTTCGACGCCGTCCGTACCACGGTCTCGAAGGGAATCATCCCGCTCCCGTCCATCCGCTACGGCGTGGAGCGGCCGGGCCGACTCTCTCATGGCTATCGTGGCTGGGCCTACGGTGGCTACAACGGCGGTGAGGCGCGGGGCGAAAAGCCCATTCCGCCAACCGAGCTTGACAAGCCGCCGCCCTTCGACGGCACCGAGACCATCAATGAGGACACGGCCGCCGACATGGCCCGCCGGTTCTCCGAGGAGGGCATGCGAGCGTTCTCGTTGCTGCCCATGGCCGACACATTGCCCTGCCGCTACACCGAGGAGGATCCCTTCGAGTGCAGCCCGGTGCGAGGCGGCCACTGGCAGGGGCCTCATGAGCTCATCTATGTGACCGCGACCGAGATGTCGACCACGCGGCTCGGGGGTCCCCTGCCGCGGCTCCCGAAGCCAGCCCAGCTCGCCGGAACTCCGGCAGTGCCCCGCATCTCCCGCTCGCGCAACACGGCCGTGGGTGGCGGCGCCGGTCCTGCCTCCTTCTCCATGTCCGACGGGAAGTCGCGAGGCCTGCTCGATTACCTCGACATGAACGGTGACGGCTTCCCCGACGTGGTGTCGCCGGAGCGCGTCCAGTACACGTCGCCCCTGGGAGTCCTCGCGGAGCTGCGTGAGGTGCCGAGCCGCGAGCTGCGAATCAACAGCTCCGAAAGCTCGACCTTTGGCATTGGCGGCAACATCTCCAGTGCGATCGCCACCGCGCGCGGTCTGATCGGTGGCGGTGCCGAGAAGACCGGAGGTGGTTCCGCCAGCACCCAGCAGATGCAGCCGGTTGGATTCTCGCTGAGCCTGGGCGCCAGTAAGGGAGACGCCACGTCCGAGGCAGACCTCATGGACGTCAACGGTGACGGGCTGCCTGACCGGGTTTGGAAGGGCGCGGGGACGCTGGATGTGTCGCTGAACCTGGGCTACCGGTTCGCGGCTCGCGAGCCCTGGGGGCAGGCCGTCATCCACGAGGGCGTCACCGAGGAAAAGAACGCGGGCGCCTCCCTGGGCTTCAACGATGGCGTCTACGGGTTCGGCGGAGGCATCAACGGAAGCAACAGCCAATCCGGAGTCAAACCAGGCGGTGGCTCCCTGCTCGATGTCAACGGCGACGGTCTGCTCGATTACGCCACGCAGGATGCCGCTGGGCTGCGGGTGTGGTTCAACCAGGGCCATCGAATCGCCGCGAACCCGGTGATTTGGAGCGGAGGTACCGGCAGCAAGGAGATCTCCGAGAACCAGTCGACCACCCTTGGAGGTGGCGCGTACTTCACCATCAGCATCCCTGTCTTCGTTGGAATCAGCCTCATCATCAACCCGGGCGCGGACTTCGGCGAATCGGTCGGTCGGCCCACGGTCTCCATCCAGGACATCAACGGCGACGGGCATCCTGATCATCTCGTCTCGAGCAACCCGCATGAGATCAAGGTGGCTCGCAATCGCACGGGCCGCACCGACCTCCTGCGCCACGTGAAGCGTCCGCTGGGCGCGGAGTTCTGGCTCGACTACGTGCGCACCGGCAACACGCAGGACATGCCACAGAGCCGCTGGGCCTTGAGCGAGGTCAAGGTCTACGACGGCCAGGCCGACTCCGCCGAGCTTGGCAAGGTCACGGACTACTCGCTTCAGCGTATGCGCTACGAAGGAGGCCGCTACGACCGTTACGAGCGCGAGTTCTACGGCTTCGCCCGGGTCGAGGTCGACACGCTGGATACCCGCGGGTGGAATGGTGTCTCGGATTCGAGCACGCTGCCGGTCTACCGCCGCCAGAAGCTCGAGTTCCGCAACAACGGCTATCACGAGCGCGGTCTCATGGCCGCGTCGCAACTCCTGGGCGGCGACGGCTCCGTCTTCGAACGCGCCACCTACCAGTACGAGCTCCGCGACATCGAGAACGGTCTCGTGCTGACAGCCGAGCAGGCGGCGCGCACCGAGGCGGTGTTCCCGGCGCAGGTGGAGGAGCACCACTACCAGCACGAGGGCGATGCCAAGGCGTTCATCCACACCTTCACCACCCAGGACTACGACAGCTACGGCAACGTCATCTCGCTCCATGACGCGGGAGGGCCTGGAACGAGTGACGACTATCGGGCGGAGATCAAATACACGGGCCGGCTGTCCACCTGCCGTGCGCACCACATCGTGGGAGTGGCCGATAGCATCATCGTGCGAGATGCGGCTGGTACGCTCCTGCGCAAGCGGGAAGCCGATGTCGACTGTGCCAGTGGCACGGGCAACGTGAGACAGATTCGCGTGTCCCTCGACAGTGACACGGCCGCCCACACGGATCTCAGCTACGACACCGATGGCAACCTGAAGAGCGTCACCTCACCGCCCAACCACAACGGCCAGCGCTATCAGCTCCGCTATACCCATGATGATGAGGTGCGGACCCACGTGGTTCGCATCGACGACAGCTTTGGCTACTACTCCACGGCCGGGTATGACCTGCGCTTCGGTGCGCCCACGAGCGAGATCGACATCAATGGCAATCCGGTGCTCACCGAGTATGACGACTTCGGGCGCATCTCGCGTGTTCGTGGGCCTTATGAGATAGAGCGAGGGCTCGATTACACCATCCGTTTCGCGTACCGGCCCGATGCCGTGGTGCCCTATGCCACCAGCGCGAACATGGATGTGTTCCGCAATGTGACCGATCCGATCGAGACGGTGACCTTCGTGGATGGCCTCGGCCGGGCCATCCAGACGAAGAAGGATGGCACTCTGCACCGCGGGGTCGATGCCGCTGCGCAGGATGCCATGATCGTGTCGGGCCGCACGCACCTCGATCCCTGGGGCCGGGTCATCGCGCGGTGGTATCCCACCGAGGAGCCCAAGAGCACGGCGCGAAATCTGTCATTCACCCGGCCGGTGGATACCAGCGCACCGCCTACGCGCATCACCCATGACCTGCTCGACCGCGAACTCCTGGTCGTGATGCCCGATGACGCACGGACGCAGAGGACTTATTCGCTGGGGTCGGCGCTCTCGGGTGGCGGCCTGTGGGCATTGACCACCACGATCGATGCCGAGAACAACCGCCGCGATGCCTGGCGTGACGCGCGCGACAACATCCGCGCAGTGGTCGAGTACCTGGACGGACGGGGGATCACCACGCGCTACGAGTACGATCCGCTCAAGCAAATCCGGCGCGTGCTCGACGCGGCTGGCAATCTCACGCGGTCGGATTACGACCTGGCCGGCCGGAGAACCGACGTAGTCCATCCCGACAGCGGCCACACCGAGATGGCCTATGACGAAGCGGGCAACATCATCCGGCGAATCACAGCCAACCTGCGCCGTGAAGGCGGGGCAATCGAATACCGGTACGACTTCACGCACCTGACCGAGATCCGATACCCGCGCTACCACGACAACGACGTGACCTATGCCTGGGGCGGAGCCTCACTTCGGGATCAGGGTGGCAATCGTGTGGGCCGTATCGTGCGCGTGGACGACAACAGCGGATTCGAGGAGCGGCGCTACGGCGCGCTTGGCGAGACTGTCTACGAGCGGCGCAGCATTGACAGCCGCACCATGGGCAACAGTTCCAACAGCCCAGAGATCTACGTGACGCGGTACATCTACGATACCTGGGGACGGCTGCAGCAGATGGTCTACCCGGATACCGAGGTGCTCACGTACTCATACGACTCAGGCGGGCAGGTTCGCGCGGTCGAAGGCGTGAAGCTGGGAGTCCGGTTCCCCTATGTGACTCGGTTGGAGTACGACCGGTTCGATCAGCGTGAGTTCCTGCAGACAGGTAACGGCATCCGCACGCACTATGGCCATGATGCGCGCAGCCGACGGCTCGCCACCCTCGCAGCCGGGGAGTTCCAACGATTTACGTATAAGTTTGATAAAGTTGGCAACGTCACCAACCTGGTTAACGACGTGCCGCATGCGCGACCAAACGAGTACGGCGGGCGGGTCGAGCAAATCTTCTCCTACGATGACCTGTACCGGCTGACCAGTGCGACCGGTACGTGGTTCCAACCACCGGGCAAGAGCAACGAATACTCGTACGTGCTGCAGTACGACGAAATCCACAAAATCAAGCTAAAGAACCAGCAGCATTGGATCCGCAATCGCAGTGACAGCAAGCCCATTCCGCAGCACAAGACCACCTACGCATGGAATTACGATTACGGCTCCGCCAAGCCGCACGCGGCGACACACATTGGAGACCGGACGTTCTTCTACGATGACAACGGCAACCAGACGGGGTGGGACGATGACCGCAATGGTCAACGCCGGACGATCGTGTGGGACGAGGAGAACCGCGTCCACTCGATCTCCGACAATGGGCGGACCACGCGCTTCGTGTATGATGATGGAGGGGACCGGATCATCAAGACGGGCGCACAAGGCGAAACCGTCTATGTGAATGACAAATGGACCGTGCGGAACCGGTCTGTGGGAACCAAGCACGTCCATGTCGGCACGATGCGCATTGCGTCCAAACTGTCTCCAGGCGATGCACACGTGCGACCGGATGACCATGACCTGGTCTCCATGATGCTCGGCAAGTGGTGGGAGCATCGCTCGGTGAACGGCCATCAGAGTGGCCGCAATGTGGAGAAGAATCCGCATTACGAAGTGCCCAGCGAGATGCCAGATGATGGAATGCCGGATACGAACTTCCTGTACTTCTATCATTCGGATTACATCGGCAGTACGAGTTACGTGACGGATGTGGACGGGGAACTGTATGAGCACATGCAGTACTTTCCGTCTGGCGAGCCCTGGGTGGACCAGCGGTCCAATACCGAGCGATTGCCTCACTTGTTCACCAGCAAGGAACTGGATCAGGAGACCGGGCTTCATTACTTCGGGGCGCGGTATTACGATCCACGAGTGGGGTTGTGGACGAGCACGGATCCGGCATCCTCCGATTACCTTGATGGACAAGCCGGTTTTGGCGGCGTGTACCAACCAGTCAATCTGTCAACGTACGCATACGCTGGTCACAACCCACAGACCTACATCGATCCGGACGGCCGAATCGTCTGGCTGCCCGTACTCGCAGCAGCCTGGGCGATTACGGAAGTGGGACTGGCCGCTTACGATGCCTACAATGCATATCAAACAATCAATGACCCGAACGCCACCACGTTCGACAAGGGAATTGCCGTCGGCGGCGTCCTGCTCTCGGCCCCGCTTCCAGGCGGCGGTTACGGTGCAATTGGCAAACTGGGAAAAGAGGTTGTTGAGGAGACCTTCGAGCAAGGATTCAAGCAAGGCAGCCGCGAGGTCGCCGAGAAGGTTGCAAGCGAAACCAGCCAGTTCATCGACGATGCCGCAAAGAAGGCTGGAAATCGCCGGGGGCCGAAAACGGACCCCAATGCTCCTCACAACGCCAAGATACGAGAAGAGGCCGACCGGCTTGAAACGGAAGGAAATACCATCATTGCCGGGGGGGGCAGAGCAAAGGAGCGACTCATTCCAACGCCGGGAGGCTCCAAGAGCGGCCGGCGGCCGGATATTTTGTATGAGACCCCGGATGGAAAGATCCAAGGTAGAAATATCGGGAAAACCAAGGCGGACGGATCGCCTGTACCGCGAGAAGTGGATGCCCTCAACGACCTTAATGGCCCCGGTGGGGTTCCAACCGACTTCGTTCCTTACGATAGGTAACAAATGACTGATATTTCTATTCAGCTCCATGCGCTACCGGAAGAACTCCTGCCCATCATGAGTGAATGCGCACGAGATTTCAGCCTGCATGTCACGGCATTGAGATTCAAGCCATTCACGGCCACCGCGATCGATGCAGACGTTCTTCATGAGCCCATGCTTGATGGAGGTGTGCGACGAATCGCATTCACGATTACGAAACCATCCCTTCCGGCGGAAACTCTCAATGGGTTTCTCGATCGGAACCCCGATGCCTTGTTGTTGGATCTGGGCCGTCTCAAGGAAAACGGTCTCGGGGAATCATGGCTGACGGCACGCACGTCCAACACGGTGGCGCTCGAAATATGGAAACGGGTAGCGCAGAAGTTCCGAAGCGCAACAAAGGCAGGCGCTATTGCAATCGACCCCAGAACCGGAGCCACATCGAAACTCAAGGCGCATCGCTACTCCGAAGGAGCCAGAGCACTCCAGTCAAAAGGAGTGGTGATGCTTCCGGTAGCGGGAAGCTCCATTATTAAATTACCTGATTGAAAACAGCCCAAGCTCGCCGAAAAGCCGTATAATGCGGCTCCGCGCTTGGGCACTTTTCACTTCAGCAGCCACTCCGCCCTATTCATTCCAGGGTTTGTGCCTGACTGGTAGCATCGGGGCCGTCATGAACCCCCTGGCCTTCATCGGAGCCCCGGCCTTGATGCTCGCGCGCACGGTGCGGGCGAGCGTGCGCCATGGCCTGTCCTGGCGCGAGTGCCTGCACCAGTTGCACGAGACGGGCTCGCGCAGCGCGTGGCTGGTGATGTCGGGGATGGCCTTCTTCGGGGCGGTGCTGGTGACGTTCGCGGACAGCCAGGCGCGCAAGGTGACGGGGAACCTGCCGGTGGTGGGTCCGCCCTACTTCGAACTGCTGGTGCGGGAGTTCGGCCCGGTGGTGTCGGCGCTGCTGGCGGCGGCGCGCGGCGGGGCGAGCCACAGCGCGGAGCTGTCCACCATGAGCGTCAACGAGCAGGTGGAGGCGCTGGAGATGTCGGCGGGAGACCCGTACGCGGACCTGGTGGCGCCGAGGGTGGTGGCGGGGCTGGTGGGGGTGCCGCTGCTGTGCATCGTGGGGACGATGGCGGCGACGCTGTCGGCGGTGGCCACGGCGAGCTGGGCCTTCGGGGTGGACGGGACGGCCTTCATGGACGCGCGGTTCGTGGATGGGTGGGACGTGCTTGCGGGGCTGACGAAGGGAGCGGGCTGCGGCCTCTACATTCCGCTGGCGGCGGCGGTGGCGGGCCTGTCCGCGCGCGGAGGCGCCGAGGCGGTGGGCGAGGCCACCACGCGCGGGGTGGTGGCGGCGTGCTTCGGCTGCCTGCTGATCGCCTTCGTGGTGGCGCTCGGCTTCCAGGCGCTGGGAGTGTGAGCGGGAATGCTGCGCTTCTCCGACGTGGAGGTGACGTTCGAGTCCGGCCGGCGGGTGCTGACGGGGCTGAGCGCGGAGCTGTCCACGCGGGAGCTGACCTTCGTGGCCGGCGCGAGCGGCGCGGGCAAGAGCGTACTGTGCCGGCTGGCGGTGGGGCTGCTGAAGCCAGAGTCGGGCCGGGTGGAGCTGCTCGGCGAGCGGGTGGACACGATGCCCGAGCGCGCCCTGCGGGCCCTGCGCCAGCGGGCGCCGTACCTGGTGCAGGGCCCGGCACTGTTGGACTGGCGGACGCTGCGGGAGAACGTGGCCCTGGCGGCTCCGGGCCTGTCACCGGAGGCGGTGCACGAGGCCCTGGCCCAGGTGGGGCTGGAAGCGGCGGCGGATCGGCTGCCCACCGAGCTGGGGCCCGGGGCGAAGAAGCGGGCGGCCATCGCCCGGGCGCTGGCGCTGCGGCCGGAGTACCTGCTGCTGGACGAGCCCACCACCGGGCTGGACCGGAGGGCGGCGGCGCAAGTGGAGGAGGTGCTCGCCTCGGTGAAGGCCCGGGGGCTGGGCGCGTTGGTGGTGTCCCATGACTACCGGCTGCTGCGGACGTTGGCGGACCGGGTGCTGGTGGTGGGTGGGGGGCGATGCGCCTTCCTGGGCACACCGGAGGCATTCCTGGCATCCTCGGAACCGGAGCTACGGGCCCTGACGGCGCCCTTCCTGGAGAGCGCATCGGATGGATGAGCGTCGCTTGGAGATGAAGGTGGGCGCGCTGGTGCTGGCGGCGCTGGTGGGCGTGCTCGGGCTGCTGTGGTTGATGGGCGAGCTGACGCTGGGCCGCGACACGGTGCTCTCGGTGGACTTCAGCCACACGGGCAACGTGGTGAAGGGCGCGCCGGTGAAGCTGGGCGGCGTGGTGGTGGGCCGGGTGGAGGAGATCCACCTGGAGCCGGACCGGAGGGACGCGCAGGGCCGGCCGCTGCCCGTGCGGATGGGGCTCTCGGTGAAGCCCGAGGCCATGGTGGCCCTGCGGGAGGACACGCGGGTGACGGTGGCCACGGTGGGGCCGCTGGGCGAGCCGTACCTGGAGCTCAACCCGGGCTCCGCGTCCTCCCCTCCCCTGCCCGCCTCTGGAGGCTCGCTGCGGGGCACGGACGCGCCGCGGTTGGATCTGGTGGCCCAGCAGCTCTCGGCCTTCCTGGATGTGGCGAGCGGCGCGCTCGCGGAGGATCCGGAGGGCATGCGCAACCTGGCCACCAACCTGTCCCGGCTGACGGGCACGTTGGCCGGCGTGCTGAGCGACAACCGGGGCGACCTGAAGAGCCTGACGGGCGATCTGACCGCGGCGGCGAAGGACCTGCGGATGCTGGCCAAGGTGACTCGGGAGGCCATGCAGCCCGGAGGCACCGGGGCCCGGCTGCTGGGCGACGCGGCGGAGACGGCGGCGCTGATGAAGCGCGAGCTGCCCGGCCTCTCCGGCTCGGCGGCGAAGACGCTCAACGGGCTGTCGATGGTGACGGGCGGGCTCGACGCGAAGGATGGCGAGCGGCTGAAGCTGGCGCTGGAGCGCTACACGGCCGCGGGCGAGAAGCTCGATCAGATGGCCGCGAAGGCGGACCGGCTGCTCGCGCGCATCGAGGCCGGCGAAGGCACGGTAGGTGCGTTGCAGAAGGACAAGCAGGTGTACGACGACCTGAAGACCCTGCTGTCGGACCTGCGCAAGCACCCGTGGAAGATGCTCTGGAAGGAGTGAGGGAGCCGAGCCTCTCCCGGCGCGATGGACGGGTTGACTACTCAACCACGAGAAGTCAGGGGCTCATGGAGATGCCCGAGCCCGGAGGCTGATCGCGCACGAGCCACGGGTTGACAGGTAGACGCGCCCCCGGGGGAACGAGTCCGCGGCCCGACACAGCTCCATCCCCTGGCCCAGGGTGCAATCCCCCACCCGGGCAGGACGGCGCACCTTGTCCCTCACATCCGCAAGAGGCCGCCGAGCATCACGCCAAAGGCCGCGTGCGACACCAGCGCCATCAAGGGTGTCCGCGTCCCGTAGTGCAACCCCAGGAAGCCTGGCGGCTCCAATTGCTTCACTTCCGTGGGGCCCTGGGACTCGCTCGCCATCCTCGGGTGTACGGCGGGCATGGCCGGCAGCACCACCAGCAGCACGAAGCCCGCGTGCAGCACCCCCATCAGCCCCCCCAGCCACCAGCTCGCCCGCCCCCAGGCGGCGAAGGCCACCACGTACACCCCGGAGAACAACAGTCCGAGCAACAGGTGCAGCCCCAGCCCATACACCTTCGCCCTGTCCCGGTCCGCCGTCACCATCGAGCCCAGCAGGTAGGGCAGGTTCATCCGCGTCAGCCTCAGTTGCTGGCTCCCCGCCAGCAGCCCCGTCAGCACCAGGGTGCTCACGAAGCCCCACACCCCCCAGCGCAACAGCCAGCTCATGCCCGCGCCTCCTCGCCGGTTTCCTCCCGCCCCGGGCGCCACACCGGCTCGCGCCAGGGCCTCGCCTCCTCCAGCTCCAGCGCCGCCGAGATGAGGCCCACGTGCGTGAAGGCCTGGGGGAAGTTGCCCCGGGCCTCCCCCGTCTCCGGGTCCAGCTCCTCCGCGTACAGCCCCACGTCGTTGGCGTGGTGCAGCAGCCGCGCGAAGGACTCCTCCGCCTCCGCGAAGTCCCCTCCCCCCTTCGCCAGGAAACCCACCCGCCAGAAGGCGCAGATGCCGAACGCGCCCTCGCCCTCGTGGATGTCGTCCTCATTGCGGAACAGCAGCCCGTCCCCCACCCCGAGCCGCTCCTGGATGCACCGGTACGTGCTCCGCATCCGCTCCGAGCGCGCGTCCTCGAAGCCGTACCAGGACAGCAGCAGCAGGTCCGCGTCCACCTCGTCGCCGTCCAGCTTGCGCACATAGCTGTGCAGCCGCTGGTTCCATCCCCGCGTCCGGATCTCCTCGCGCAGCTGCTCGCGCGCCTCCCGGAAGCGCTCCACCGGCACCCGCACGCCCCGGAATACCCCGCGCCCGTGCAGCTCCAGCAGCCGCTCCAGCGCCATCCAGCACGACACCTTGGAGAAGGTGTGCTCGCCGCGGCCCGAGCGCGGCTCCCAGATGCCCTCGTCCGGCCGCTCCCAGACCTTCGTCACGTATTCGCCGAAGCGCCGGAGCATCTTCAGCGCGTCCCGATCCAGGTGCCCGCCGCGACGCGCCAGCTGCGCCACCGCGTCGATGGCCTCTCCATAGGCGTCCAGTTGGAGCTGCGTGGCCGCCGCGTTGCCCACCCGCACCGGACGGGAGCCCTCGTAGCCACGCAGGTGTGGCAGCTCGCGCTCGCCCGCGCGCACCCGTCCGTAGACGTCGTAGAAGACGTGCATCCGCGGCTGCGTCAGCCACGTGGCGCGCAGCAACCAGGACACGAAGGCCTCCGCCTCCTCCTCGTAGCCGAGCCCGTAGAAGGCCCGCGCGGTGAAGGCCGCGTCCCGCACCCAGCAGAAGCGGTAGTCCCAGTTGTCCTTCCCGCCCGGCACCTCCGGCAGGGACGTGGTGGGCGCCGCCACCACGCCTCCCGAGGGCCCGAACGTCAGCAGCTTCAACGCCAGCGCGCTGCGCACCACCGCCTCCCGGTACGGCCCCGTGTACGTGCACTTCGCCGCCCAGTGGCGCCACGCCTTCACCGTACGTGTCACGTGCTCCCAGGTGAAGCGCCCCACCGGCGGCAGCACCGCCGGCCCATCGTCCGTCGCCGTGAGCGAGAAGTGCACCCGCTGCCCCGCCCGGAGCGGCAGCCGCCCGGACAGCCCTCCCTCCGGTCCCGGCCGCAGCGGCACGTCCGTGCGCAGCGTGTACAGCCACCCGCCCTGCTCCAGCCTCCAGCCCAGCTTCCCCCCATCCTTCACCCGGGCCTTCGCCCTCCCGTAGTCCGGCCTCGGATCATAGAGGACCTCCAGCGTCACCTCTCCCCGCTCGCAGGACACGCAACGCACCAACTCGCGCTCGGGACGAGGCCAGGGCGGGCGCTCCTCGTGGATGGGCATCAGGTCCGTCACCACCAGCACGCCCGTGTCCGTCTCGAAGCGCGTCTCGAGCACGTTGGTGTCCGGCAGGTAGCGCCGCGTCGCTCGCGAGGGCCCCACCGGGTGCAGGCGCCAGGTGCCGCCCGCCTCCGGATCCAGCAGCGCCGCGAACAATGAGGCGCTGTCGAAGCGTGGCCAGCACAGCCAGTCGATGGCGCCCGCGCGCGAGACGAGCGCGGCGCCATGACCGTCCCCGATGATGGCGTAGTCGTGAATGCGCGCGCGCCGCAAGGCGGGCCTCCCTTCCCGGAGGGTGGTCACTCCGCCGGGAGCGTCAGCCGGAGGAGAGCGCCGGGCGCCCGTCCTCCTGGCCGCTGAAGCGGTGCGCGGGCGGGACCTCTCCCCAGCCCATGCACCTCTCCTGTCGGAAAGGTGGCACCGGGGCGCATGGGTTCAACCCGGGGAGCGAGCCCACGCTCGGATGAGCACGGCAGCGAATGCCAGGTACGATGGTAGGTAGACAACCAGGTTCGGGGTCGAACCCGCGTGCGATTCCAGACATCGTGTGAACAGTCGCGGTTCACTATTGGAACGACGTGAAACGCACGCTTGGTGAGCTTGTCTGCCATTCGTAGGGTCGAAGGCCCTCGGAGACGCTCGTTGATGGGAGCGAAGGTCCGAGGCGCTCTATGGCCTGGGTCTTCAAACGACGCGCGAATACGGTGTCCCGAGTCGTCGCCGCGGCCTTGCTGGCCACGCCGGGGCTCGTGCTCTTCCTGCTGTGGCTCTACGCGCGCAGCCCGCTGGCGCAGAACATGCGCCAGCCCATCGCCCAACCGGTGCAGTTCGACCACCGCCACCACGCGGGCGACGAGGCCATCGACTGCCGCTACTGCCACAGCTCCGTCGAGGTGTCCTCCAGCGCCGGCTACCCCTCGGTGTCCACCTGCCTCAACTGCCACTCGCAGATATGGACGCAGAGCCCGCTGCTCGAGCCGGTGCGCCAGTACTACTTCGCGGACCGGCCGATTCCCTGGAACCGCGTCCATGATCTGCCGGACTTCGTCTACTTCAACCACTCCATCCACGTGAACAAGGGCGTGGGCTGCGTCACCTGCCACGGGCGGGTGGACCTCATGCCGGAGATCACCCAGGCGCATCCGCTCTCCATGGGCTGGTGCCTGGAGTGCCACCGCAATCCCACGCCCAACCTGCGTCCGCTCGACACCATCACCTCCATGCGTTGGCAACCGAGGCCCGGAGATCCACCGGCCGAGGAGCTGGCGCGCCGCTACGACGTCCACCCCCGAACGAACTGCACGACATGCCACCGCTGACCGATCGCCATCCGCTGCCGGTGCTCCAGGACTCGTCTCGGACAGGCCCCTCCGGGCCGGGAAGGGACGAGGAACGCCCACGCACGTGGCGCAGCCTGGAGGAGCTCCACGGCTCGCCCGAGCTGGCCCGCGCCGCCGAGCGCGAGTTCCCCCCCGGCGCCACCGAGCCTCCCCAGGGATTGGACCGGCGCCGCTTCCTCCAGCTCGCGGGCACCACGGCGGCGCTGGCGGGGCTGGCCGCGTGCAAGCAGCCGGCGGAGAAGGTGATGCCGTACACGCGCCAGCCACCGGACGTCATTCCCGGCGTGCCCAACGCCTATGCCACGGCCTGGGAGCACGAGGGCTACGCGGCGGGCCTGGTGGTGACGAGCTGGGAGGGCCGGCCCACGAAGGTGGAGGGCAACCCGGACCACCCGGCGAGCCTCGGGGCCACCAACCACCTGGCCCAGGCGCTGCTGGTGGACCTCTACGACACCCGGCGGCTGAAGGCGGTGAAGCAGCGGGGCGCGTTGCGCTCCTTCCCGGCGTACCTCGAGGAGCAGGCGGAGCACGCGCGCGGGCTGGAGGCCAGGGGGGGCGAGGGGCTGTGGTTCCTCCTGGAGCCCTCCTCTTCCCCGACGCGGCGCGAGCTGCTCGAGCGCATCCGCCAGCGCTTCCCGAGGGCGCGCGTGGAGACGTACTCGGCCACCGCGAGGGACAACGTGTACGAGGGCGCGCGGCTCGCCTTCGGCCGGCCGCTGGAGACGCGCGTGCGCTACGACGAGGCGCGCGTGGTGCTGTCGCTGGACGCGGACTTCCTCACCCGGGGCCCCTTCGCCCTGCGCCAGGCGCGGGAGTTCTCCCGCACGCGGCTGCCGGAGCCCGGGCCGATGAGCCGGCTGTACGTGGCGGAGAGCCACCACGGCGTCACGGGGATGAACGCGGACCACCACCTGCGGATGAAGCCCTCGGAGGTGGAGCGCTTCGCCCTGGCGGTGCTGGGCGAGCTGGCGCGCACCCACAATCTCGCCGGGCTCGCGCGCTTCCAGGAGCGGGAGCTCTCCTGGCCGGAGAAGGCGAAGGAGGTGCGCGCGGTGGCGGCGGACCTGGCGCGCAACGGAGATCGCTCGGTGGTGGTGGCGGGAGAGCGGCAGCCGCCCCGGGTGCACGCCGTGGCGCACCTGCTCAACGCGGCGCTCGGCAGCCACAAGCGCCTCATCACGCTGCACGAGCCCGGGGTGGACGCGGTGCGCAGCGGGCCCGAGGTGCTGCGCGAGCTCTCCGAGGCGGCGCTCGCGGGCCGGGTGGACACGCTGGTGGTGACGGCGTTCGACCCCGTCTACACGGCGCCCGTGGGGGTGACGCTGGGCGCGGCGGTGAGCGCGGTGCCCAACTCCATCTACCTGGCGTTCCGCGAGGACGACACGGCGAAGCAGAGCGCGTGGGTGCTCCCGGCGGCGCACGTGCTCGAGTCCTGGGGCGACGCGCGCGCCCTGGACGGCACGGTGAGCATCATCCAGCCGCTCATCCAACCGCTCTACGCGGGGGTGACGGAGCTGGACGTGCTCTCCCCCTTCGCGGGCGTGGCGGAGCAGCCGGCGTACCAGTTGGTGAAGGGCCACTGGGCGAGGCAGTGGGGCGGAGCGGGCCTGGCCTTCGAGGACGCGTGGGAGCAGTGGCTCGCGGTGGGCACCGTCCCGGACACCGCGGCGCCCGCCGTGGCGGCCACGGTGGACGCGGGCGCGGTGGACGCGAGCCTCCAGGCCTACTCGCCCAGGGCCTCCCAGGGCTTCGAGCTCAACCTGGTGCCCGGCTACAAGGTGCACGACGGGCGCTACTTCCACAACGCCTGGCTGCAGGAGATGCCGGAGCCGCTGACGATGCTCGCGTGGGGCAACGCGGCGTTCCTCAGCCCGAAGACGGCCGAGCGCCTGAAGGTGTCGCCCCGGGACAAGGTGAAGCTCACGCTGCGCGACCGGTGGCTGGAGGCCCCGGTGTACGTGCTGCCCGGGCACGCGGACGACACGGTGACGGTGGAGCTCGGCTGGGGGCGCGAGTGGCTCGACGACAGCATCGAGAAGCTCGGCACGCTGGGCGTCAATGCGTACCTGCTGCGGCACGTGGACGCGCCGTGGTTCACCGACGGCCTGAAGGTGGAGAAGGTGGAGGGGCGCGGGGAGTACGCGACGTCGCAGGACCACTGGTCCATGCACGGCCGCGAGGTGGCCATCCAGGACAAGCTGGAGGAGTTCGAGAAGAAGAAGTCGCACTACCTGCACCACCTCAAGGGGGACGTGGAGAAGCTGTACGACCCCTTCAAGTACGAGGAGGGCTACCAGTGGGCCATGGGCATCGACCTGAGCCGGTGCATCGGCTGCGGAGCGTGCGTGGTGGCCTGCCAGGCGGAGAACAACATCCCCGTGGTGGGGCGCACCATGGTGGAGAAGGGCCGGGAGATGCACTGGCTGCGGGTGGACCGCTACTTCGAGGGCTCCCCGGACGAGCCGCACGCCATTCCGCAGCCGATGATGTGCCAGCACTGCGAGGCGGCGCCGTGCGAGTACGTGTGCCCGGTGAACGCCACCGTCCACTCGGACGAGGGCCTCAACGAGATGGTCTACAACCGCTGCGTCGGCACGCGGTACTGCTCCAACAACTGCCCCTACAAGGTCCGGCGCTTCAACTACCTCGACTACAACCCGCGGGTGAGCGAGCTGGAGAAGCTGCGCATGAACCCGGACGTCACCGTGCGCATGCGCGGGGTGATGGAGAAGTGCACGTACTGCGTGCAGCGCATCGAGCGGGCCCGCATCGAGTCACGCAAGGCGCGCGAGCCCATCGACACCGAGGCGCTCCAGAGCGCGTGCGCGCAGGTGTGCCCCACGGAGGCCATCGTCTTCGGCTCGCTGCACGCGGAGGGCTCCGAGGTGGTCCGGCGCCACAAGGACCCGCGCCACTACGCGGTGCTGCACGAATTGGGGACGCGCCCGCGCACCGCCTACCTCTCGCGCATCAAGAACCCCAACCCGGAGCTCGAGCATGGCTGAGGGACAGGCTGCCGGGGAACAGGCGGCGGAGACCCCCACGAAGGACCCGCTCGAGCCCATTCCCCTCATCGAGGGAAGGCAGAGCCCGGAGAGCCTCACGGCCTCGCTGCTGCAACCCATCCAGCGCAAGCCGGGCCGGGTGTGGTGGTCGCTGTTCTTCCTGACGCTGGGGGGGACGGCGCTCTTCTTCACGGCCATCACGGTGACGTTCGTCCGGGGCGTGGGGGCCTGGGGCAACAACATCCCGGTGGCGTGGGCCTACGGCATCATCGACTTCGTGTGGTGGATCGGGTTCGGCCACGCGGGCACGCTGATCTCCGCCATCCTCGTGCTCTTCCAGCAGAAGTGGCGCGCGTCGGTGAACCGCTTCGCCGAGGCGATGACGCTCTTCGCGGTGATGCAGGCGGGCCTCTTCCCGCTGCTGCACCTGGGGCGGCCCTGGGTCGCCTACTGGCTGGTGCCCTACCCGAGCACCATGCGGGTGTGGCCCAACTTCCGCAGCTCGCTGCCGTGGGACATGGTGGCCATCACCACGTACTTCACCGTGTCGCTGCTGTTCTGGTACCTGGGCCTCATCCCGGACCTGGCCGCGGCGCGGGACAGGGCCACCACGCGCCGGAGGCAGTTCTGGTACGGGCTGGCCTCGTTGGGGTGGACGGGCTCGGCGAGGCACTGGCACCACTGGAAGACGGGCTACCTGCTGCTCGCGGGGCTGGCCACGCCGCTGGTGCTCAGCGTGCACACCATCGTCAGCTTCGACTTCGCCATCGCCCAGTTGCCCGGGTGGCACAGCACCATCTTCCCGCCCTACTTCGTGGCGGGCGCCATCTTCTCGGGCCTGGCGCTGGTGCTCACGCTGCTCATCCCCACGCGCAAGCCCCTGGGCCTGGACCAT
The DNA here is from genome assembly GCF_057119385.1 of Archangium sp. Taxonomy (NCBI): domain Bacteria; kingdom Pseudomonadati; phylum Myxococcota; class Myxococcia; order Myxococcales; family Archangiaceae; genus Archangium; species Archangium sp. The sequence goes on along the minus strand of NZ_DBNGVP010000154.1, from coordinate 103,445 downwards.
GTCATCACCGACAAGCACCTGGACATCATCTGCAAGCTGCTGATGGCCACGGGGATGATGGTCGGCTACGGCTACCTGCAGGAGCACTTCTTCGCCTGGTACAGCGGCGACGAGTACGAGATGGCCGCCTACGCGTACAAGCGCACGGGCGGCTGGGCGTGGCTCTTCTGGTATCAACTCTTCTCCAACGTGCTGGTGCCGCAGCTCTTCTGGTTCGCGAAGCTGCGCACCAACGTGGTGGTGGTGTGGCTCGCCGCGGTGGCGGTGGACATCGGCATGTGGGTGGAGCGCTTCACCATCATCGTGCCGCCGCTCTCCCATGACTTCCTGCCCAAGAGCTGGGAGTGGTACTCGCCCACGTGGGTGGACTGGAGCCTGCTGGGCGGCTCCATGTGCTTCTTCGGCTGGCTCTTCCTGCTCTTCCTCAAGTTCGTCCCGCCAGTGTCCATCAGCGAGGTGAAGGAGCTGCACCACGAGCTGAAGGAAGCCCTGGAGCACCAGGAGCAGGTGCGGCGCACCGAGAGCCTCCTGCCGGAGAAGGGGGCCTGAGCCATGCGCTACTGGGTGGTGGGAGAGTTCGGCTCGGGCGACGAGGTGAAGCAGGCGGTGAAGCGCCTGCGCGAGCTGGGCTACGCGACGGACGCGATGGATGTCTTCTCGCCCTACCCCGTGGAGGGCATCGACGAGGCGCTGGAGCTCAGACCCTCGCCCATCCGGGGCCTGGCCTTCGTGGCGGGGCTCACCGGGGCCATGTTCGCGTACGCTGTGCAGTGGTTCTGCAACGCGTATGACTGGCCGCTCAACGTGGGCAACCGCCCGCCGCACGCGGGCCCGGCCTTCGTGCCCATCACCTTCGAGACGATGGTGCTGTTCGCCTCGCTCACCATCTTCTTCGGGCTGATGTGGCTCTACCGCTTCCCGAGGCCGCACCACCCCCTCTTCGAGCTGGAGTCCTTCCGTACCGCGTCCACCGGTGGCTTCTGGGTGAGCGTCACCACGCAGAAGCAGGCCGAGACGGAGCCCGCGCTGCGCCACCTGCGCGAGCTGAAGGCGAGGACCACCTCGGTGGTCGAGGAGGAGGCATGAGGCGCATGTTCCTCCTGCTGCCCCTGGTGCTGGGGCTGGCCGGCTGCGAGGTGGATTGGCAGGGCTGGGCGGGCATGAAGCGGCAGCCCAAGGCGCTGCCCTACCGGGAGAATGAGTTCTTCGCGGACGATCGGGTGATGCGCCAGCCGCCGCCCGGGACGGTGCCGCGCAACAGGCGGGGCAAGGAGCACCTCTTCCTCACGGGGAAGGACGGGCCGGACGGCGGGTACGTGGACGTCATTCCGCTCACGCTCACCCTCGAGGTCCTCCAGAGCGGGCGGCACTCCTTCGACATCTACTGCGCCGCGTGCCACGGCCTCCTCGGGGACGGGGCGAGCCAGGTGGCGCGCAACATGGGGCTGCGCACGCCGCCCTCGCTGTTGGATCTACCCCCGTACCCGAATGGCCACTACTACGAGGTCATCAGCGAAGGGTACGGGCTGATGCCCGCCTACGCGGAGAAGCTGTCGCCCGAGCAGCGCTGGGCGGTGGTGGCCTACGTGCGGGCGCTGCAGGCCAGTCAGCGGGCGAGGCTCGAGGAGGTACCGCCCGAGGCCCGGCCGCTGCTGCAACCGAAGGAGGGCACGCCATGAAGCTCATGGAGCGCTTCACGGGAGGGCGCACGCCCATGCTCGTCTCCGCCGCGGTGGGCGCGGTGGGGCTGGGGGTGACGGGCGTGGGCTTCGTGGTGGACACGAAGCGCGCGCTCTTCTCGTACCTGTTCGCCTTCGCGTACTGGGCGGGCATGGCGGTGGCGTCGTTGCTGCTGCTGGGCATCTGGCACGCCTCGAAGGCGCGCTGGCCGGTGGTGCTGCGCCGCATGCTGGAGACGATGGCGGCCTCGCTGCCGCTCTTCGCCCTCCTCTTCCTTCCCATCCTCGCCGGGGCCGGTCAGCTCTACCTGTGGATGGATCCGCATCCGCCGCTCGCCGGGAAGGAGTTGGAGAAGCTCGAGCACAAGCGGCCCTTCCTCAACCTGCCCTTCTGGGGGGTGCGCTCGGCCCTCTACTTCGCGGTGTGGATTCCGGTGAGCGAGCTGCTGCTGCGCTGGTCCCGCCGGCAGGACGAGTCGAGAGACCTGAAGCTCACGAAGTGGCTGTGGGCGTTGGGCGCGGGCACGCTGCCGGTGGTGGCGCTGGCCATGTCGTTCGCGTCGCTGGACTGGCTCATGTCGCTGGAGCCGCTCTTCGTCTCCACGGTGTATGCGTTGTACTGGTTCTCCGGGGCCTTCGTGGGAGCGCTGGCGATGCTCACGCTGGCGACGGCGCTGGCGCGCGGGCCCAACCTCCATGGCGAGTTCGTCAATGACTCGCACCGCGCGAGCCTGGGCAAGTTCCTGCTCGCCTTCAGCGTCTTCTGGGCCTACATGGCCTACAGCCAGTTCTTCCTCATCTGGATCGCGGACCTGCCGCACGAGGTGCCCTGGTACATCCTGCGCGCGGAGGGGCCGTGGCAGCCGGTGGCCCTCTTCATCGCCAACGCGCGCTTCCTCTTCCCCTTCATCGTGCTGCTCTCGAGGCCCTTCAAGCAGCACCGCCGGACGCTGGCGGCGATGGCGGTGTGGCTGCTGCTGGCGCACGGGGTGGACACGTGGTGGCTGGTGGTGCCGGTGGTGAGCCCGGACGCGGTGCGGGTGCACTGGGCGGACGTGTCGGCGTTCCTCGGCGTGGGCGGCGCGGCGGTGGCCTTCACCCTGTGGCGGATGCGCGGGCACGCCACCGTGCCGGTGGGCGACCCGTACCTTCACGAGTCCCTGGGGTACAGCGAATGAGCGGCGACGACGAGTCCAAGGTGGAGTGGGAGACGCCCCCGCGCGACAAGGATCCGGTGAGCGGCCGCTTCATCAGCGCCGTCATCGCCGGTGCCCTCATCGTCTTCACCTTCTTCGTGCTGGGCACCTGGGCGCAACTCCAGGAGCGGGAGAAGCACCTCGACCCCGCGGGCCCCACCACCCCCCAGGTGCTGGGCAAGGCGGAGATCAACATCGTCAACACGGGCCTCTTCCAGCTCGACACCCGTGCGTACGAGGAGAAGAACCAGCAGCTCCAGCGGCTCCAGGAGTACGGCTGGATGGACCGGGACGCGGGCGTGGTGCACATCCCCATCGAGCGGGCCATGGAGCGCATCGTGAGCGGACAGCCGCAGCGGCGCGATGGAGGCGGGCCATGACTCCGGGCGGCCAGGCCCTCGCGGGCACGACCCAGACCGAGCCGGGGGCCGTGAACGAGTTCTTCCGGAAGATCCTCTTCCTGCCCGAGCAGGCGTCCACCATCGCGAAGGACGTGGACCACCTGCACTACGTCATCATCTCCACGGCGATGGTGGCGGCCACCCTCATCTTCGCAATCGCCGCGTACTTCCTCATCCGCTACCGGAGGCGCTCGGAGACGGACGTCACGCCGAAGGTGCAGACGACGCTCGGGTGGGAGGTGCTCTTCGTGGGCCTTCCGCTCACCGTCTTCCTGGTGTGGTTCTTCATTGGCTATCACGACTTCATCCGCATGCAGACGCCCCCGCCGGAGGCCATGGACGTCTACGTGGTGGGCAAGCAGTGGATGTGGAAGTTCACCTATCCCGAGGGCCCCAACTCCATCGGTGTCCTCCGGGTGCCGGTGGGCAGACCGGTGCGGCTGTTGCTCACCAGCCGGGACGTCATCCACTCCTTCTACGTGCCCTCGTTCCGCATCAAGCAGGACGCGATTCCCGGCGCCTATACCCAGACCTGGTTCCAGGTGGTGAAGCCGGGCACGTACCGCGTCATGTGCGCGGAGTACTGCGGGTTGAAGCACTCGGAGATGTGGGCCGAGGTCGTGGCGCTCTCGGAGCCGGACTACGAGGCCTGGATGAGGGAGCAGCGCCAGGGCCTGGTGACGCGCCGGGACGCCACGCCCAGCGCCGCCGAGCGCGAGGAGCCCCACACTCCGGCACGCCAGGCCGCGCGCTACGACGCGCAGCGGCCGCACGGCGAGCTGATGTACGCCGAGCGCGGCACGCTGGCCGAGCGGGGCCAGCGGGTGGCGGCGGAGAAGGGCTGCTTCAAGTGCCATACGGTGGATGGGACGGCGCACATCGGGCCCACCTGGGTGGACCTGTACATGCGCCACGAGCGGCTGACGAATGGCCAGACGGTGGTGGCGGACGAGGCGTACCTCACCGAGTCGATGATGAAGCCGCTGGTCAAGGTGGTGGCGGGTTTCGAGCCGGTGATGCCGTCGTTCCAGGGGCAGCTGGAGGCGGCCGAGGTGGCGGCGCTGCTCGAGTACATCAAGACGCTGCGCAGCACGCGGCTTCCCAACGTCGAGTCCAAGGGGCCTGTCTATGAACCCGTCGGCGGAAAGTAGTCAGCCGGCCATCACCTATCTCAACCACGAGACGACGGTGAAGTCGTGGTTGCTCACGCACGATCACAAGCGCATCGGCGTGATGTTCCTGGTGGGTGTCATCCTCTCGCTGCTGCTCGGTGGCGTGTTCGCCATGGCGCTGCGGCTCGAGCTGCTCACCCCCGGGCCCACCATCATGAGCCCGCTGACGTACAACCGCATGTTCACCCTGCACGGGGTGACCATGGTGTGGCTGTTCATGATTCCGGCCATTCCGTCCGCCTTCGGCAACTTCGTGGTCCCCATCATGCTGGGGGCCAAGGACGTGGCCTTCCCGAGGCTCAACCTCGCCTCGTTCTACATCTACCTGACGGGCTCGCTGCTCACGGTGTCCGGCATGCTGTGGAGCGGCGCGGACACGGGCTGGACGTTCTACACGCCCTACAGCACCGTCTCCCCCACCGCGCTCACGCCGGTTCTCCTCGGCGTCTTCATCATCGGCTTCTCCACCATCATCACCGGGGTCAACTTCATCACCACCACGCATACCCTGCGGGCACCGGGCATGCACTGGACGCGAATTCCGCTCTTCGTGTGGACCATCTACGGCACGTCCGTCATCCAGGTGGTGGCCACGCCGGTGCTCGGCATGGTGCTGCTGCTGGTATTCATCGAGCGCGTGGTGGGCGCGGGCATCTTCGATCCCTCGCGCGGCGGAGACCCGGTGCTCTTCCAGCACATGTTCTGGTTCTACTCGCACCCCGCCGTCTACATCATGGTGCTCCCGGCCATGGGCGTCATCAGCGAGGTGGTGTGCGCCTTCAGCCGCAAGAACATCTTCGGCTACAAGATGATCGCCGCGAGCACGTTTGGCATTGCCTTCGTGGGCTTCTTCTCGTGGGGCCACCACATGTTCGTGTCGGGCCAGTCCACGTTCACCTCGGGGATCTTCGGCGTGCTGAGCATGCTCGTGGCCATCTTCACGGCCATCAAGATCTTCAACTGGGTGGCCACCCTGTATGGGGGCTCCATCGATCTGCGCGTGCCGCTGCTCTACGTGCTCGGCTTCATCTTCCTGCTGATGTTCGGCGGGATGACGGGCGTGGCGGTGGCCACCACCTCGTTGGACGTCCACTGGCACGACACGTACTTCGTGGTGGCGCACTTCCACTACATCATGGTGGGCGCGGTGCTGATGGCCTTCCTCGCGGCGCTGCACTACTGGTGGCCGAAGATGTCCGGCCGGCTCTACCCCGAGCGCTGGAGCTTCCTCGCCGCCGTCACCATCATCTTCGGGTTCATCGTGACGTTCCTGCCGCAGTTCCTCCTGGGCAACATGGGGATGCCGCGGCGCTACTACGAGTACCCCCAGGAGATGCAATGGCTGCACGTGGCGAGCACGGCGGGCGCGTCCCTGCTCGCGTTCGGCTTCGTGCTGATCGCCATCTACCTGCTCTGGTCGCTGCGCTATGGCCCGGTGAGCCCGCCCAACCCGTGGGGCTCGCGCGGGTACGAGTGGTTCAGCGGCTCCCCCCCCGCGCCGCACAACTTCACCCAGGCTCCGCGGTTCGAGCGCGAGGTCCACGACTACACCGTGCCGGAGGCGCCCCGTGTCTACTGAATCGTCCCCCTGGGAAGATCACTTCAGCGGCCCGGAGAACCAGAGCCATGCGGCGCAGCTCGGGATGTGGATCTTCCTGGGCTCGGAGGTGCTGCTCTTCACGAACCTGTTCGTGGGCTACGCGGTGTACCGGTACTACTACCCGGACGTCTTCGCCGAGGCGAGCAAGCACCTGAAGACGGACCAGGCCATGGTGCAGACGCTGCTGCTGGTGACGAGCAGCCTCTTCGTGGCGCTCGCGGTGCATTTCATCCGGCGGGGCCGCCAATTCCTGACGGCGGCGGTGCTGGGGGCGGCCATCGTCCTGGGTGTGGCCTTCCTCGCCATCAAGGGCTGGGAGTACTACGAGCACTACAAGGAAGGGCTGCTGCCGGGCGAGTTCTTCCACAACGAGGAACTGACGAAGCAGGGGGCGAACCTCTTCTTCACGCTCTATTTCCTGCTCACGGGACTGCACGCCATCCACATGATGGTGGCGCTCGGACTGCTGACGTGGCTGGTGTGGGGAGCGATGGCGGGAACGTACACGGCCGAGTACCACATCCCCGTGGAGGTGGGCGGACTGTACTGGCACCTCGTGGATGTCTTCTGGCTGTTCATCTTCCCACTGCTGTACCTGGTGGAGTGACGGGGGCGCAGCATGGCGCAGGAGAAGAGGAAGAAGTCCGCGTGGGAGTACGTGGGGGTGTGGGCCGTCCTGTCGGTGCTGACGGTGACGACGTGGGTGCTGGGGAGCAAGGTGCAGCTGGGGCCGTACTCGCTGCCGGTGGCGATGCTCATCTCCGTGGTGAAGACGGTGCTGGTGGCGATGTTCTTCATGCACCTCGTCGAGCAGCCCGGGGCGCGGCGGGTGGTGTTTCCCGTATCGGTGGTGTTCCTCGCGCTGCTCATGGGCGTGGCGCTCATCGACGCGATGACGCGCGTGCGCATGGCGAGGCCGGACGGCATCCAGGACGAGCTGGAGCCGATGCGGCCCGCTTCGACGCGGACGGCCCCGCCGGGCTCACCGACCCGCTGGATGGGGAATTGAGCCCCCGGCCGCCTCCGGTTACTGCCCGTTGCTCGACGTCTGCGCGTTCTTCGCCGCCGAGTACTGGGTGAGGATCTGGTTCATGTCCATGGTCTGCAGCGTGGCCCCGCTGCGTCCGCTGGGCATGAAGATGATCTGCTTGCCCATCAGCGCCTCGGCGATGCGCATCTTCACCATCGTCCGGCCGCCCGCGCCCGCCATCGCCTCGTTCTCCTTGGCGATACCCTTCGACTTCGCCTCGGCCTCCTTGAGGATCGCCGTCGCCTCGTTCGTGGCCCGCACCAGCTCCGCGTCCGCCGCCAGCTTCGTCTGCTCCAGCTCACCGTGCGCCTGGGCGATCTTCTGCGACACCGTGCCCTTGGCCGACTCCAGGTTGCGCTTGGCCTCCTCCGCCGCCGCCTGCGCCTCCGAGCGCAGTTTCTCCGCCGTCTGCTCGGCCAGCTTCTTCTCGCGGATCACCTTCTCGTACTCGGGGTTGAAGCGGTGCTCCTGGAGGATCACCTGCTCCACGATGACGCCCTCGGGAAGGAGCGCCTCCTCCAGCAGCTTGCGCGCGTGCTCCGCCGCCGCGAAGCGCTTGTCCGCCGTGTAGAAGTCCTCCGAGCGCAGCACGTTCAACGCGTCGCGCACCAGCGCCCGCGTCGCCGGCCGCACCAGCCGGTTCTCCACGTCCTGCGTCGTGCGCCCCACCTTCTGCATCAGGTGCGGCGCCTTCGCGGGATCGATCCGCCAGGCCACCGTCACGTCCACCGCGATGTCGTTGCCGTCCACCGTCTTGAACTCGATGTCGTCCGTGCGGCCCTTCTCCCCCTCGACCTTCGCGCTCATCCGCAGGTTCTGCAGCTTCGTCTCGAAGGTGTCCCAGTCCGTGGAGAACGGCGGGAAGAAGAAGTAGGTGGCGCCCGGCGCGTACGTCTCCGGCTGCACGCCCCGCGAGCCCATCAGCGTGAACTTCCGCGTGAGCACGCCCACCTCGTTGGCCTCCGTCGAGTGGCACGCGCACCCCTGCACCACCGGCAGCGCCAGCAGCACGAACAACCCCAGCATCCTCAAGTCCATGCGCTTCATCGCTCTCACATCCCCTTCACGTCGAAGCGCCGGAGCGCCGCGTTGAGATCCAACGGGTTCACCCCCGCCTCCCCGTCCGTGGGCACGATGATCACCTGCGTGCCTCCCAGCACGTCCGCCATCTTCAGGCCCACCATGTTCTCGCTGCCCGCCCCGCGCAGCGCCGCGTTCTCCAATTCAATCCCCTTCGCCTTGGCCAGCTTCACCACCAGATCGCCCTCGGCCGCCTTGGTGCGCCGGTACAGCTCCGCCTCCGAGCGCAGCTTGGCCACCTCCGCGTCTCCGCGCGACAGCTCCACCTGCACCTTGGCCTGGCCCTCGGCGATGATCTTGTTCTTCTCCGCCTCGGCCTGCGCCGCCGCCGCCTCCGCCATGTTCTTGAAGACCGACTGATCCTGGATCTTCCGCTGTTCGATCGCCTGCTGGTAGCGCGAGTCGTACCGGTACTGCCGCAGCAGCACGTGCGTCACCCGGATGCCCTTGGGCTCCAGCTCCGAGACGAGCAGCTTCTGCGCCTGCGCCACCGCCTTGTCGCGCCGGTCTCCCTTGTAGAAGTCATCCGCGTCCATCTCGCCCAGCGTCCGGCGCAGCACCTGCTCGGCGCGCGGAATCACCGCCGAGTCCTCGTACAGCCGCCCCGGTCCGATCTGCGTCATCACCTTGTACGGATTCTCGATGCGGTAGAGCACCGTGACGTCCGCGGACACCGTGTAGCCCTCGGACGTCTGGATCCGGATGGCCCGCACCACGCGATGATCCGCGCCCTCGCCCACCTCGGCGGGGTTGTCCGCCATCTCCAGCAGCTGCAGGTCCGTGGGGAAGCGGTGCATGCGCTCGGCCCCCGGCGTCACCCAGTGCAGGCCCGGCCCGTACACCGTGTCCCGGATGCCCTTCTCCCCACCCAGGATCACCTGCTTCACCCCGCTCTCGTACGGCCGGATGTAGACGGTGCACACGTTGTACGCGAACAGGCCTCCGAACAGCAGCACGCCCAACGGCCAGAACATCCGCGTCCGGGACTGCTTCAGGGCCGCGAGAATCCGCTCTCCCGCCTTGCTCATACCTTCTCCTTCGAATTCGAGGACGCTCCACCGCTCCGCTCCGGAGACTCCGGCTCGGAGAGTCGCTCGAGCTCCGGCGGGACGGACTCGTCCAGGGGCCGGTACGCCTCGAGCTGTTGCTGTTCCACACCCATGTCCCGCACCAGCGTGGCGAGCTGCCGCCGGTAGCGGCGCTCGAAGTAGGACTCCTGCATGTCCGGCAGGAAGGGCCCGAAGGCGATGAGCGCCATGGGCAGCGGCTCCATCCAGTCCGGCACCGCCGTCAGGGCGATCACCACCGCCGCGGCGATGCCCGCCCCCGTGTAGGCCACGCGCGAGAGCAGATCCCCCCCGCGCCACAGCCCGTATTTGCGCCGCTGCAGCGCGTGGTGCTCGCGCGCCAGCTGGAAGTAGCGCGGCACCGCCACCGTGAAGACGCTGCGCTCCAGACGCGCCCAGTAGCCCGGATCCACCGCCACCTCGGAGAAGCGCCGGGCCACGTCGGCCAGCGCCAGCCGCGCCTCGGCCCGCAGCTGCGCCTCCACCTCTCCGTCCCACTCACCAAACCCGGGCCGGCGCCGCTCCAGCCACGTCAGCACGTGCTCGGTGACCTGGGGCAGCCGGAAGTGATCGGGATACACGCGGGAGTTCCCCCTCATGCCGCGCAAGGGGCGGCCCGCCGAGTCTTCCATGTAGGTCCATTCCCCCACAATGCCCGACCGCCCCACGCACTCCCGGGCGATCCGGATCGGACCGTGCGCTCCATCCAGGTGCGCCGGAATGGAGCAGCCGATCTGCCCTACCGCCCTGGATTCCCAGCAATTCCGGCCATTTGAGGTTGGCAACGTCCTTGCTCTGAGAGGGCAGCGTGAGGGCGGCCGGAACGGGCCGCCCCAGCCGTCGAGGAGGAGCGACCATGGAAGTGCGATTCTACGGAGTGAGGGGGAGCATCGCGGTGTCGGGGGCGCACGCCGCGAAGATCGGGGGCAACACCTCGTGCCTGGAGGTGGTGAGCCAGGGGCACCGGCTCATCCTGGACGCGGGCACGGGCATCCGGGCGCTCGGCGAGGCGATGATGCGCGAGGGCGATCCGCGCAAGGCCACGCTCTTCTTCTCGCACCTGCATTGGGATCACGTGCAGGGCTTCCCCTTCTTCACGCCGGGCTACCTGCCCACCACGGAGCTGACGCTGTACGGCCCGGGGACGGATGGGGCGCAGGCGCTCGAGTCGGTGCTGGCCAGGCAGATGGAGCCGCCCCACTTCCCGGTGCCGCTGTCCACCATGCGCTCGCGGATGACGTTCGGCTCGGCGCTGCATGGGCGCACGGTGGAGGTGGGGCCCTTCCGGGTGACGCCCTTCGACGCGCCGCATCCCCAGGGGTGCCTGGCCTACCGCGTGGAGGCGGACGGCCACAGCTTCGTCTACGCCACGGACATGGAGATCTCCCTGTCCACGTTGGATCCGCGGGTGGCGAAGTGGATGGAGGGCGCGGACGCGCTGTGCCTGGACGCCCAGTACACCCCGGACGAGTACAACGGGAAGAAGGGCATTCCGAAGAAGGGCTGGGGGCACTCCACCATGGTGGACGCGGCGCAGGTGGCCGCGGCGGTGAACGCGCAGCGGCTGTTCCTGTTCCACCATGATCCGGCCCACAACGACGAGCAGGTGGAGAACATGGCCGAGGAGGCGCGCAACCACTTCTCCGCCACCGAGCCGGCGCGCGAGGGCAAGCGCATCGTGCTCGGGGCCGCCTGCGGATGATCCGGAGGGGCGCATGGGCCCGCACTGCGATAGTGTCCCCCTGGACTTCGAGCTACCCCCCCTGCCCGTCATGGCCTCTTCCCCGGACATCAGCCAGGTTCTGCTCCCGATCGGCGGGCTCGTCGGGCGCGAGATCGATCTCGATGCGTTCCTCCAGACGTTGATGGATCGCATCGCGGTGACGATGCAGGCGGACCGGGGAACGCTGTGGCTCCTGGATCCGGCGCGCGGTGAGTTGTTCTCGCGGGCCGCGCACCTGCCCGAGGTGTCGCAGATCCGCGTGAAGGTGGGCCAGGGCGTGGCCGGCTACGTGGCCGAGCACGGCGAGCCCGTGAACATGCCGGACGCCCGGGGCGAGACGCGCTTCTTCGCGGACATCGACCGGCTGACGGGCTACCGCACCACGACGATCCTCGCGGTGCCCCTGCGTGACTCGGCGGGCAACATCTACGGCGTGCTCCAGGTGCTCAACCGGCGCGGCGGCGGGCGCTTCACGGACGATGACGTGGAGCGGCTCATGGCCATCGCGGTGCAGGTGAGCCACGCGCTGCAGAGCACGAGCCTGTACCAGGAGCTCCAGCGGGCGAAGGATCAGCCGCAGGCGCCGGTGGGCTACTTCTTCAACCGGATCATCGGCGAGTCCGAGCCGCTCAAGGTCATCTACCGGCTCATCCAGAAGGCGGCGCCCACGGACGCCACGGTGCTGCTGCGGGGCGAGAGCGGGTGCGGCAAGGAGCTGTTCGCCCGGGCGGTGCACGTCAACGGGCCGAGGCGGGACAAGCCCTTCGTGAAGGTGGACTGCGCGGCGCTGCCGGCGTCGCTGATCGAGAACGAGCTGTTCGGCCACGAGAAGGGAGCCTTCACGGGGGCGGACCACCGGGTGCCGGGCAAGTTCGAGGCGGCGGATGGCGGCACGGTGTTCATCGACGAGATCGGCGAGCTGCCGCTGCCGGTACAGGGCAAGCTGCTGCGGGTGCTGCAGGACCGGGAGTTCGAGCGGGTGGGCGGCACGCAGACGATCAAGGTGGACGTGCGGATCGTCGCGGCGACGAACCGCGATCTGGTGAAGATGGTGGCGGAGGGGAAGTTCCGGGAGGACCTGTACTACCGCATCAAGGTGGTGGAGCTGGTGCTGCCGCCGCTGCGCGAGCGCGGTGGGGAGGACATCGAGCGGCTGGCGCGGCACTTCATCGCGGCGTCGGCGAAGCGGCACCGGCTGCCGTTGCCGAGGCTGAGCGGGGTGGCGCTGGAGCGGCTCAAGCGCTACCGGTGGCCGGGCAACGTGCGCGAGCTGGAGAACTGCATCGAGAGCGCGGTGGTGCTGTGCGAGGGGGAGATCCTCGAGGAGCACCTGCCCCTGCCCAAGGTGGTGAGCGCCGCGCCGGCTCCGGTGGAGTCCGGTGAGCCGGTGGCGGAGGGCGGCACCGGGGAATTGCTGCCGCTGTCCGAGGTGGAGAAGCGGCACATCCTGCGGGTGCTGGACTCGGTGAAGGGCAACCGGACGGCGGCCTCGAAGGTGCTGCAGATCGGCCGCAACACGCTGGGCCGGAAGCTCAAGGAGTACGGCATCGCGGACGAGGGGTAGCCCCTCAGTCGAAGTGGTACAGGAAGCGGAGTGACCCTGATAGCCCCGACGAAGGGCCAGCGCTCCGTGGCAACCACGTCGCATCCGCAGTCACAGTGAACCTCCTGCCCGTGAACTCCAGGTTGGATTTCACGTCCTGAGGGTTCTGGGTTTTCTTCATGTCGGACTCCTCCCATGTCAGAGAACCCACCAGGGACAACTTGAGTGAGTACTCGTCCTGATGGACCACCGTCCAGGTCGCTCCCGCCTGGGTGGAGATCACTCTGGACTCGAGTCCGAGCGGAAAGACGTTCTGGGTATTCTTGACCCCCGCGGAGAGTTGCAGTTTGTTGGTGGACTTGGCGGTATTGGTACCTGTCAGGCAATCGACCTGAAGCGTACATTCCAGGTCGCGAATCACGCCTCCGATGAGAGGGGCGTAGGGCGAGGGGACGGGCAGATCCTCCTTGAACGCATGCCGGGTGTTCGCCCCCATTGCTACGGAGACCGGTCCTGATTTGACGCGAAGGTCTGTTCCGACATGGGTAAGCCACTGCTTTGCCTTAGGGCTGTATGCATGGCCTCCCTTGACGCCAACAGTCGCCGAAATCTTCTCCTCTTTCATGGAGAGCGTGGGATTCACAAGGGCGGGAATCTCACTAATGGGGATATCCTTGAGTTCCTTCCCCTTGAGATCCCTGACCTTCCACCCTTTGTCGATCCTTCCCTGCTGGAGGTGGGATCGCAGTTCAGAGGTCGTGTAGTGCGCACACGTCGCCTCGCAATACCACAAGTGCTCGTCCGTGAGCCCGCTGACTGTCAAATCCGGCTGATCCGAATCGGATTTGTATCGGGTCCAGTTGAATGACGTAGAAGCACTGGAGCCCAGCGTCTTTCCCTCAGCTCCGGTGAAACTCTTGCCTGGGCTGACCAAGTTGCCCTTCAGCGTGAACAGATTCACTTTGCCCGGCGCGGAGCTGACCTTGAACTTAGCCATCCCGAGCACCATGTCGTTGATGCTGTGGACATATTGATCGAGCCCTTGGCCTTTTCCCTCCGCGACACGTTTCTGCGCGGGGATGTACCACGAGAGAAAGCCCGAAGCCGCTACTCCCGAGACCACCATGCTGAGGGGCTTGCCCTTGAAGGCATCGCTCCCGAATTTCTGCGCCTGTTTGCTGAGCGCATCGAGCTGCTTTTTGAGCGAGTCGAAGGTCTCCTGATTCTCTTTCAGAATGGGACCCAGGATGTATTTCAACCGCTTCATATCCGCGATGGATGGCGAGTAGGCTCCAGGCAGCTTCCCAGGCTCTGGTTCCTCGCCGGGCTTGAGTGGTTTGCCGACCATCACATCGCTGTAGAACTTCAGGAAGTCACTGAAATCCTTGTAGCCGAACTTGATGAAAAACTTATCGTTATTGATGATGTTCGCCCAGGCGGAGCTCTTCTTGGGTGGGTTCGAATCCTTTTCCTTCACGCGGCTCTTATCGAAAACCTGGATGGACTCGAGGCGGGCGAGGGTCTCCGCATCGAGTTCCCCAGTCACACCGACTGACAGCAATCCTTGAATGAGTTTCAGGGAGTCTATTGTCTTGGCGCCGAAGCACGATTCACCCGGTACCTGCTTCTTCTGCTTGGGGTCGAGAAACCGGCGGGCAACTTGAAGGAGTCTCTGCACATAATGCACCGCAGGACCGGTCTGCATGTAGAGCTTGAAATTTCCATCCCGCAGCACGTTGATGGCCTGCGCCTCCTCGCCAAACACGAGCCGGTCGCGAGCAATGGAGTCGATGATCCGGGTTTTGCGCTCGTCCTTCATCTTCCATTGCCCCGCCTCGATGGCTTGGAGCAATGATCCCTCATCCCAGACATCCGAGCCAGGGAAGTGCTTGGTGAATGTATCCACCCCGATGACCAAGATGAAATCAAGCAGTGCGACCTTGCTGTCCCGGAAGAGAAGCCTGAAGGCGGAGCCCATGGCGGTTTGCGCCGCGTCCAGAGCCTTGACGGCGCGCTGGAAGAACTCGCCCGAGGGGGAAGCACCGGCCTGGATCGGACCTTGACAGGCCTCCAGCATGGCCGGATGGACGTCGGCGGCGAGGAGTCTCATCATGTCGGCCCAGACATCCACCAACGAGCGTTCTTTCTCCATGGCCAGGAGCCTACCAAACCCATGAGGCAAGCGCACCCAGAGTCCCATGCAGCGCTACACAGGGCGAACGCCTGTTAAGCAGTTCCCGAGGCCCTCGAGCGCGTGGCCGACCCACAAAACCTGGGTGCCCGAGGAGTACGGCATCGCCGACAAGGGGTAGCCCCGTTCCCCGGCCCCGTGGCGCGCGACCGGGCTGGCCCGCGACGCCCCCTTGGCGGCCCCCTGCCACGTCTTCATTCATGAAGGATGGGCCGGAGGGACTGCATCGCCACGAGGTGAACGACAGGAAGGACACCGCCGACGAGCGTCGGCACGCTGGTTGCCCTCGCCCGCCCTGCTGCTGGTCGTGGGGCTGGGCGTGGCGCTCACCGGTGCCCTGCTCGTGTTTGCCCAGAGGGCGCTTCATGGCCAGGAACAGGAGGCGCTTGCCCAGCAGACGGCTCGCGCCCACGAGCTGGCTTCCGAGCTCGACGAACAGCTGCGTGCCGCGGAGCGGCAGGCCATCGAGGATCTGCTCCGCCGGATGCTGGCCTCCGCTCCGGAGCAGGTGGTCTATGGGAGGGGAGTGTGGTTCGAGCCCGGTCAGTTCGCCTCCGGCGTGCGCTACATGGACCCCTACGTCCACCAGCGCCAGGTCCTCACCTACCAATGGTCCACCCCCGCCTATGACTACCCCCACCAGGACTGGTACCAGCAGGCGTGGAAGCGTGGCGAGCGCATCGCCATCTCCGAGCCCTACTTCGATCCGGACCATACGTACGTCTCCCTGACGCGGGCCTTCTTCGACGACCAGGGCCGGCAGCGGGGAATCGTGAGCGTGGATCTCATCCTCCCCATGATTGGAGAGGTGGTCCGTCAGGCCAACGACTCGCCAGCGGAGACCCTCTACCTCGTCAGCACCCGTGGCGCGCTCATCGCGCAGCCCTGCGGGAAGGTGCTCCTCGCCTGGGCACGCAGGCGCGGGCGCTCCCCGCGGAGCCTCGCCGAACTCACGCTCGAGGACCTGCGAACGTGGGAGCACGAGCAGGGATTGGATCGGGGATGGCGGACCACCGAGGTGAACGTCCGCGATGCCGGCTGGAGGGTGTTCGCCTCGACGAAGAAGGACATGCTCTTCTCGGACGTCCGCCACCAGCGGTGGTTGCTGGTGGCCCTGGGCGTGCTGCCTCCCAAAGGGGTGGAGGGGCAGGAGCTGGCCTTCGACACCCTGCCCCTGCCCCGGGCATTGAGGGGGGGAGCAGGTGGACGACATCCTCGTCTTCACCCTGCCCCGTTGAACCGCAGGCGCGTCCTGCGGGTGAACGCCGCGCCCATCCGGGACGAGTCGGGCCAGGTCGTCGCCGCCGTGTCGGTGGGACGCGACATCACCCAGGCCATTGAGCTGGAGCGCCTCCAGGGCGAGTTCGTGAAGATGGCCGCGCACGAGCTGAAGACGCCCCTGGCGGTGATGAAGTCCTTCGCCCAGCTCGCCTGCCGCACGGCGCATCCTGGCCCCGCGCTGCGCCGGGCCCTCGAGGGCATCAGCCGGGGCGTGGACCGGATGGACCGGGTGGTGCGCACGTTGCTGGATGCCTCCCAGCTCCAGCTCGGCCGGTTGCACTTCGAGAAGACGGAGCTGCGGCTGCGCGCGCTGGTGGAAGCGGCCGCCGCGAGCACCGCCGCCCACCATCCGCGCCATCCCATCCATGTGCGGCCGGGACCGGACGCGTGGGTGCTCGGCGATCGGGCCCGGTTGGAGCAGGTGCTCACCGAGCTGATGGACAACGCCGCGCGCTACTCGCCCGCGGGAACCCCCGTGGAGGTCTCCCTCCGCATGGAGGGAGGAGAGGTGGAGATCTCCATCCGGGATGAAGGCATCGGCATCTCCGAGGAGCAGCGGGAGCGGCTCTTCGAGAGCTTCTACCGCGCGCAGGCGGGAACGCCCCATGATCGCGGTGGAATGGGCCTGGGGCTGTACCTCTCGCGGGGCATCCTCCTGCTCCACGAAGGCCGGGTGGAGCTGGAGAGCCAGGAAGGCGAGGGCACCCATGTACGCGTCCGTCTGCCCAGGCTCCCCGAGCAACAGCCAGCGCCGGAGATGGCCTCGCACCAGGAGCCCGCCTACGCGGCGGAGCACGGACTTGTAAGGCCGGCTCCTCGTTGGAGCGGTATCCGGGCGGCCGTCCCGTACCGGGGGGCGAGTCACGCGCCGCTTCTCCCCCGCTCCTCCCGTGAAGACCCTCGACGAGGAAGTGGAGGACACGGGGCTCGGCCGCGAGGGGCCCTGCCCGGGACGGTGGCACATGGGGACGGCGGCGACCCTGCCCCGCGGGGTGATGATCGCTCGCAAGGTGCGCGAGCAACCCAGGCGGCTCATCCCCCTGGGGGTGGTGGCCGTGGCGCTGCTCGTCTGGGCCGGGTACCAGGCCTGGGCGGCCCGTCAGCCCTACACCTGGGCGGGCACGGTGGAGGCCCGGGACGTCGCCGTGGGCTCGCGCGTGGGCGGCCGGGTGAAGGACGTGCTCGTCCGCGAGGGTGAGCGCGTGGAGCCCGGCCAGCCCCTCGTTCTTCTGGAAGCCGGAGACCTGCCCGCCCAGCGGTTGCAGGCCGAGGGCCAGCTGCTCCAGGCCCAGGCCACGCTCGACAAACTCCAGGGACAGGGCTCCAGGCGGGGAACCGGCAGCCTCGCCGAGCAGGTGACCCGCGCCCGCGCCGAGCTCACCGCCGCCCAGGTGGCCCTGGACAAGGCGCAGCTGGATGCACGGCGGGCGCGCACGCTCTTCCAGCAGCAGGTGAACACCCGCGCCGAGCTCGACACCGCCGAGGCCACGCTCCGCCAGGCCCGTGCCGAGCGGGATGCCCGCCGCTCCCGGCTCCAGGAGTTGGAGCAGGGCACGGACGCGGACGTGCGCGCGCAGCAGGGCCAGGTGGAGGCCGCGCGGGGACGGCTGGAGGCCATCGACGTGGCGCTGGGGGAGCTGACCATCCGCGCGCCCGTGGCCGCCCGCGTGGAGTCCCTGGACCTGCGGCCTGGGGATCTGCTCCCGGCCAATGCCACCGCGGCCACGCTGGTGGAGGATGAGCAGCTCTACGTGCGCATCTACGTGCCGGAGACGCACCTCGGCAGGCTGCGGCCGGGGAGCGAGGTGCCGGTGCGCGTGGACTCCTTCCCGGATCGCAGCTTCACGGGCGTGGTGGAGACCATCGCCTCCCAGGGCGAGTACACCCCGCGCAACCTCCAGACGCCGGACGAGCGCGCCTCGCAGGTGTTCGCCACACGCATCGGCCTGCGCGACGATGGCCTGCGCCTGCTGCGCGCGGGAATGGCCGCCTACGTCACGGTGCCGAAATGAGCGCCCCCGAGCCCGCCATCTCCGTGCGGGGGTTGACCCGGCGCTTCGGGGACTTCACTGCCCTGGACCGCGTGGATCTCCAGGTCCACGGCGGCTCCATCTACGGGCTGCTCGGGCCCAATGGCAGCGGCAAGTCCACGCTCATCCGCATCCTCTGCGGGCTGCTGTCCCCCACCGAGGGAGGAGCCCGGGTGCTCGGCCTGGACGTGGCGCGCGAGGGCGAGGAGATCCGCCGCCGCATCGGCTACATGAGCCAGCGCTTCTCCCTCTACGAGGACCTGACCGTCCTGGAGAACCTCCGCTTCTACGCGCGCATCTACGGCCTGTCCGGGGAGCGGGCCCGGCGGCGGCTGGAGGCGGCGGTGGAGCTCACGCACATCCGCCCGTACCTGGAGCGGCGGGCGGGACAACTGTCGGGCGGGTGGAAGCAACGGCTGGCGCTGGGGGCGGCGCTGATGCACGAGCCGCGGGTGGTGTTCCTCGACGAGCCCACGGCCGGGATCGATCCGGTGGCCCGGCGCGAGCTGTGGGATCTGCTCTTCCTGCTGGCGGCCGAGGGCGTCACGCTCTTCGTCACCACGCACTACATGGACGAGGCCGAGCGCTGCGGCGAGGTGGGGTACCTGTACCTCTCGAAGCTGCTCGTCACGGGCACGCCGGAGGAGCTCAAGCAGCTGCCCGCGGTCCACCGTCCGGGCCAGCGCCGGCTCGCGGTGGAGACGCCGCACCCGGCGCGCGCGCTCGCCTTCCTGCGCACCGTGCCCTGGTGTCAGGGCACCACCCTCTTCGGACAGTCCGTGGAGGCGTTGGTGGACACGGGCCTCACGGACGCCGAGGTGCTCGCGCGGCTGGAGGAAGCGGGCTTCCCCGGCGCGGAGGTGCGTCCCATCGCGCCCTCGCTGGAGGACGTCTTCGTGGCGCTCACCGAGCAGGCCGCGCGCGAGCGGGAGGGCCCGGGCACGGCCCCGCCGCCCCACTCCGGGCTCGTGGAGGTCCACCCATGAACCTGCGTGCCATCTGGGATTCCTTCGTCGCCGTGATGCGCAAGGAGTTCGTCCATGTGCGCCGGGATCGGGCCACGCTCATGGCCGCGCTCTCCATTCCCCTCTTCCAGCTCATCCTGTTCGGGTTCCTGGATCAGACGGTGCGGCACGTGCCCACGGTGGTGGTGGACCAGGATCGGACGAGCGCCAGCCGCGAGCTGGTGGAGCAGCTCGAGGCCACCGAAACCTTCCGCGTGGTGCTGGTGACATCGGATCCGGGCGAGGCCCGTGAGCGCATCGTCCAGGGCCGGGCGAAGGTGGGCGTGGTGCTGCCTCCGGACTTCGGGGCCGCGCGAACGGGCGCCGCTCCGGGAGCACATGCGTCGATCCTGGTGCTCATCGATGGCTCGGACTCGGTGGTCAGCTCGCAGGCGCTGGCGGCGGTGAACGGGCTGGCGGCGAAGGTGAACCTGGACGCCATCTCCGAGCGGGTGGGCACCGCGGCCAGGCCGGTGCTCGACACACACCCGCTCATCCTCTTCAACCCGAGTGGCCGTACGGCCAACTACATCATCCCGGGACTGGTGGCCGTGCTGCTGCAGATCGTCGCCACGCTGCTCACGGCGGTGGCCATCGTGCGCGAGCGGGAGAAGGGCACGTTGGAGCAGCTCCTGGTGACGCCCGTGCACCCGCTCGGGCTGATGCTGGGCAAGCTGGTGCCCTACCTGCTGCTGGGCATGGGGGAGATGACGCTCATCCTGCTGGCCATGCGCTTCGCCTTCAGCGTGCCCATCCGGGGCAGCCTGGTGTTCCTCTTCGCGATGGCCGTGGTGTACCTGTTCGCGCTGCTGTCGCTGGGGCTGTTCGTCTCCACGCGCGCGAAGACGCAGGCGCAGGCACAGCAGATGTCCCAGCTCTTCATCCTCCCGTCCATCTTCCTCAGCGGCTACATCTTCCCCGTGTCCGGCCTGCCGTGGCCCCTGTACGCCCTCGGACGGATCCTTCCGGCCACGCACATGGTGGAGATCATGCGCGGCGTGGTGCTGCGCGGCGCGGGGCTGATGGACCTGCTGCCCAACGTGCTCGCGTTGATGGCCCTCTCCGCCGCGCTGCTCGGCTTGAGCGTGCGCCAGTTCCAGAAGGTGACGGCCTGAGCGGGCGCGTGCCCGGGGAGCACGCGCCCTGCCCTCTGGAGCTTCTCGCCGGAGACAGGCTCAGAAGCTCAGGATGGCGCCCGTCTCGAGGCCCAGCGAGGTGCGCACCGGATTGACGTTCGGCAGGTCCACCGCCTGCAGCCGGTGGCGCGACTGGTAGAGGAAGCCCTCCAGCACGAAGGCCAGCCTGCGGTTGGGCTTGATCTCATAGCCCAGGCGCACCGCGCCGTTGTGCTCCAGGCCCGGACCGGTGCCCGACAGGGTGGCGGCACCACCGGCGGCGGGATAGTCGTAGCTGGGCACCACCTTCGAGGGCTCGATCACCCGCTGGTAGCCCGCCATGCCGTAGACGGCGTGAATGCCCGTCAGCACCTGGCGGACCGAGATGAAGCCGCCGAACTCCTGCACGTCCGTGGCGGCGCGGCCCTGGGACAGCGACAGCATGCCCAGGTTGGCGGCGTTCTGCCCGAAGTTGAGCTCCACCCGGATGTTGGTGTTGTCGGAGGGCGCCAGCTCGGTGAAGAGCGCGGTGCCGAAGGCGGTGGCGAAGCGCTCGTCCGTGGCCCTGAAGTTGAAGGGAAGCCGCGTGGCGAGCGCCGAGGCGCCCACCCGGCTCTTGCCGAACTTGTAGGTGCCGCGCACCGCCAGGGTGGGCAGGGCGCCGATCTCGAGCATCGCGTCCTTGGCCGCGACGTCCGGGGCGGGGAAGCCCACCGCCGCGCCCAGCTCGAAGCTCGGCGTGGTGTAGAAGTACTTGAACTGCTGGCGCATGAAGCCGCTGTTGCCCGCCTGGAAGAGCGCGCCCACCAGGTTGATGCCGTGCGGATTGAGCGGGGCGTGCAGATCCCAGTCCTGCCCCAGGGACACGCTGTGGCCGGGGGCGATGGTGTAGTCCACGTGCGCGATGCGCAGGCGGGGCACACTGGCCACGGTGGGCGTGGCCTTGGTGAAGTCCACGAAGTCGATCTCGACCTGGGCCCTCAGGGGTCCCTTCTCGTTGAGCCAGAAGCCCACGCGCGACTGCGCCACCTGGAAGGAGTGGCGGGCCGAGTCCGGGAAGTTGGAATAGACGGGGTTGCCCGCGGCGGTGATGGCCGACTCGTTGGGCTGGCTGAAGGACTCCACCGCGCCGGTGGCCGTCACGAAGCGCGGGTTGAGGATGCCGTAGAACCGGAAGAAGTTCTCGTCGGCGCTTTCGGCGGTGGGGGCTGGAGGGGTGGCCGGGGGCGGCGTCGGAGTCGGGGCGGGCTGCGTGGCGGACGGGGGGATGGCGTCACCGGTGCCCGGGGTGGGGGTCTGGGCCAGTGCGGTGGTGGCCGAGCAGAGTCCTCCCGAGGCGATCAGTACGGCAAGTCGAGCATTCTTCATGGCTTCCCTGGGGTTGTGGGGTCGAATGGGTGCCTGGAGGCTGCGAACGCAACGTCCGTACCATCGAAGCCCACACTCTGGTGGTCCCAAGGTGCCGCGATGTGTTCAGTGTGATTTCGTAACCGCTGTTACCGTCGGTAACAGAACCTCTCTGGGGCAAAGCACCCCCGAGGGGCAGATTGCCTCAGCCCGCGAGAACCCAGGCCGCGGCCACGGTGAGCGCTCCGGCCAGCGCGAACAGCTTCCAGGCCCGCCTTGCCAGCACCGTGCCCGTGCCCTCGCCCGCGTTGCCCAGGATGACCATGGCCGGGCCACCCTGCTTCCCGCGCAGCTCGTACACGCCCGGCACCGGCCCCTGCCGCAGCTCGCCCACCACCAGGCACTCCTCGCCGAGCCGCCCCACCCGCTCGTACGAGAGCGACTCCTCCACCACCCGTCCCTCCGCCGGCACGCCCGTGCCCGTCTCCGCCAGGGGCTGGCTCATCTGGCAGCGGAGGATGCGCACCGGCGCCAGCAACAGCTTCGGCGAGAAGCTCACCGCCGCCTCGGCCCGCGCTCCCCTCACCTGCAGCACCGGCGCGTACGCCCGCTCCAGGGACAGCAGCGGACCCTTGCTCCCGTCCGGCATGACGCCGCGCAGCTCCGCCTCGTAGAAGGCGCACACCACGCCGCCCGGCGACGTCACCTGATCGCTCGACGCCAGCCGGCCCCGGTACACGCCCCACCCCGGCGAGCGGCCCGCGCGCAGCGCCGCCACGCCCTCGTCGATGCTCCGGGGGGCCTCGGCCCGCAGCGCGTCCGCGCGCACCCAGACGCGGGAGCCCACCACCGCCAGCCCCGCCGCCGCCACCAGCAGCGCCAGGCCCAGCCCGTCACCGAGCGATCCCAGGGACACCCAGGTGAAGGGACCGGCCCCGTCCCGCAGCGCGACGAGCGCGAAGAGCACCGCCAGTAGTCCGAACCACGCCATCGGCCACTGCGGCATGAAGGCGCGGGCGTCCTTGCGGCCAAAGGCGAACGCCGCGACCACCAGTGCACCCAGGCTCGCCGCGTACAGCGGGGCGAATGCCCACCGCAAGTCCATGGCTCCCCCTCGACCTGGAGTCCCGGCCAAAGGTGGAGACGCCTCCCGCCTTCCGCCTTCCGCAAGAGCACACCGGGAGCGTGCTCCCGTGCACTCGCGGACGCGGGCTCGTCCTCCAGGACGAGGCGTGCCGTCACTCCTGTTGGGTTTCCGCCACCTTGTGGGTGTTCGTGGACTTCTTCGTCGGGAGGCCCCGCACCACCACCTCGTCGAAGGTGCAGACCAGGTTGCGGCACCCCAGCGCCACCTTCGCCGAACGCCCCTGGAAGCCCTCCAGGAACTTGGACGCGAAGGGCTCGGAGGCGCCGTTGAGGTACGCGGCCACGTCCACGCCGTTCTTCTTCTTCTTGAGCTGCAGCTTCACGCGGAAGGGGTGCCAGGGCACGGGCGTCTCGTCCTGCACCAGGCTCTCCACGTCCTGCGAGCTGTTGCCCGCCACGATCTCGCCCTCCGGGGTGGTGTACTTCCAGCCCAGCCGCATGCCCGCTTCCGGGATGGCGAAGACGGACACCTGCAGGCCCGTGACGCGGTAGGACAGCTCGGCGTAGTGCTGCGCGTCCGGCTCCTGGACGTAACCCTTGTCCAGTGGCGTCGCGCTCATCAGCGCCTCGACGGTGAAGTCGTCGCTGGAGAAGTAGCGGTGGGCCAGGTACGCACGCGGAATCAGCTGCCCATCGGTGGTCTCATCGCCGCCCTGGATGACATGGAGCTGTCCGTTCTCCAGCTTCCACGTCCCCGCGTGGGCATTCAGCTCCTCGTTGCCCGGCATGAAGTCCACCCGCAGCCGCACCTTCCCGTCCGTCTGGTCCTCCATCATCGAGTGGACGAACAGATCCCCCTCCGTGTTGGCCGGCCACGGCTTGCCCGCTTCCTTCCACCAGGGACCCCACGATCCGAGCACCAGCTTCCCGGTGGTCCCCTGGTAGAGGGTCGCCGGACCCAGCACCTGCCTCGCTCCGGCGAAGATCACCACCAGCCCGCCCAGTACCGAGAGCACCGCCCGCACCGTGCGCCAGCCCGTCCGCAGCCGGCTGCGCACCGGGCTCAGCTCCTCCTGGGCCCGCAGCGCTCCCGGCGGCAGCGAGGTGCTCGATACGAGCCCCTCCAGCGCCTGGCACACCTCGGCGGCCTTCGGGAAGCGTGCCTCGGGCTCGTTCTCCAGCAGCCGCGCCACCACCGCGTCCACCCGCGCGTCCAACCCCTGCACGCGCTCGGACGGCAGCTTGAAGCGCCCCACCGGAACCTCGCCGGTGAGCATCTCGTAGAGCACCACGCCGAACGAGAAGAGGTCCGCCCGCCCATCCACGTTCTTCGCGTCCCGGCGCTGCTCCGGGGCCATGTAGTTGAGCGTCCCCATGGCCACCGCCGTGGCGGTGAGCTGCAGCCGCGAGTCCGGCCGGCGGATGCCCGCCAGCCCGAAGTCCGCCACCTTCACGTGCCCGCGCCCGTCCAGCAGGATGTTCTCCGGCTTCAGGTCGCGGTGGATGATGTCCTTGTCGTGCGCGCACTCGATGGCCCGCGCCACCTGCAGCGCCACGCGCAGGGCCTCGGGAGGCGACAGCTCGCGCATCACGTCGCGCAGCGAGCGCCCCTCCACGTACTCCATCACGAAGTAGTAATGCTCCCCCGCCACCCCGCGATCGATGATCTGCACGATGTTGGGGTGGTTGAGCGCCGCGAGCGCCGTGGCCTCCTTGTCGAAGCGCGTGACGAACTCGGGATCCTTCGCCAGCCGCGGCGGCAGGATCTTCACCGCCACCATGCGGCGCAGCGACTGCTGCCGTGCCAGCCACACCTCGCCCATGCCGCCCCGGCCCAGCACGCGCACCAGCTCGTAGCCCGGCAGCTCCACCGCGCCACCCATGCCCGTGGCCTCCGCTTCCTGCTCCCTCGGCTCCAGCTCAGTCCCCGCCACCGGCAACGAGTGGCGCACCAGCGTGGGCGCGGACAGCATGGGCTCCAGCTCGGAGGGCGGCGCGGCCCGCACCGGGAAGCGCGCACCGCAGGCACACGCCACCTCATGGCCCTCCGCGAAGCCACTCACGTCGTGCGCGCGCGCGCAGCTGGGGCAGTTCAGGGTCTTCATCGCTGGGAGTTGGTGATCTCCAACCCGAGGACGCGGAACGCCTGGACGCCCTTCTCCTTGCCCTTCACCTGGGTGACGGGCAGCGGCTCCACCTCGAAGCCGGTGCCGGCCTTCTGCACGGTGCTCTGGTTGGCCACCACCTCGCCGCCCCGGGCCAGGCCACACAGGCGGGAAGCCGTGTTCACCGTGTCGCCAATGGCGGTGAACTCATGGCGCTCGGTGCTGCCCATGTAGCCCACGACGGCCTGGCCGGTGTTCACGCCGATGCCCACCTCGATGGGCCGCTTGCCCGCCGCCATGCGCGAGCCGTTGAGCACCTCCACCGCGTCCTGCATCTCCAGCGCCGCGCGCAGCGCCCGCGCCGGATCGTCCGAGTGCGGCGAGGGAGGGCCCCACACCGCCATCACGCAGTCGCCGATGAACTTGTCCAGGTTGCCCTCGTGGCGGAACACCACGCCCGCCATCAGGGTGAAGAACTCGTTGAGCATGGACACCACCTCCTGCGGAGACTCGTTCTCCGACAGGGTGGTGAAGCCGCGGATGTCCGCGAACAGGCACGTCACTTCCGCCAGCCGGCTCTGCCGCAGGTCTTCCGTCTCGCCGCGGATCACCGCCTCGGCCACCGCGCGCGACAGGAAGCGGCTGAGCTCGGCGCGGGTAATGGCCTCGGCCTGGATCTGCTCGCCCAGCGCCGCGTTCTCCAGGGCGATGGCCGCCTGCGCCGCGATGCCCGAGAGGATGGTCAGATCCTTCTCCGAGAAGGCGTTGGTCTGCTGGCGCGAGTCCAGGAACAGCACCGCCTCCAGCTTGCCCTTGGCCAGCAGCGGCACCGCCATGGCCGAGCGGATGCCCTGCGCCACGATGCTCTCCGAGGAGGAGAAGCGCTCGTCGATGATGGCGTCCGCGGTGAGCACGCCCTTCTTCGTCTCGGCCACCTTCTGCAGCACGGTGTCGGAGACCATCACGTTGGGCTGGCTGCCCTGCCGGTGCTTCATCGCCGCCGGGGTGAACTGGCCGTCCGGGCCCGGCTTGAGGACGACGCCGTGGTCCGCCGCCAGCAGCTGGAAGGCCACGGACAGGATCTGCTCGAAGAGATCCGCCTGTTTGCCCTGCTGGCTCACCTGGCGGTGGAACTCGTAGGCGATGCGCAGCTTCTCGTACTCGCGCTTGAGGGTGGCCAGCTCCTGGATCTGCTCGGCGGGCCGGAAGTTCTGCGGCACCTGCTGATCCATCTGCGCGAGGAACGCGGGGATGGAGTGCGACTGCGCCACCACCGTCACCCGGGGCGCGGCCCGTCCCGGAGAGGCGCTCGGGCCCGCCACGGGCGGTGCCGAGGCCACCGCCGGCTCCCCGGAGTGGAAGACGAGCTTGGAGGTGCCCAGGCTGATCTCATCCCCGTCCCGCAGCCGCAGCTCGGCCACGCGCCGCCCGTTGACGAAGGTGCCGTTGGACGAGCCCAGGTCGCGCAGGATGAAGTCGCGTCCCATCCGCTCGATGGTGGCGTGCTCCTTGGACACCTCGCGATCCACCAGCCGCACCGTGTTGGACGGATGGCGGCCCAGGGTCGTCAGCTCCCCGAGGGGGTACTCCCCGGTCGTTCCATCCGGGAACCGCCCCTTGAGGTGCGGCCCCCGCGGGTTGAGGGACTTTGCGGATTGGGTGGAACCTTGACTCACGCGCGAGACCTCGACGGTCCGGACATCGACGGAACCGGCGGGACACTACCAGAGCCGTGGAAGCGCCGGAACGACCACGGACGCCCGCCTGGAGGGCTGCTTCAAGGGAGCGAAACCGGGTTTTGCGGGGCTGGCGGAGTCTCCGAACGGGACGCCTGCCTGCCCAGCGGCAGCGGATTCTTGAAGGCGATTCCAATGGACGGGTACAGGGTGACCCCCCCCAGATCGCGCCGCTGGCCGAAGACGACGGGGCGGCAGTCGGTGTAGCCGCCGGTGAGCTCGGCATAGAAGTGGACGTACTTGTAGCCCAAAGCAATGCCCACACTGGCGCCGTAGAAGTGGCTGGTCACCTCGGCCGGCAGGGACAGGTCGAAGCCCGAGACGTCCTGGCCCTCCTGGGAGAGGTCCACCAGCTTCGAGTCCAGCGAGGTGCGGCTGTAGATGTACTTGGGGGCCGCGTACAGCTTGAAGATGTCTCCCAGGTCCATGCTCAGGTAGACGGGGACCTCGAGGTCCCACCGGGAGAACTCGTCGATCTGCACGATCTCCAGGGCGTCCAGGACGGGGCTCTTGAAGACGTGGCGCGAGTAGCCCAGGCCGATGGCCAGGTCATAGGACTTGCGCTGGTAGTCGGGCAGGAGGGAGTCCTCGGGATCGCCGCCGTGCGCCAGGCGCACCTTGCCGTCCAGGCGCAGGGAGGTGGTGCTCAGGCGCAGGCCCAGGTCCAGGGTGTGGGAGTCCAGCAGGCCGGTGCGGATCATCAACTCGTTGGCCGGACCCGGGGGCGCCACCGCCAGCGCCATGCCCACGCCGAGCAGCCGCTGGGCCTCCGCCTCCTCCAGGTGGTAGGGCTGGCCGGACTCGATGGTGTCGCGGATGGACTTGCCCTGGCGGATGCCCTCGTCGAGCAGCGTGCCGAGCTGGCCCACCGGGGTGAAGACGCCCACCGCGCCGGAGACCTGGAACTGGCCCCGGGCGAGCGGCTTCGCCGTTTGCAGGGTGGACAGGGTGGAGGCACAGCCGGTGACCAGCAGGAGGACGAGCAGGGGGAGCAGTCTCATGGGGGGCGGCACCTTACGCCGCGGGATGTCGGGTTGTCAGGCCCCCGGCCATTCGTTCCTTCCTCTCAGGCCACCCTGGCTGTTAAGGGATCCCCGTGCGAATCAAGCAGAAGCCCGAGGATTTCTCCGTCAAGGAGTCGTACCGCTTCGACGAGGTGCCGAGCGGTCGCCACCGCGTCTACCTGATGGACAAGCAGAAGCTGTCCACCTTCGACGCGGCGGACCGCATCCGCGACGCCTTCGGCCTCAGGCCCGGCTCCATCTCGTACTGCGGCCTGAAGGACAAGCAGGGCCGCACCGAGCAGCTCATCGCGGTGGACGGGGCGGACGTGGACATGCAGGACCCGGATCTGCGCCTGAAGTACCTGGGGCGCACGGATCAGCCGCTGTCGGCCGCCAACATCACCTCCAACCGCTTCGCCGTCACCGTGCGCATGCTGACGGAGGAGTCCATTGGCCCGCTCAACCGCGCCGCCGCGGAGATCAACCGCCTGGGCGTGGTGAACTACTTCGACAGCCAGCGCTTCGGCTCGCTCAAGCACGGCCAGGGCTTCATCGCCAAGGATCTCATCCGCGGTGACTTCGAGGCCGCGCTGCGCAACTACCTCGCCCAGCCCTCGGAGCTGGACCGCAGCGAGGACGCCAAGGTGAAGGCCTTCTGGCGCGAGAACTGGGGCAAGTGGGACGCGCGCGTCCCCTTCGAGGGCAGCCGCAAGTACCACCGCATCCTCAAGTCCCTGCGCGAGCACCCCGGCGACTACCTGCGCGCCTTCCTGCAGATCGACGCGTCCTACCGCGCCATGCTGCTCTTCACCTACCAGAGCTACCTCTGGAACGAGGGCGTGCGGCGCTACCTCCAGCTGCTGCTGCCCCGCGAGAACCTCTTCCCCCTGAAGTACCAGGCGGGCACCCTGCTCTTCCACCGCGACGCCGACGCCGGGGTGCTCGAGGCGCTGCGCTCGTCCACCTTCCCGCTGCTCGCCCCGGACAGCACCTTCGGGGATCCGACGGTGAAGCAGGCCGTGGAGTGGGTGCTCGGCCGCGAGAAGCTGAAGCTGCAGGACCTCCGCATCGAGGAGGCCTCGCGCATGCTCTACTTCAAGCACGAGGAGCGCCCCACCGTCGTCATCCCGCACAAGCTCGTCATCGGCCGCGTGCAGAACGATGACCTGAACCGGGGCTACCTCAAGGTGAACATCGCCTTCACCCTGCCCCCCGGCGCCTACGCCACGCTCGTCATCAAGCGGCTCTTCCACTTCGAGTACGCGGAGGACACCGCGCAGCAGATCCGCGAGTCCTGGCGCGCCCCCGTCGAGGACAGGGACGACAACGAGCGGGAGTCGGGCGACACCGCCTTCGCGCCCCGGGGACCCCGCAGGGCCCCCGCGCCCACCCCTCCCCTCTCCGAGCCCAGGGCGGCACCCACGGCGGGCCCCCGGGCCGCCCGGCGCTCCCCGGCTCCGGAAGGTGCCCCCACCCCCGGCAGGCGGACCCAGGCCCGGGAGCCCGCCCAGGACCACCGCCCGTCCCAGCCCTCGGCCGGATTCCTGGAGCGCCAGCGGCAGAAAAAAGACGCCAAGGAGCAGGCGCGGCGCGAGCAGGCGGCCAAGCGCCCGGAATCACGGAAGAAAAAGTAACAGGGACCGCCGATTTTCCCGGCGGTGCAATCAGGCCAGACATGTTCCGTAGACCTGGGCGTGAACGCTCTCGCCCTCAACGCAGCAAACGTCGCGGACCTCGCCCGGGCTATCGGCATGCTGATGGCCGATGACGCCCCGGCCACTCCCTGGAAGGCGGATGTGGCCGCCGCCCGGCGGGGTGACCCGTCCGCCTTCGAGTCGCTCGTGCGCAGCGTGCAACGCCCGGTCTATGGCCTGGCCCTGCGCCTGCTCGGCAACGAGGCCGAGGCCTCCGAGATCGCCCAGGAGGCCTTCCTCCGCGCCTACCAGAACCTCCACAAGTACGACGACGCGCGCCCCTTCGACTTGTGGGTGATGGCCATCACCCGCAACCTGTGCCTGGACCTGCTGCGCCGGCGCACCAAGGTGAAGACGGAGGAGCTCGAGCCCATGAAGGAGGTCCTCCCCAACGGAGAGGCCTCGCTCGAGGACGGCGCCATCGCCCGCCAGGAGCGCCAGTCGCTCGAGGCGGCGCTCGCCACCCTGTCCGCCGACGACCGGGAGGTGCTGGCGCTCTACTACGTGCAGAAGCGCACCACGAAGGAGATCGCCCAGGTGCTGGGCTGCGCGCCCGGCACCATCATGGCGCGCCTGTTCCGCGCCCGGGAGAAGCTCCGCAAGCACATGAGCCCGGAGGAGCCGACATGACCCCCACGTCCATCGAATGCCCGGACCTCGAGGTGCTCTTCACCGAGCTGGAGGCCGGTGAAGGTCCCGCCCTGGAGCACGCGGAGCAGTGCCCGCTGTGCACCGCCATCATCGAGGAGCACCGGCTGCTGGAGAAGGATCTGTGCCGGCTGGCGGATCCGCTCCCCCCGGCGGATCTGGTGCACAAGGTGATGGCGCGGGTCGCCGCCGAGCCCACGCCCGTGCGCCGCGAGCTGTGGACGGGCCTGTCCATCCTCGGCGCCTCGCTGATGATGGGGCTCGGGTTGCTGCTCACCAGCGACGCGGCCCTGAGCGGGCTCGGCAAGTCGGTGGCCCGCACCCTGGTGGGCGGCACGGCCTTCACAGAGGCCCTGATGAGCGGAGTCCACGCGCTGTGGAATACCGCCGCCGGCCCGCTGGTCGCCCTGGTCGCCTTCGTCATCCTCTCGTCCGTGTTCGGCCTCAAGCGGCTGATCGGCAACGGTCCCACCCCTTCCGAAGCGTGAGTGTCGCCATGAAACCCTTCAATTCCCGGGGCCTGTTGCTCTCCGCGGCCCTCCTCGCCTCGCCCCTTGCCCTCGCCCAGACGCGGAACGCCCAGCCCCAGGCCGAGGACACCACCATCAGCATCCAGGCCCGCGGCACGTTGAAGGACGTGCTCCAGGAGATCTCCGAGGAAGGCGGGCTCAACCTGGTGCTCATCGGCCCGATGGACGCGCCCGCCGAGGTCTACCTCAACAACGTGAGCGCCCGGCAGGCGCTGCGCACCGTGGCCCGCGCCCACTCGTTGCAGTTGGACGAGCAGGACGGCATCTTCACGGTGCGCTCCGTGGGGACGGGCTCGGAGAACGCCAACGCGGCGGCCCCCGTGCCTCCGGTGCCCGCCGTGGCGCCTCCGCCGCCCACGCCCCCGCACGACGCGGACGCGGTGGCCGAGAGCGCCGTGGACGAGGACGAGGTGAAGGAGCGCATGCGCCAGAAGATGAAGGAGGCGCGGCGCTCCAGCAACGGCTCGCGGGACGTGGTGGCCCGCGGCCGCTCCATCGAGGTCAAGGAGGGCGAGGCGGTGGACAGCGCCGTCGTCTACGGCGGCAACCTGACGGTGAAGGGGCACGTGGACGATGACGCGGTCGTCTTCGGCGGCAACCTGGACATCGACGGCCAGGTGGATGGAGACGCCCACGCCTTCGGCGGCAACGTGGTGCTCGGCCCCAACGCCGTGGTGAAGGGAGACGTCTCGTCCTTCGGCGGCGCCGTCGTCAAGCAGGACGGGGCGCGCGTCGAGGGCAGCACCGAGTCCTTCGGCGGCGCGAAGCTCGGCAAGGTGATCTCCGGCGAGCTGAAGCACGGCCTGAGGAAGGCGAAGCACCCGGACGCCGGCGATGACGACGAGGAGCGGGAGGAGCGGCACGGGAGCGGTGGCTTCGCCGCCTTCCTCATCCAGTTCGCGGTGCTGTTCGGACTGGGCTTCCTGGGACAGATGCTCTTCCCCGCGCGGATGAAGGCGCTGGCGGAGGACATCCAGGCGAAGCCGCTCGCGGGCGGAGTGGTGGGACTGGTGGGGACGCTGGCGCTGCTTCCCGCGTCCATCCCCCTGCTCGTGGTGTCGATCGTCCTCGCGGTGACGATCATCGGCATCCCGGTGGCGGTGGCGCTGTGGCTGCTCCCGCCCCTGGCGGCGGCGGTGGGCTTCACGGCGGTGGCGAGCAGCATCGGCACGCGGCTGCCGGTGATGCGCGGCCGCAAGACGCAGGCGATGGTGATGGCGCTGGGGCTGCTGCTGTTGCTGGTGGTGGGGCGGATTCCGGTGCTGGGAACGCTGGTGGTGGTGGCGGCGGCGCTGGTGGGCTTCGGCGCGGTCATCCGCACCCAGTTCGGACGCCGCTCGCGGGGCATGCCGGAGCCCATCATCTCCGACCACATCCCGGTCTGATCAGCGGGGCGGGACTGTAGACGGGCAGCACCTCACGGGGGGCGGCACGAGGCGCGGGGGCGCTTCGGCCGCCCCCCGGAGTTTTTCCGATTCACCGGCCGACGGGGGCCGGCTCAAGGGCCCGCGTGCTCCCAGGTCGTGTCGTCCTCGGCCAACCTCCGCACCCACTCCCTCGCGGTGAGCCCCGTGCTGGTGGCGATATTCGGAGTGGACAGGACCACGTGCGGATCGCCTGGCAGGTAGTACGTCTTCATGTTCGAGGCCGCCGAGGCGCGCACCGCCTCCAACCGGGTCTGGACCTGGGCGCCAGTCAGTCCGAAGTAGGCGGCGATGGTTCCGTCCTGGAGGTAGCCGAGCATGCCGTAGCGGCGCGGCGCGGCCAGCAACCGCGCCGAACTGTCGAGCACAGCCGAGAGGCCCGCCTCGCACTGCGTGCAGCCGGGAGGGAACTCGAGGCCCCAGTTCTGACGCATCGTTCCGTAGCGGCCATCCCCCGCCGTGTCGATGATGAGCCCCGAGTCATTCAGCACATCGACCCGCGCCCACGGCAGCGCCTTCTGCACGCGCCACCCGTGGAGGGTCGCACCGTAGCCCCCCGCGCTCACCCCCGTGAGCCACACCCGGCCGGCATTGGGGAAGGTGGGCCGCAGCCGCCGCAGGTACGCGTCCATGTTCCGGGCGCCGACGTGCTCGAGCCTCCTCGGGCCGAACCAGTCATAGGTGTGGACGCGCGTCCCGCCGTGAAGGTCTCCGGTGCAGTAGGGAATGTAGACGAAGCTCGCGTCACGGAACGGGTTGCCGGTGTCGGCGCGGTCGAAGAACACCGCCAGATTCGATGCCCGGGCCTCGGCCAGGACGGGGCCCTCGCCCATGGTGTCGTTGATGTGCGTGGCGGTGCCGAGCGCGCAGGCCGCCGCCTCCCAACACGCGCCGCCGCCAGCGAGGAAGATGACGACCTGGTTGGAGCGGCCGGTCAGGTTGACGGCCATGCCCGTGGACGTGCCGTTGGCGCAGTGGGCGTCGGGAACCGGGACGAACGTCCAGGTCTCCTGGGGAGCCTCGATGGGCGGGGCCGGGTCCACCGTGTAGGGAATCGATGGGAGATCGTATTCCCCTCCGGCATCCGTCTGCCCTCCGTCGAGTCCCGCATCACTACCGGAGCCCGCGTCGGCGTTTCCCGCGGCGGGGTACGGCATGCTACAGGCGGACAGCAACAGGAGACTCAAAACTGCCAACACATGGTGGCTCATAGGCCCGCCAGTATAGACGGCCCCCACACCACGAGCCCTATGCTCACACCCCCTCGGGACCCCCGGCCAGCAACACGCGCTGGCCGGTATCCGGGTGCGCGGGATCCAGCAGCGAGGTGCCGTGCCGGAGCTGTCGGGCGGCCGGAAGGCCCGCGGCCCGCAGCACGCCCCGGGGCATGAGCGACGACATCCGCACCAACCACCGGTACGCGAGGCCCGGGTGCACGAGCGGCCGGGCCCGATCGAATCCCTCGAGGGCCTCGCGGGCACACTGCGCCGCGGAGATGCGCAACCACGACGGAGCCCGGCCGGCGAGTGTCTGGGTGCCCGCGACCTCGTTGAACTCGGTGTCCACGGGCCCGGGCGCCACCTGCGTCACCACCACCCCCGTGCCCATCAACTCCAGCCGCAGCGACTCGGTGAACCCATCGAGGAAGTGCTTGGTGCCGTTGTAGACGGCCAGGCCCGGGAGGAAGGCCCGCGCCCAACAGGAGCCGATGTTGAGGATGCCGCCGCGTTTGCGCTCCACCATGCGCCGCAACAACCGGTGGGTGAGCAGCAGGGGCGCCGTCACGTTCACCTGCACCATCTGGTGGATGCGCGCCCAGCTCTCCTGCTCGTAGAGGCCGTAGTCCCCCAGGCCGGCGTTGTTCACCAGCACGTCCACCCGCACCAGGTGCCGGTGCAGCGAGTCCAGGAGCGAGTCCACCTCGTCCGGCTGGGCCAGATCGCACCGCTCCACCACCACGCCCAGGGTGGGGTTGCGCTCGAGCAGCTCGTCGCGCAGGGCCTCCAGGCGCTCCTCCCGGCGCGCCACCAGCACCAGGGTCCGGGCCCGGCGGGCGAGCTGGCGGGCGAGCTCCCTGCCAATCCCCGAGGAGGCCCCGGTGATGAGGACCGTGCCCGAGTCAATGGGTGGACGCATGGCTCCTCCTTCCGCCAAAGAGGAAAACTAGGCACCTGGCACAACCCTCACATGGCGCGTCGGGCCGAGCGCCCCCCACGCCCCCCTGCTCCCCGGACATGCCGCGTGAATTGTCCGTTTTCGCTACAAATCCCAGAAAGCATGATGTTCTGTTTCAGGACACTCGCTTGGAGCCCATAAGGTCCGGGGCCGACTCGGGTTTCGTCCGGATTTGTGCAACCCTTTTACATCTACAACCCAGAAACAGGAGCGCGGACGCACCACCATCAGCCCATGAGAAAGGACCTGTCCCGAGTGAAAACAGCCACTTGGGGGATTGGCACGGCAAGTGCCATCAGACTGGCCGCGCGCACTTCCCCGCGCGACAGAGAGAGAGCCCCTTTATGAGCCTGAAGCTGGTCCGTGCGTTCCTCGTGGTGGGTCTGACGGGTTGTGGTGTGGCGGAGCTGCCCGAGGACGTTCCGAACGCCGACGCGGCCTCGGTCGAGTCCCCTGTCATCGTCGGCTCGGTGAACTGGTCGGAGGTCACGTCGCTGAGCTCCACCAGCACCGAGCGCATCCGCTCCAAGGCGGTGGGCTATCTGTCCATCCCCGCCGTGGGCAGCCGCTGCACCGCGTGGCTGGTGGCCAATGACAAGATCGTCACCAACAACCACTGCGTCGGCAGCAGCGCGGACGCGGTGGGCGCCCGGGTGTCCTTCAACTACGAGAACGGCGTCGCCTCCACCAGCCGCATCTGGTACGACTGCTCCACCTTCGTGCGCACCTGGACGGCCGAGGACATGACCGTCCTCACGTGCAAGCCCCTCAACGGCTACCTGCCCGGCCAGGTGTACGGGAAGCTGACGGTGGCCAGCACCAACGCGGCCAACAGCTCCGCGATGTACATCGTCCACCAGAACTGCGACTACATCGCGACCCCGAGCTGCGTGCCCAACAAGAAGTACTCGCCGGGCACCGTGCTCAACACCAACGTGACCACCAACGAGCTGTCCTACAACGCGGACACGCTGGGCGGCTCCTCCGGCTCGCCGGTGTTCGCGGGCGCGGGCGCCGCCAACGCGCACCTGGTGATCGGCCTGCACCACGTGGGCGTCGGCACCAACTACAGCACCAGCGCCTCCAACCGGGGCGTCGAGGCCACGGCCATCCGCGCCCGCCTGGCCGAGATCGGCCTGTAATTCCGGCTTCAGGTGTTCCCGCGCGTCTCTGGGGCGCGCGGGGACCAGCGGCGGCTCCTCACGGGGCCGCCGTTTTTCATTTCGGACACCCCCGGGCCCCGCCCCCACCCCTCCGGGCAGGCCGCCGTCCCGCGCAAGGCTTGCGCCCCTTCCGCACCGCGCGGAAGAGTTTGCGCGCGGACACCCCACGGTGCGTGAAACGGCCCTGGCACGCATCTTCCAGGGATGAAGCAGCAGAGCACCCGCCCCACTCCAGGGTCCGGGCCGCAACGGAGGGAATATCCATGCCCACGCCTTCTCGCATCCTCGTCCCCGTGGACCTGATGGAGGGCTCCAAGGCCGTCATCGACTACGCGGTGCAGCTGGCCAAACCGTTCAATGCCTCCATCGAGGTGATGCACGCCTGGGAGCCGCCCCAGTACGTGGCGCCGGATCTCCTGGTGGCCGCGCCGGGCTGGAATCCCCAGTCGCTGGAGAAGACGGCGCTGGATGCGGCCCGCCAGGAGCTGACCACGCTCATCGGCGAGCTCAACGCCCCGGGTCCCATCACCCAGCGGCTGGAGGTGGGTGAGCCCGCCGCGGCCACCCTGCGCGTCGCCGAGACGGGCGGGTTCGATCTGATCGTCATGGGCACGCACGGCCGCCGGGGCCTGCCGAGGCTGCTGCTGGGCAGCGTGGCCCAGAAGGTCATCGCCCGGGCCCCCTGCCCCGTCCTCACGCTGCACGTGACCGAGGAGAAGTAGCCTCACCGTCCCGGAGCGCCAGCCTCCGGGAGTCCAGCGGCCCGCTTCGCCGCGCGGCGGGCCGCGAGCACCGTGGGGAGGCCGAGCACCAGCATGGCCCCCATCACCAGCGCGGCACCCACCAGCTCCCGCTTCCCCGCGCCCGGCATTCCGAGCAGCGCGGAGAGCAGCCCCGTGGCCACCACGCCCGCGACGATGCTGGAGGCGCGGTTCACCGGGACGCAGAAGGAGTTCTCCCGGTGGTCCAGCAGGATGAGGCCTCCGAAGATGCCGGTGCCCTGGGACAGCACGCCCACGAAGAGCTCCTCGAGCACCCGCCCGCGCGAGAACAGCTCCGTGAAGCCGTGGCGGATGTCGGTGAGCACGGGCCCCTCGCCGATGAGCGCGCCCACCGCCAGGGCCGCCACGAGGACGGGCGTGGCCACCATCTGCTCCTCGACGAAGTAGCGGATGCCGGCCGTGGGCTCCCCCGTCTTGGCCAGGTGGCTCATGAAGCGCAACCGGATGAAGTAGCCGAGCAGGTACACGCCCAGGTCCACCAGCGCCGCCGTGGTGACGCGGGCATCCACACCGGGCGCGGTGGCCACCGCCACGGCGCCGAAGCTCAGCCCGAGCGCCACCCACGAGGGCCACGCCACCCGGCGCCGGCTCAGCAGGTCCACCACCGGCGCGAGGATGAGCACGCCCCCGCGCATGAGCAGCATCATGAAGACGATGGACGTGCCGCTGAAGGTATAGGCCAGCGTGGTGGTGGCGATGATGGCCGCCGAGCACAGCCCCGAGAGGAACGTCCACGGGCCGGGGAAGGGCACCCTCACGCCCAGCACCGTGCGGGTGCTCGCGTGTTGCCACCAGCCCCGCGCGGTGAGGAAGAGGAACATGCCCACCCCGGACGCGAGCGTGCTCCAGGGCAGCAGCTCGAATCCGGAGATACCGCGCGTCATTCCGTCCAACGCTCCGCGTGAAAGCGCCTTGGTGAGCGCGCTGTAGGGCGCGTAGCAAGCGAAGTAGCCGAAGGCGTAGCCCCAGATGGCGAGGTCGCGCCGGTGCGTCGTCATGTCCACGTGAGGGCCCTCCCCGGGCTCCATTCCGTGGACTCTGCAAGAGTGGCGCCTGGCGTGACGGGGGCTCGCCCCCACCGGGCGTATCGCCTATGGTCCCGCGCGCATTCAGTCCCTGGAGGGGGGAACCGATGGAGCGCTTGAACACGCTGGCCGAGGACATCCGCCATGTCGCGGGGTTGCTCGCCGAGGATGTGCTGGAGCCGGATCCGGAGCGGACGGACTGGAAGGGCATGACGGTCCGCGTGGACATGGTGCGTCAGGGCATGGAGCGGGTGCTCGACGGCCTGTCCGGCGCGCTGGAGGAGGCCGACGAGGCCGAGCTGAAGGTGCTCGTGCGCAAGCGGGTGGCGGGCGTGGCCAGCCGGGTCGCGGCGCTCCTGCACGCCACGGGCAGCGCCGAGGGCTGCCGCCGCCTGCTGGAGAAGGCCGTGAAGCTGTGCGAGGACGCCGCGCAGCGCGCGGAGCTCGAGGCCGGACTGGCCGAGCCGGACGTCTTCTGCCGCTTCGCGTACGCGGGGTGGCTCCTGGGCAAGGGCCGCTTCGACAAGGCGGACGCCCTCCTCAAGCGCGTGGTGAAGGACACCCGCCAGCTGGTGCTGAAGCAGGCGGCCCAGACCGCGCTCCGGGGCTCGCGCCCCCTGAATGGCGCCCCCACCCTCTTCCGCCTCAACGGCTGCGGCGTGGGGCTGTACGGCAAGCGCGACGAGGCCCCGGACGGCTCCTACGTGGCCACGTACTTCATCAGCCTGATCTTCATCCCCGTGTTCCCGCTGACGGCCTACCGGGTGCGCGAGGTGGAAGGCAACGCGTACCAGTTCTACTCCAAGGAGTCGCTCGGCCCCGTGACGCGCGTGTGGCAGCGGCTGGTGCTCGCCGGGATCGCGGGCTCGCTGCTCTGGTCGGGCGTGGACGGCTACCTGAACTCGCCGGAGCGCCTGGCGCGGCTGGCGCTGGAGGAGGCCCAGAAGGCGGAGGCCACGCTCTCGCGCGAGCAGGCCATCGAGCGCTACCGCTCCGTCATCGACGCGCATACGGATGATTCGGCGCGGGCCCGGGCGGGGGACGCCGTGGTGAGCCTGAGCCTCGCGGGCCTGCCCACGCCCTGCACGAAGGACTCGGTGGAGGCGGTGGGCCGCGTGGTGACGGGCATCAGCACCCTGCCCTCCAGCGCGATCAGCGGCGAGCCCTCGGCCCGCTTCGGCGAGCGGCTCGACGCCTGCGCCCGGGAGATCGGCCAGGAGACGACGGCGGACGCGCGGGCGGCACTCACCGTGGTGGAGGACGCGCTGCGGGTGGCGGGCACTCCCGCGCTGAAGGAGCGGCGGGTGGCGCTCATGCGCGGCCAGGCGGAGCGGCTCGTGAAGGATCAGCCCCTGCGGGCCCTCTCGCTCTACGTCCGGCTCCCTGGCCAGGAGTCACTGGCCGCGGCCGAGGCCATCATCGACACCTTCGGCGAGGCGCCCTCGCTGTGGCTGGAGGCCTCCGGTGATGTGGAGGCGTGGACGAAGCACAAGGACCAGAACACGTCCCGCGGCGACAAGGTGGCCCTCTACCGCAAGCGGCTGGAGGCGGCCGTCGCCACGAACGCGAAGGACAAGGCGCTCATCGAGGAGGGCGACGGGGCGAAGATCGCCCAGGCCTTGAAGGCATCTCCTGGCAACCAGGAGCTGGCCGTGGCGATGGCCAGCCTGGCGCGCGCCCAGGGAGATGCGAAGGAGGCCATGGCCACCCTGACGGCGCTCGGGCCCATGGGGCGGCTCACGGGCGATGCGCAGATGATGCTCGGCCTCTGCTACCGGGACCTGGGACAGTTGCCCGAGGCGGATGCGGTGCTCTCCACCTACGTCGCCGATCGCCTGGAGTCCTTCCAGCGCGTGCAGCGCAAGTACGCGGAGGAGGCGGACGCACTGCAGGAGCGGCTCGTCGCGCGGGCGCGCACGGGCCAGCTCCCCGCCGAGGTGTCGAACCGGTTGGAGGTGGCCTCCGGCAGCGAGGAGCAGCAGCGGAAGATCTTCAACGAGTGGCTGTCCGAGCAGATGGAGGCGGACCCCCGCCTGGAGAAGCTGCGGGAGGAGTACCTGCGTCACCAGTCGGTGGTGCCGGCCTCGCTCATGCTGGGCATGGTGAAGCTGATGCGGGCCAACGAGCTGGAGGGCGAGGCGCGCCAGGCGCTGCTGGGCGAGGCCGAGCGCGTCTTCCTCTCCATCCGCCAGGACGCCGAGGGAGATCCGCGCTTCCACCTGGGACTGGGGCAGGTGTACCACCGGCTCGGCCGGAGCGAGGAGGGAGACACGGAGCTGCGCGGCGTGGTGGAGCGCAAGGAGCCGGAGCTCACGCTGCAGGTGGTCCATGTCTACCGCGAGCTGGATCGGCTCGACCTGGCCCGGCCGCTCTGCGAGGAGGTCTACGACACCGCGACGGAACCGGAGATGAAGTACGGCGCGGCCATCGCCCTGGCCCGCATGGCCACGGACGAGGACGAGGAGGAGAAGTGGCTGCGCAAGAGCGATCCGCGCTCACCGGCCATCCAGGACGATCTGCTGCAACTGGAGGCCTACCGCGCCCTGCGCGAGAGCCGGCTGGAGGACGCCGATCGCGCCCTGGCGAAGAACGTGGCCTTCCGGGCCCGCGAGGCGAAGCACAACGCGACGGCCGCCAACAACACGGCCACGGCGCTCATGGGCCGCTACCGGGCGACGGGAGACGTGACGCACCTGCGCTCGTCGGTGAAGTACCTGGAGGACGCGGTGCGGCTGGCGCCGGACAACTCCCTGGTGGTGGGCAACCTCGCGGACGCGCTGGAGTACCTGGGCAAGATCACCGTCCTGGAGCGCTTCGTGCGCACCAGGGCGCTTCACCTGCGGGATGACGAGGCGCGGGAGTTGCTCGGGACGCTGCTCGATGGCCCACTGCGCGAGGAGGTGCTGCGAGCGCTGGATGCGGATCCCTCGCTGCGCCGGAGCCAGGAGCTGAGCCAGCAGGAGCAGACCCTGTCACCGGGGAAGGCCTCGGCCTGGGAGCGCCAGCTGCAGTGGCTGCGGTGGCACCAGGACACGCAGGGCCTGGCGTCG
Source organism: Archangium sp. (assembly GCF_057119385.1). Lineage (NCBI taxonomy): Bacteria > Pseudomonadati > Myxococcota > Myxococcia > Myxococcales > Archangiaceae > Archangium > Archangium sp. The sequence goes on along the minus strand of NZ_DBNGVP010000154.1, from coordinate 63,564 downwards.
CTGGCGAAGCGGCTGGAGACGCTGCCGTCCTTCGAGGCAAGCGCCGGGATGCTGACCCGCAAGAGGTGGGAGTCGGGCGAGATGGACGCGAAGGTCGGCAAGTGGATGACCCAGCACGTGGCCTGGTCCGAGGCCACGCTGAAGCGGGCGAAGCAGACGAACCACGCGCCCACGATCGCGGCGGCCTGGCACCTGCTGGGCGATAACCTCGGCAAGCAGCACTACTTCGATCTGAAGCCGGAGCAGCTCGCCCCGATGGTGGAGGCCTACCGCGAGGCCGCCAGGCTCTGGCCGCAGCTCGGCGTGAGCTCGTCCCTGGAGTGGGCACTGGCCACCGTGGCGCTGGAGCGTGGAGCGGCGAAGTCCGCGGCGCTGGAGAAGGTGTGGAAGCAGGAGCGGCGCATCCAGGGAATGGGGACGATCCTGCACCGGGCGCTGACGGGTCCCTCGGGCGCGGAGGTGGCGGAGGCGCTGCGGGCCCAGCCGGAGCTGAAGGAGGCGGCCGAGCACGCGCGTGAGCGGGCGAAGGTGCGCCCCGAGATGGCGGACTGGTTGCTGGCGAAGGCGGCGGGAGACGTGGTGCTGGAGCAGGCGGCGGCCGTGGTGTTCTCGCGGCCGGACGTGGAGCTGAAGCTGGCCATCGACACGCGGCTGGCGGGCGGCCACCCGCGCGAGAAGGCGGAGCAGGAACTCTTCAAGCAGGCCAAGGCCCAACAGGGCCGGCCCTGAGCACGGAACGACAGGAGCGGACGACCGAATGAATCCGAAGCGAGGTTTTGCCAGCGACAACAACGCGGGGATCCACCCGACGATCCTCGAGGCCATTGCCAAGGCCAACGTGGGCCACGCCCTGGCGTACGGCGGCGACCCGTGGACCGAGCGCGCGGTGGCGAAGTTCCGCGAGCACCTGGGCTCGCACGTGGACGTGCACTTCGTCTTCAACGGCACCGGCGCCAACGTGCTGGGCCTGAGCGCGCTCCTGAAGCCGTACCACGCCATCCTCTGCGCCGAGTCCGCGCACATCAACGTGGACGAGTGTGGCGCCCCGGAGAAGGCCACCGGCTGCAAGCTGGTGGACATCCCCACCCCGGACGGCAAGCTGACCCCGGCGCTCGTGGAGCCGCGCATCCGCGGCCTGGGAGACCAGCACCACGTGCAGCCCCGCGTCATCTCCATCTCCCAGACCACGGAGATGGGCACCGTCTACACGCCCGAGGAGATCCGCGCGCTCGCGGACCTGGCGCACCGCCATGGCATGTACCTGCACATGGACGGCGCCCGCATCTCCAACGCCGCCGCCGCGCTCGGTGTCCCGCTGCGCGCCATCACCACCGACTGCGGCGTGGACATCCTCTCGTTCGGCGGCACCAAGATCGGCCTGATGGTGGGCGAGGCCGTGGTCGTCTTCGAGCCCAAGCTGGCGCCGGACTTCCGCTTCCTGCGCAAGCAGGGCATGCAGCTCTCCTCGAAGATGCGCTTCGTGGCCGCCCAGTTCGAGGCGCTCCTCACGGATGACCTCTGGCTGAAGAGCGCGCGCCACGCCAATGCCATGGCGGCGCTGCTCGCCCGGGAGGTCTCGTCGATCCCCAAGGTGCGCATCACCCGGGCCACCCAGGCCAACGGCGTCTTCGCCACCCTGCCCAAGGAGCTCATCCCCCGGATGCAGGAGCACGCCTTCTTCTACGTCTGGGACGAGTCCACCTCCGAGGTGCGCTGGATGACGTCCTTCGACACCACCGAGGAGGACGTGCGCGGCTTCGTCTCGCGGCTGCGCGAGCTCGTGGGCGGCTGAGCCTCAGGGCCCCAGCGAGCCGCCAGTCTGAATCGCACGGCGGACCATGTAGGCCGTCGAATGCACAACCGGCCCCCGGGGCCGGGCCCGGCGGCCTACCAGTAGCGGCGCGGCGGCGCGGGGGGAGGCACCGGCACGGCGACCGGCTCGAGCATGCCGCACTCCAGCAGGCGATCGATCGCGGCCTTGACCTCCTTGGGGCTGGCGCAGTCCTCGAGGTTGCGCGTCACCTCGGAGATCGTCCGCTCCCCCACCCCGAACTCCACGAGGTAGAGGCCATCCTCGGAAGACAGGCCACGAGGCCCGCTCCAATCACCCCGGGCCGCGTCGAACTGCGCGCGCCCCGAGCCGGCCCGGGCCTTCTCGACCATGAGCGTATACGCCGACACGGCCTCGTTGCCCCTCGAGGAGAGCCGGAACTTCTGCCCACGCCCGAAGCGGACCTTCTCCCCAGTCTCATCCTTCATCACACGGCCTCCAAGGCCAGGGGCTTGCCCATTCGTTTGAGCCAACGCACGTGGCTCCCCAGGGCCGCGCGCACGTTGTCCTGGGCGCGGTAGCGCACGCCGTGCTCCAGACACGTCTTCTCGATGATCCGCGAGAGCGCCGGGTAGTGCAGGTGGCAGACACGCGGGAACAGGTGGTGCACCACCTGGAAGTTGAGCCCGCCGAGATACCAGCACAGCAGCCGGTTGCCACGCGCGAAGTCCACCGTCGTCTCCACCTGGTGGACGGCCCACTCGCGCGTGAAGTCGCCGCCCCCTTGCGGCACCTCGGGGAACTCCGCCTCCTCCACGCAGTGTGCGAGCTGGAACACACTGGCGAGCGTGAGCCCGAGGATGAACGACGTCAGCGCGTGGCAGAGCACGACCTTCCACACGGGATGGAAGAAGGCGGGCAACACCAGCGCCCAGCTGAAGAAGAACAGCTTTCCGAGCAGCACCCCGGCCAGCTTGCGCCCGGTGGGACGCGGCATCTTCTGCAGCCCGACCTTGCCGGAGAACACGTCCTTGAAGTCATCGACGAACTGCCACTTCACCGCGAGCAGCCCGTAGAGCATCCAGATGTAGAGGTGCTGGAAGCGATGGGCCGGACGCAGCGTCTGGCTCGGAGCGACCCGGCAGAAGGGCTCGATGTTGATGTCCGCGTCGAGCCCGGCCACGTTGGGATGGCTGTGGTGGAAGATGTTGTGCTTCCAGCTCCACACGTAGGAGGAAGCGCCGAGCACATCGAGCGTCAGGGCGAGCAGCCGGTTGATCGATCGCCGCTCCGAATAGCCCCCATGGTTCGCATCGTGCTGGACGCTGAAGCCGATCCCCGCCATCGCCAGCCCGAGCGACACGCACCCGAGGAGCGCGCTCCCCACCCCATCCGCCACGAAGACGAGGAAGGCATACGAGCCCGCGAACCAACCGAGCAGTGCCGCCGTCTTGGCGTACATGGCCGGGAGATCTCGCGCCGGACGCCCACTGTCCTTGAAGTACTGGTCTACCCGCGTCTTGAGAGCCTGGTGAAAGGGTCCCGCCTCTGGAAACTTCGCCTTTGTCGCCTGCGCCAACGTCCACCCGCTCTCGCGCTCCGATGGGTCTTCGATCCAGCGGGGAGGAGCCCCACGCGGTCCTACCCCAGCTCGGCAGCCCCCCTTCGTAACACGTCCGGACCGTGACGGGTGTCCTTGAATCCCAAAGCGTCCGATCCCCCGCTAAGCCACCTCGCCCAGCGCCGCAATCATTCCGGGGGACGTCCGTAGACCGGATGCGCCGCCTCGAGCGGCCGCTCTCCCGGAGTCCACACGCCATGTCCAGGTCCCTCCTGTCCGCCGTGACCGTCGTCACCCTGCTCGCCATGCCCGCCGCCGCCCTCGCGGGCGATGACGCCAAGAAGGAGGCCAAGGGCTCGAAGTGCACCATCAACGTCAAGAAGGGAGATCTGGTCTCCCAGGGCAAGGACCTGGTCGTCGATGGCAAGAGCGCGGTCCGGGACGCGGTGGCCATCGACGGGGACGTGGTGGTACGTGCCGGTGCCACGGTGAATGACGTGGTGGCCATCCGCGGCAAGGTGACGGTGGAGGCTGGCGCCCGCGTCTCCGGGGATGCCACCGCCATCAACGGGAACGTCCAGCTCCAGAAGGGCGCCACCGTGGCGGGGGATGTGACCGCCATCGGGGGAGAGGTCCAGGCCGACGAGGGGGCCACCATCGCCGGTGACAAGAATCAGCTCTCCATCAACATCAACGGAGAGGAGCTCTTCAAGAAGATCATCGGGGCGGCCCTGAGCGGCACGCTCAAGGGCGACTGCGAGCTGCGCTTCACGGAGGAGTGACGGCCCGGTCCTGAGCGGACAATCGGGTGCCGGCTCAATCGAGAAAGCGCCTCCACCAGCGACGAGCCTCGTCCTCGGTGAGGCGAAGTAACGTGTACCGGGGCTGCTCAACGGGCGTCGTTCGCGGCAGGAACAGCGGCTCGAGCCACGGCTCGAGCACCCGGGCGAGCTCACGGTACGCGGGAAGGGACTCCCCTCGGGTCAGATCTCCTGCTTCCGGCCGCTCTCCCAGGGAGACAACAACGCGATCCTCGGCGAGCTCCACCAGCGTCGTTCCGGCGGAATGCAGCCGGGAACGCAGGGCCGAGGCACCGCCGAGCCGCTCGAGCACAGGGGCACCCAGGAAATTGAGCCAGTGGACGCCGTCCACCCGAAGACCCATCCACTCCTCCTGGCCCCAAGCCTCTCGGAGATCGATGCCTGGGTAGCGCAGAGGCTCGATGCGGAAGGCGTCGTCCGAGTGCGGTACCCACCAATGCAGCCGCAAGGCCAGGCCCGCATGCCCGGAGGCGAAAAGCAGCTGGGAGGCCATGTCGAGCACCAGCTGGCGCACATGGGTGGGCCCATGCTCTTCGACGTACTCGAGGGGAAGCGTTGCCGTGAGCAGGCTCACGGGCGGTGTCTCGGGGGCAGGCCGCCACGGAATACGAGCCCTGTATTCGAGCTCGTAACCATTTCGGATGCCAGAGCCTCCACTGAAGAGGAGCCCTCGCTCGAAGCGCCGCTTCTCGATCTCCCTCTGCTTCCAGGCCTCATAATCGGAGGGGAAGGACCAGCGCCGCGTGTCCTCGAGAAGACGCCGGACCCAACCCCACTGTTCCTCCGTCAAGACGGAGCCTTCGTCATGGGAGAAGCTGACGAAGTGGATGGTCCCGGGCCCCACTCCCACGGCACGCATGTAGCAGTCGATGGCATGACGCACCCCGAGGGAGCTCTCCGGGTGATCGTGCGGCATGTAGAAAGCGACGCGAAACACCTCCCGCGCAAGCAACTGCCGCCGCGGATGCGGAGCGCCTCCACTGCTCAGCACCCGGACTTCTGGAACGCCACGAAGGCGAAGACGGGGGTAGCCGCTGGCGCTCATTTCCCCTCGTACGGCTTGGGCCCGGCGGGTGTCACGAGCATCACCTGGCAGTTCCTGGAGAGGTACAGGTAGCCATTCAACTGGTCCTGCACCCCCGGAGAGCTCATCGGGTCGAGCCGGTGTCTTTCGAGACAAGGAAACTTGAACTCGAAAACACACTGGATGTTGGTCGCGTTCCGAGTGGCATGCACCACGAAATCGGGCTTGATGGAACCGAGCTTGTTGTTCGTGAGAACGGCGCCGTTGATGTCGGGGTCACCCTTGTAGCGCGGCTCGACGGAGACACTGCTCCGGAGATCCTCCGGGAGGCGCTGCCGGATACAGGCGAAGGCGGCGGCGTGCTTCAGAAGCCCGAGTTGCTGGGCAAGCGTGACCTTTCCGCCCTGCTCGTCGATGCGCACGACCCGGTTGCACTCGGCATCGTTCGGGAACTTCCCATTCTTGAACGGAAAGCCCCCCTCCTGCTTCTGGAAGGCCTCGTTGACGTCCGCATGCGCCTGGGCCACGCACTGCTCGACAACGGTCTGGACTTTGGCCAACTCCGACTCGGTGAGGAGCCGCTGAATGGTCAGGAGGCCCTGAGCCGCCTCGATAGCCTGGGCGGCCTTTTCGACCACCGGACCCAACCGGGTCGCGGCTGGCGCGAGGATCTCCCCCGTGCTCGCATTGACCGGAGCGGCGCACGCCGCGCCACAGGACTGGTTGAATCGGGCCTGACCGCCAGTGAGTGCCCCACCCCAGGAGGATTGGGACGGGATGCTGACGGGGCCACCCAGGAGCAAGACGGCCGGGATAGCGAGCAGACACAGGGAAGGCGAATGGGCTCGAGTCCAGGGAGAACCAGGCTTCCGAACGGACACCGCGTACCTCTCAGGTCGTGCTCTGCTGGGCGAGTGTCCCGAAGCACACGAAATCACGGCCTCGCCCGTCAAGCCGGTGATGGGCGAGCCCTGGAGGACGGCCCCGGTCTCATGCGGGCGGCGGCGAAGAGGGCTCCCCGCCCTCGACACCGGTGAGCGGCATCAGCGTGGCCCGGAGCGCGAGGATCTGCTCCCGGGCCATCTGCTTGAGCCGCTCCACGTCCGCGAGCGTCATGCCCTGGGTGGAGATGGGCGTACCCACCGTCACCAGCGCGCGCGAGGTGGCGAAGCGCCACGAGTGCTTCGGCAGGGCGCGGCGCGTGCCACTCACCGCCATGGGCAGCACGTCGGCGCCCGTCTCGATGGCCAGCCGGAAGGCGCCGTCCTTGAAGGGCAGCAGATCCTCCGTCTTCGAGCGCGTGCCCTCGGGGAAGATCATCACCGGCATGCCCTTGTCCAGCCAGCGGGCGCAGATGGCCATGGCCGCCTGGGCCGAGTCCTTCTCGCCGCGGCGCACGGGGATGTCCCCGGCCAGCCACATGCTCCAGCCCACCACGGGAATCTTGAAGAGCGAGGCCTTGCCCAGCCACTTCATCTCCCACGGCAGCAAGGAGATGATGAACGGGTCCGCGTTGGACTCGTGGTTGCTCACCACCACGGTCCGGGGCCCGGGGGGCACCGGCTTGCCGTGGATGCCGAACTTCCAGAAGGGGTTGAGCTTCGCCGCGGTGACGCCGATGAGCCGGAAGGCCCGGCCGGTGATCACCTTGCGCTTGTCGAAGGGCCAGGTGATGACCAGGGGAGCCTGCAGGCAGAAGCCCACCAGGGCCACCAGGCCGGTTTCCAGCCACACATACATGGAGAGCAGAGCGTTCATGAAGTGCCTCCCGCCCTATCAGCGCCGGACCTTGGGGTCCAGATCCACGCTCACCGGGCAGTGGTCCGAGCCCAGGATGTGGGGGTGGATGGCCGCCCGTTTCACATAGGGCATGGCCCCGGGTGAGGCCAGCACGTAGTCCAGGCGCCAGCCCACGTTGCGCTCGCGCACGCCGAAGCGCTGGCTCCACCAGCTGTAGTGCCCCGAGCCCTTCTCGAAGTGGCGGAAGGTGTCCACCCAGCCCGCGCGGATCCACCGGTCCAGCTCCTCGCGCTCCTCGGGGCGGAAGCCACTCGTCTCCCGGTTGTCCTTGGGACGGGCCAGATCGATCTCTTGATGCGCCGTGTTGAAGTCCCCCATCACCAGGATGCGCTCGCCGTCGCGCAGGCCCTTCTCCAGCCGCGCGAAGAGACGCCGGTAGAAGGCCAGCTTGAAGGGGATGCGGCTGTTGTCCCGCTCCTTCCCGTTGCCGTTGGGGAAGTAGCAGTTGACCACCGTGAGCAGCCCGATGCGGGCCACCTGCAGCCGGCCCTCGGCGTCCATCTCCTTCACGCCCAGCACCGTCTCCACGTCGTCCAGCCCCTTGCGCGCGAAGAGGCCCACCCCGCTGTAGCCGGGGCGCTCCGCCGCGACGAAGTGGGTGGTGCGCCAGCCCCTGGGCGCACGCACCTCCTCGGGCAGCTGCTCCTCGCGAGCGCGCACCTCCTGCACGCCCACCACGTCGGCCTTCTCGGCCGCCAGCCAGTCCAGGAAGCCCTTCTTGTGGGCCGACCTCAGCCCGTTCACGTTCCAGGAGACGATGCGCACACCCGTTCATTGCCCGAGCGGCGCGCGCTTTTCCAGCCCTCCGTGAAGCTCCCCGCTCCCCCAGGGAGCGAGCCGAGAATCCATCCCGACGCGGCGCGACTCCTCAGGTCACGGCGGGAGAGCCTTGTAACCAGGGCAAGCCCAAACTCAGGGCTCGGCACCGCTTGGGGGCACCCAGCGCTCCCCTGGCTTCGTCCACCCAGCCTCCGAGCGGGAGAAGATGCCCGTGCGCACGAGTTGGGAGAACACTTGCTGCTGCCGCTGCTTGAGCACTGCAGCGCCCTGCAGCCACGGCTCTTGCAACAGGTCTAACATCACCGCACCGTTGTCAAGCCTGTGTACCACGGCCCCACAACCCCAAAGACTCGCCTCTCCCATCAATCGCACCAACCGCGGCCCAAAGAACGTCCGGGCAAAGAGCGTATCCGGGCCCCAACGTACGTAGCCCCGCGGATGCTGCAAGTTCCCTTCCTTCAACAGCAACTCCGAAGCGGCTTCCTGGAACTGGATGTCCACCAAGCCGTACTCCACGGGCAGGACAGTGGCCAGTCGTTTAGCCAATTCGAAGAAGAGACATGGATCCTCGGGTCTCAACCTCATCCGGCTGTCGATGCATAGCCAGCCGGGAACACTGTCACTCATGCTCCACGACGCGTTATAGCGCGGCGGAGTCGTCCGCATCAGCACCGGCACGGGTGAATCATCCCCGCGACGCGCCCCATCACCGAAGCGCACCAGCGTCTCACGCTGATAAGGTTTGCGCAGCCCCTCGGCCTCTCCCCAGTGGGTCGGCGCCCCCAAAGGCCCCTGCTCCATCACATCCAGCAGTTTCTGCTTCCACTCCCAAGGGGAACCCGGCAGCAAGAGCTGCAATCTGATCCGGTCGACAGCCTCCATGCTCACCCTCCCATGACAACGATCATCTTGATTTTGTCATCTGAATACTCCACCCGCAGGATGTGAGACCCCTCCTCCCAGGCATCGTAGTACGACTTGGAATCGTCCGGTTCACGCAGCGCCTTGCGGACCTGCTCGCGCGTCATGGAAAAATCCAGACCACCTGGCAGCTTTCCAAAATAGCCAGGCTTGCCCTGGCGAGGAGCCTTCAAAAAGATGGTTCTGATGCAGTTTGTTTCGCTATCCGTGACCAGGCTCACGCCGTGCGATTCGAACATGTAATAAATCTTCTCGGGAGCACCGAGTTCTTCATCGACCACCGGCTCTCCCAGCCTGGCAACGAACTCCTGAACTTCCTCCACCCCATACGGCTTTCCAACCAACTCTCCCAGCCTCAGTGCGCTCATCTCAGCCCACCTTATTCACCATGACCAGCTGCGAAGCACGTCGAAGCACGTCCGGGGCCGAATTCTCGGCCTCCGAGTCGTCTCGTGAAGCGATGATCCACTTCCCCCGTTGGGTGCGTGGAAGCGTGGAGGTTCCCGTGCCATGAGCACGGCAGATGCCGAAAATTCGGCCTCTGGGCCTCTGGTCGCTGAGAGAGGAAGCAGTTGGTGAATAAGGTGGGCTCAGGAGGTCGGGAAGGGATTGCGCTCCTTGAACTGCTTCTGGTGCCAGTAGGGATAGACCGGAGGCGTGGCGCTGGCCGCGTCGAGCTTCGCCACCTGCTCCGGAGTGAGGCTCCAACCAATGGCCCCCAGGTTCTGGCGCAGCTGCTCCTCGTTGCGCGCGCCGATGATGACGTTGGCCACCGTGGGGCGCTGCAACAGCCAGTTCAGGGCGATCTGCGGCACCGTCTTGCCCGTCTCCTTCGCCACCGCGTCCAGGGCGTCCACGACCTGGTAGAGGTACTCCTCGGGCACCTGCGGTCCGCCCGCGGCCGTCACGGCGTTCTGCAGACGCGTGTCCTTCGGCATGGGCTGGCCACGGCGGATCCTGCCCGTGAGCCGCCCCCATCCCAGCGGGCTCCACACCACGGCGCTGACCTTCTGATCCACGCCCAGCGGCATCAGCTCCCACTCGTACTCGCGCCCCACGAGCGAGTAGTACGCCTGGTGGGCCACGTAGCGGGCCAGGTTGTACCGCTCCGACACCGCCAGCGACTTCATCAGGTGCCAGCCCGAGAAGTTCGAGCAGCCGATGTAGCGGATCTTCCCGCTGCGCACGAGGTCATCGAGCGTGTTGAGCGTCTCCTCCACCGGCGTGACGGCGTCGAAGCCGTGGAGCTGGAAGAGATCGATGTAGTCCGTGCCCAGGCGGCGCAGGCTGCCCTCGACGGAGCGGATGAGATGGTGGCGCGACGAGCCCACGTCGTTGGGGCCCGCGCCCGCGCGGAAGGTGGCCTTGGTGGAGATGATCACCCGCTCGCGCCGGCCCTTGATGGCATGGCCCAGGATCTCCTCGGCCACTCCACCGGAGTAGATGTCGGCCGAGTCGAACATGTTCATCCCGGCCTCGAGCGAGATGTCGACGAGGCGGGTGGCCTCCTTCACGTCACTCTCACCAAAGCCCTTGAAGAACTCGTTGGTGCCACCGAACGTCCCGGTGCCCAGACTGAGCACGGGGACCTTGAAGCCTGAGCCACCCAGTTGCCGGAATTCCATGCAGTCGACCTTCCCATCCAGAGGACCGCGCCGACGGGCGCGGTGACGCGCGTTCTAGCGAATCACCGGCGATCCTCAAGCAGGGAGCCCCATGGCCCCCCGTGGATTACAGGAAGAGCGTGGGATCGAACTCGTCCACGCGAACCGGGAGCAGACGCGGGAGCGGCCGCTGGAACACCTTCGCGTTCATCTCCAGGTCGAGGATCTCCAGCCCGGCGGGGACGAGCTCCCGGAAGCGCTGGCTCATGTACTCGCGCAGCCCCAGGATGGCCACCTGCCGCTTCTCCTCGAGGAGCAGGCGCAGGGCGTCCGCGAAGTCCGTCCCGTCGTGGCTGGCGAGCCCGACCGCCGCCTTGGGACGCTGGGTGCGGATGGCCTCCAGGAGCTTGAGGATGCCCAGATCCACCACCTTCTGATCGGGCCGGCCATGCAGGAGCGCCACGTCACAGCCGGCGGTCTTCAGGGCGCGCACGAAGCCGATCATCACATCCGGCAACTGCTCGCCCCGGGCATTCAGCACCACGATACAGCGCACGGGCTTGGGGAAGTGATCTTCACAGAAGGCCACCAGCCGATCGAACTGCACGCGATCCTGGGGCTCGGGCTTGCGTCCCACGACATTGGAGACGGCCCAGTCGACGTTCTCGGCGTCGATGAGGACGTAGGAGGCTGCGGGAGGACGAGAAGAGACCATGGCGCGGGAGAATACCGCGATCCCGCGCCATGCGAGGACGATCCTCGTCCTGCCTCAGTGCTTGACCGCGTACTGCAGGAGCACCACCCCGTTGCGGTACGCCTTGGTCGAGAGCAGCTCGAGCTCGGCCTTCCGGGCCAGATGCGGGGCGAGCGTCTTGCCCGCGCCGATCAGCACCGGGTTCAGCTTGACGATGACCTCGTCGACGAGGCCCGCGTCGAAGAGCGCCGCCGCCAGGGGTCCGCCGCCGCACAGGTAGATGTCCTGGGGGACGCTCATCTTCGCCGCAGCCACCGCGCGGCTCATGTCGGTCTGCTTGCCGGGACGCGACTTGAGTTCCCGGACGAAGGCGACGGGGTCCTCCCGGACGAGGTGCACGCGTGGATCCGGGCTCTCCTTCAGGGTACGCGAGAAGACGTAGGTGTCCAGGGAGGGATACGGATCCGTGACACCCGCCTTGAGCGCGGGCGCGTAGGTGCCACGGCCCATCAACACCGTGTCGTACTCGGACAGCAGGGAGTGGAAGTAGTCCATCACGTGCTCGGGCGAGAGGTTCGCGGGGAAGAAGTCGACCGAGTCGTCCTCACCGGCGATGAAGCCATCGAGCGTCGTGGCCACGTGGTACTTGAGCTTGCGCATCTGGGATTGCATAGGGTCTCCGCTCCTCGCATGCACATGCAACGACGCACCTGCCGGACGTGACAGACAGCGTCACACCCGAGGGTCGCTTCACGGAGCGGAGGTCTTCAGCGAAGGGAGATCATGGACGACACGGCTTCCCGTGCCGGCGCGCAAGGTCTCATGGGCACGCACTGGAGACAAGCATCTCCTTCACCTCGGTGTCTCGTGGCGAACGGCCCCCCTGTCCGTTGCCATCCCGGGCCCGCCCGGCCAGTTTGTCCTTCGGGACAGGCGCGGGAGGGGAACATGGCAGGCACTCGACGGTTGCGAGGACCCACGTGGGTTCCGGGACTCCTCGTCGTGCTCTCGATGGTGGCGAGCGCCGCACCCCAGCCGGTCTTGCCCGAGTACTGGGATGTCCGCGCGTACATCTCCCTCAACTGGGATGTGCTGACGCGCTCGCTGGACACGTGCAAGGTCCTGACGGATCCCAAGGTCCCGGACAGGTCCGTGCTCTACCTGCCGAAGGATCTGCCCGAGCCCGCGTCCATCCAGCCCCTGCGCGAGAGGTGCCCGCGGGTGCGGATCGAGCGTCTGCCCTCGGACATCACCCGGCCCGGGCAGGCGGACGTCCGGGCGATCGATCCACCGGGGCTGCTCTTCCTCGAGAACCCGTATGTCGTGCCCGGCGGCATGTTCAACGAGATGTATGGCTGGGACAGCTACTTCATCATCCGCGGGCTGCTGCGCGATGGGCGGCGGGAGCTGGCCCAGGGCATGGTGCGCAACTTCTTCTTCGAGCTCGAGCACTACGGGGCGGTGCTCAACGCCAACCGCACCTACTACCTCACCCGCTCGCAGCCGCCCTTCCTCAGCTCGATGGTGCTGGCGGTCCACGACTCGCTCGGGGAGGCGGAGAAGCGCGCGTGGCTGACCGAGGCCCTGCCCTACGTGGTCCGCGACTACGAGATGTGGGTGAAGGGAGAGCACCTGGCCGGGGACACGGGGCTGTCGCGCTACTTCGACTTCGGCGAGGGGCCCGTGCCCGAGCTCGACACGCACGCCCGCTACTACCGGGACGTGGTGATGTACTTCCTGAGCAACCCGGAGGCAGGCCAGCCCTACCTGCGCAAGGTGGATCCGGACAACCCGGAGGCGGCGGCGGTGGGCCCCGTCTTCACCGCGCAGATCTGCGAACGGCGAGTCGGGACGACCAGCTGCACGGCCATGGAGTCCTTCACGCTCACGGAGGAGTACTACAAGGGTGACCGCAGCATGCGCGAGTCGGGCTTCGACGTCGCCTTCCACCAGGGGCCCTTCAACGCGGACACGCACCACTACGCGCCGGTGGATCTGAACAGCCTGCTGTACAAGACGGAGACGGACCTGGAGCGCATCAGCACGATGCTGGACCGGCCCGCCGAGGCCCGTCAGTGGCGGGAGCGCGCCGCCCGGCGGCAGGAGCTGATGAACAAGTACCTGTGGGACGCCCAGCGGGGCATGTACTTCGACTACGACTTCGTGGCCGGCAAGCGCTCCACCTACGAGTACGTGACGACCTTCTATCCGCTCTGGGCGGGGCTGGCGTCGCGTGAGCAGGCCCAGGCCGTGGCGCGCAATCTCTCCCGCTTCGAGCAGCCCGGAGGAGTGGCGATGAGCCGCAACGAGTCACACACCCAATGGGACTACCCATATGGGTGGGCGCCCATCCAGCTCCTCACCGTCGAGGGGCTGCGCCGCTACGAATATGACGAGCCCGCCGACCGACTCTCCCGGAAGTTCCTCGACATGGTCGCCGAGAACTTCCGCCGCGATAAGAACATCCGCGAGAAGTTCGACGTGGTGAAGCGCACCACGGAGGTGGACATCAAGGGCGGCGGGTACAAGGAGAACGTCGTCGGCTTCGGGTGGACGAACGGTGTCTTCCTGGAGCTGCTGCACGGGCTGCAGCCGGAGCCAACGCCCCGCGTGGGCACCGGGACGCAGCGTCCACGGCGGGAGCAGCGGACGATGGGGCCTCCCTGACGCGGGCCCGGTGACCCTCAGTGGGTGAGCACCGGGTAGGCCGGGCCCACCCCGCACTTCTGCCGGAAGGCGCGCACGGTCTCGGCGATCTCCGTGCCCGCCTCCACCAGGCCCGCGTGGCCCGCGTCATCCACGAGCACCCATTCCGCGGCCGGCATCCGCTCGCGCATCCGCTCCATCTCGCGCAGGGGGATCAGGAGATCGTTCTTCGCGGCGACGATCTGCGTGGGCACGCGGATCTCCGGCAGCACGTCCCAGCACGGCGGGCAGTCCACCAGTCCGCGCATCATCATCCAGAAGGCCTGCGGATCCATCCGGCGCAGGGCCAGCATGAACTCCACGATGTCCGCGCGAGGGGCGCGGGCCCGCAGCAGGCCCGAGACACGTCCCAGCGGGTACGCCAGCCGCGAGGCGAGCACCTGGTGGACGAGCGGCGCCACCCGGGGCACCAGCGGCGTCAGCGTCTTCAAGGCCCGGCCGAGGGTGGCGTGTCCGCCCGGCAGGGGGATGAGCCAGGCGCTCGGATCCGGGGATCCGGGGCTGCCGGCGATGAGCGTCATGGCGGGCACCAGCTCCGGCCGCCGCCGGTACAGCTCCAGCACCACCCGGACGCCCATGGAGAACGCCACGTGGTGGGGCGGACGGCCATCGCCCCGGACCATCATCTCCTCGGTGACGCGCTCCAGGTCATCCACGTGGACGCGCAGCGCGTAGTCACCATTGACGGACAGCTGGCTGCGGCCGTGGCCCCGGTAGTCCCAGTGCACCACCCGGTGGTCCTGCTCCAGGTCCGCGACGATGTACCGCCAGAAGTTCTCCGATGTGCCAATCCCGTTGGTGAGCAGCACGGACGGCCGGGAGGCGAGCGCGGGTTCCGCCTCACTCTCCGGGGCATTGCCCACATGCGTGTGATACGCAACGCGGGTGCCATCGGGAGCGGTGACGAAGCGGGTGAGGCGGAGATAGGGCATGTTGCTCCCACCATTCGGCCGCTCCCCCCTCGGCGCAAGGTCCGGCGTTCACTAGTGACTATGATGACCCCTTCCCCACCCCTCTCGCGTTGGCTCGAGCCCCGTCCCCTGGAGCCCGGAGCGCCGCCCGCGGCCGTCTCCGTGGGCACGATGAACTTCGGGGCGCGCACCCCGGCGCCCGAGGCGCAGCGGATCATCGCCCGGGCCCTGGAGCGCGGCGTGATCTTCTTCGACACCGCCAACTCGTACGGAAACGGAGAGGCCGAGCGCCTCCTCGGCCAGGCGCTGCGCGGCCGGAGGGCGGAGGTGGGCATCGCCACCAAGGTGGGGCTGGCGCGCGTCCGGGGGAAGCCCGAGGGCCTCTCCCGGGAGCAGGTGGTCCGTGCGGTGGAGGACAGCCTGAAGCGGCTCGGGACGGAGTCCGTGGACGTGCTGTACCTGCATGCCCCGGATGCCGCCACGCCGGTGGAGGAGACACTGGAGGCCGTGCACGGGCTGCTGCGCGCCGGCAAGGCGAGGCACTGGGGCGTGTCCAACCACGCCGCCTGGCAACTGCTGGAGCTGCGCGGCCTGTGCGACGTGCGCGGCATGCCCCGGCCGGTGGTGTCCCAGGTGCTCTACAACGTGCTGGTGCGTCAGGTGGAGGTGGAGTACCTGCCCTTCACGAGGCGCTACCCCCTCCACACCACCGTCTACAACCCACTGGCCGGAGGGCTGCTCTCCGGGCGCCACGTGCCGGGCGGCGCCATTCCCGCGGGCTCGCGCTTCGACGGCAACCGCTTCTACCAGCGCCGCTACTGGTCCGAGCGCCTGCTGGAGCAGACGGTGCGCCTGCGCGAGGTGGCGGAAGCGGCGGGCCTCACGCTGGTGGAGCTCGCCTACGCGTGGCTGGCGAGCCGGCCCGGGGTGGACTCGGTGCTGGCGGGCCCGGCGACGGTGGAGCACCTGGACGCGGCGCTGGACGCCTGCGCGAAACCGCTGCCCCCGGAGGTGGCCTCGCGCGTGGACGAGCTCTCCCGGGAGTGGCTGGGCACGGACGCCACGTACGCGAGGTGAGCATGCTGGCGGTGGATGCGGAGACCTTCGACCTGAGCGGGCCGCTGGCGCACTACGCCGAGCACGGCTACGCGCGCCTGGGCCGGTTGCTCGGCCCCGAGGGCCTGGAGTCCCTGCGCGAGCGCGCGGACGATCTCATGCTGGGCCGGGTGAGCTACCCGGGCTTCTTCTGGCAGATGGACGCGCCCACGGGCCGCTACGAGGACGCGCCGCTGGGGCTCGGCTGGCAGGGGCCGTCGCTGGACTACCGCAAGCTGGAGAAGCTGGAGAAGGATCCGCGCTTCCTCGAGTGGATGGAGAACCCGCTCTTCGAGCGCCTCGCCCGGACGCTCATCCCCGGGGACATCTGCCTCTACCGGGCCATCCTCTTCCACAAGGGCCAGCGGGGCGGCAGCGAGCTGCCCTGGCACCAGGACGGAGGCAAGCTGTGGGGCCTCACGAAGGATCCCGAGCTGCAGCTGTGGACGGCGCTGGACGACGCGCCGCTGGACGGAGGCTGCGTGGAGGTGGTGCCGGGGAGCCACCGCTGGGGGCTGGCCACGGCGCTCGGGGGCGTGGTGCCGCCGGATCAGGTGGCGGCGCGCGGGGCGGACACCCGGGCGGTGCCGCTGCCGGTGGAGGCCGGGGAGGTGCTGCTGCTCCACAACTACGTGTGGCACCGCTCGGCGCCGAGCCGCACGGGCCAGCGGCGGCGGGGCTTCTCGGCCTGCTACATGAGCGCGGACACCCGCTGCGTGCGCAAGAAGAAGGCCCCTCGGGACTTCTTCCCGCTCTTCCGCCGCGCCTCGCGCTGAGCCGCCCTACCCCGCCGTCTTCAGCTTCTTGCGGATGGCGGGCAGGCTGATGCGGAAGGTGCTGCCCCGGCCCACCTCGCTGTGCGCGGTGATCTCCCCGCCGAAGCCGGTGATGATGCCGTGGCAGATGGACAGGCCCAGCCCCGTGCCCTCTCCCACCGGCTTGGTGGTGAAGAACGGATCGAAGATGCGATCCATCACCTCGCGGGGCATGCCACACCCGGTGTCCTTCACCTCGATGATGGCGTGGTTGCTCTCCGCGCGCAGGGTGACGCGGATCTCGTTCTTGTCCGGCTGGCCGGTGGTGATGGCATGGGCGGCGTTGATGAGCAGGTTGAGCACCACCTGGCCGAACCGGGCCTCGCTGCCCTCCACCAGCGGCACCTCGGACACGTCCCTCACCACGTTGGCGCGGTGGCGCAGCTCGCCGCGCGCCAGCATCAGCGCCGAGTCGATGACGCGCCGCAGATCCACCGCCGAGGGCTGCTCCTCGTCGCCGCGCGAGAACGTCTTCAGATCCTGGACGATCAGCCGCACGCGGTTGACGCCCTCGTTCGTCTCCCGGAGCACCTCCTCCACCTCGCCCAGCCGCCCCTCGGGCAGCAGCGAGGAGATGGCCTGCAGCTCCTCCGAGAGGAACGACAGGTTGGAGATGACGAAGGCCAGCGGGTTGTTGATCTCGTGCGCCACGCCCGCGGCGAGCGTACCCACCGAGGCCAGCCGATCGGCGACGACCAGGCGCGCCTGGATCTGCTTGCGCTCCGTCAGATCTCGCGCGCTCACCAGCGTGGCGGGCTGGCCGGCGAAGACGAGCCGCAGGCTGCTGATCTCCGCCGTGAGCAGACCGCCGCCGGGAGGCAGGAAGCGGACCTCGCGCACGCGGTTGGAGGCACCCCGGCCGGGCAAGCCATCGAGCGTGCCGGCGGCGGCGCCCCGATCCTCCGGGTGCACGAAGTCCAGCAGCGAGCGGCCCACCAGCTCACTGGCCTTGAGCCGCAGGAAGGAGCTCGCCGACGGGTTGACGTAGAGCAGCGGCCCGCCGCGGTGCACGAAGATGGCCTCGGGCGAGCCCTCGATGAGGGCGCGGAAGCTCTCCTCGGAGCGGCGCAGGGCCTCCTCGGCCGCCTTGCGCTCGGTGATGTCGAAGGACACGCCTCCGAGGAAGCGCCGGCCCGAGCTGTCGCGCGCGATGAAGCGGTAGGTGAGGAACTGGCGCGGCTCGCCCTCCGGCGTGGGCATCATGCTCTCGGAGACCGAGGGCTGGCCGGACTTGAAGGCCTGATCATCCTGCTCGCGCAGGTGGGCCACCGTCTCGGCCGGCATGAGCTGCTCGTCGGGGATGGTGCTCACGTCCACGCCGGGAGCCAGCCCGAAGAAACGGCGGAAGGGCTCGTTGACGAAGACGCGCCGGCCGGCCTCGTCCTTCATGTACGCGAGCGCCGGGTTGTTGTTGAGGAAGGAGTCGAAGAGGTGCTGGCTCTCCTGGAGCGCGGTGACGATGGAGGCCACCTCCGTCATCAGCGCCTGCTTCGCCGCGTGCTCGGCGGCGTTGCCCATGGCGGCCCCGAGCAGCCCGGCCATCAGCTCCAGCGTGCGCTCGTCCGAGTCCACGAAGGCGAACGGCACCTGGGAGGCGATGCTCAGCACGCCCACCGTCTGGTTGTCGCGCTTGAGCGGCACGTTGAGCATGGAGCGCACCTTGAGCCGGCGCGCCGCGGCCACGTTGGCGCGAGGATCCCGCTCGGTGTCGTCCGTGCGCATCACCTCGCCGCGCAGCACGCTGGTGCCGGCCATGGTGTTGGCGATGGGCAGGCGCGCGCCCTCGAACTGCTTCGAGTAGCCCGTGCACACCCGGTAGAACATCTCCTCGCCCTCGATGATGCCCACGGCCGCGCCGCCCGCGCCGCAGAGGATCATCGCCCGCTCGGCGATGAGCCGCATCACCACGTCCAGATCCAGGCCCGCCAGCGCGATGTCGTTCTGCGTCTGGATGATGGCGGCCAGCCGCTCGATCTCCCCGCGCGCGGACTCCTCGTGGGACTGCCGGCGCATGAAGGCGTAGCAGCGGCGCTCGAAGAGGGCGATGCGGGCGCGCACGTCCACCGGGTTGAAGGGCGCGACCAGGTAGTCGTCCACGCCGATCTCCATCAGCGGGGCGATGTCCTCCTCCGAGAGGCCGTCGGCCATGCCGAGCACGGACACCTCGGCGGCGCGGATCTGCGCGCGCAGCCGGGTGAACCACTCGGACTTCTCGCGCACCTGTTCGGCACCGACCACCAGCACGTCCACCAGGGAGATGGTGGCGGCGGTGACCTCGGGTCCCGAGGCGACCACCACCTCGTGTCCCATCCGGGAGAGCTCCGCCCCGATGGGGTGATCACCGTCGCGACTGAGGAGGAGAAAGCGCATGGAGGCAGGAGCGGATTCTTGGGAAACAGAAGATTGCTAGATCGGAGCCCTTCCGGTCCACCACGAGCGCCCGATTCCGGAAGAACCGCTCTCCGTTGGACGGAAGCCTAACCTCGTTCGCTCCGTGCGGGGGAGGGTTGGGAGGCGCAAGGGGGCACCATGGGCCGCCCGGGAGGCGGGCAAGCCGCCCGCATTATTGCCATGTGTCCAACGTTTGTGCGACCTCGACGTGCTCAATGGTGGTCGCCCGGGAGGAAGAAGGGGCTCGGCCCCCTGGCGTGCGAGCAGGTGCGCCCTATCTCAACGGTGCTGTCCGCCGCGGTCGAGCGCGGGCGGCTCGGAGCGGGGCCGGTCCGAGGGGGGAAGGTCACAGATGAAGTACGGCATCGCGGTGGGGCTGTGGATGGTGGCGCTCGGCGCCTGTCAGGTGGCGACGCTGCCCCAGGTGGTGGACGGACGGGAGGAGCACTCCGCGTCCGGGCTCTTCGATCGAGGCGCCCTCACGGTGATGACACGCGGCCTCTCGGGCGGGAAGCACCTGGAGCAGGTGCTGGAAGGTCCGCTGGCGGAGGAGCCGGTGCGGGCCGCGGAGCTGCTCGAGACGCTGCGCCAGGAGGACGTGCTCGCACGGGCGCGCGAGCTGGCGGATGAAATCCAATACGCGCGGCCGCACCTCATTGGCCTGCAGCAGGTGACGCAGGTACGGCTGCAGTCGCCGGGGGACGCGATCTTCGGGGGCACGCGGCCGGCGGAGGCGCTGCACCTGGACGTGTTGCCGGTGCTGCTGGGCGAGTTGGAGGCGCGCGGGCTGCACTACCGGGAGGTGGCGCGGGTGCGCAACGCGGACGTGGAGCTGCCGCTGCGCACGCGTGGCGCGCTGACGTTCGACGACGTGCGGCTGACGGACTTCGACGTGATCCTCGCGCGGGCGGACGTGGAGGTGAAGGAGGCACGGGCGGGCAACTACGTGGCGCGCCGGGAGGTGCGGCGGCGGGGCCAGGAGCCGGTGGAGCTGTGGAGGGGCTGGGCCTCGGTGGTGGCGAAGGTGGAGGGCCGGAAGTACCGCTTCGTGAGCACGCACCTGGAGCCAGCGAGGGACGAGCAGGGGCTGGGCGTGCAGGTGGCGCAGGCGGGGGAGCTGCTCCGCGGACTGAGGGGCGAGCCGCTGCCGGTGGTGCTGGTGGGGGACTTCAACACGCCGGCCAACCTGGGATTGATGGGGGCGCCCACGTACCGGGAGCTGCTGCTGGCGGGCTACGTGGACGTGTGGACGCACCGGCCGGGGAGCACGCGGCCGAGGGGAGCGGACCTGCCGCTCGCGATGGCGTCATGGGAGGAGCGCCTCAACCTGGTGCTGGTGCGCCAGCCGGTGGCGCCGGGCCCGCGCCGGGTGGGACCCGTGCTGGCATACGGAGTGGGAGGAGCGCTGGGGGAACGGTTCGGCCCCTGGAAGCCGGAGCTGGCGGGAGTGGTGGCGCGCCTGAGCATGTGACCCCTACACTGAGCGCGTGACGGAGCCGCACGCGGGAGTCCTGGTCGCCGAGCAACCCCACTACCTGCCGTGGCTGGACTTCTACGAGCAGGTGGCGAGGGCGGACACGCTGCTGGTGCTGGACAACGTGCAGTGGCTGAGGAGGGGCTGGCAGCGGAGGGCGCGGGTGGCACTGCCGCCGGGCACTCCCCTCCCCGCCTCCACCGAGCCAGCGTTCCAGTGGCTGACGATTCCGCTGGAGGGAGCGCACCGGGACACGCGGATCTCCGAGCTGGCGGTGGACCCGGGGCAGCGATGGACGCGCAAGCACCTGGCGACGCTGACGATGTTGTACGGAAGAAGGCCCTACTTCCGGAGCCAGGTGCTGCCGAGGCTGGAGGGCTTCTACGCGGAGGCGGAGAAGGAGCGAGGCCCGGGCTCGCTGCTGCGCACGCTGTTGGCGAGCATGGCGCTCTTCTACGAGCCGCTGGGCATCAACCCGAGGGTGGAGCTGGCGTCGAAGCTGGACCGCTCGCACCCGGACAAGACGGGGCGGCTGGCGTCGTACTGCACGCAATTGGGGATGGGGACGTACTACTCGGCGGTGGGGTCGCTGTACCTGAAGCCGGGGCCGTTCCGGGATGCGGGGGTGCGGCTGCTGTGGCAGAAGTTCCGCTATCCGGCGTACGACCAGGGGCGCAAGGCAGAACGCTTCGTGGTGGGCCTGTCGATCGTGGACGTGCTGTCGAACGTGCCGGTGGACGAAGTGCGCGAGTGGCTCGAACCCAACCCCTGGGGCCCCTTCGCGAAATAACCCCCACAATTTCCCCTCTCCCCCGGGAGAGGGACGGGGTGAGGGTATCCGTCCCCGTCCTCCCCACCGTGGGGAACACCGTGAGCCCGAGAATCAGCGCTTGTCCCCGCGCTCCTTGTCGAACCGGACGAAATAACTCCGGACCGCGGAATCAATGAGGTCCTGATCCAGCTGCGGCGCAATGCCCCGGTAGTGGGCCATGTCGATCATCTGATCGAGCAGGTCGCGGGGCTGACACGCGGCGAAGCGGCGGCCACTGGGCTTGTAGTGGGTGTCGATGAGGTACTGGACCATCTCGGCGTCATAGGGGACGCCGCGCTTGCGGCACATGACGTCGAAGATCTGATGGAACAGCTCCTCGTCGGGGGGCTGGACCTCGAGCTTGTAGCGGACGCGGCGGAGGAAGGCGTCGTCGACGAGGTCGCTGGGATCGAGGTTGGTGGAGAAGGCGGCGAAGACGTCGAAGGGGACCTGGACCTTCTTGCCGGTGTGGAGCGTGAGCATGTCCACATCGCTCTCGAGGGGGACGATCCACCGGTTGAGGAGATCCTTCGGGGAGACCTTCTGACGGCCGAAGTCGTCGATGAGGAGCATCCCGTTGGTGGCCTTCATCTGGAAGGGGGCCTCGTAGTACTTGACCTCGGGGGAGTAGACGAGGTCGAGCATCTCGAGGGTGAGCTCACCGCCGACGACGACGAGGGGCCGGCGGCAGCGGACCCAGCGCCGGTCATAGGACGGGGTGGTGTCATCGTCCTCGACGGGCTTGTGGAGGATGCTGTCGTAGATGCGGACGACGAAGTCGTCGATGAGGATGGCGTGGGGGATGAAGATCTCCCCATCGAAGCAGTTGACCATGCCCTGGCAGATGGCGGTTTTTCCGTTGCCGGGGGGCCCGTAGAAGAAGATGGCGCGGCCCGAGTTCATGGCGGGGCCGATGCCATCGAAGATGTAGTCGCGGATGATGAGGTCGCCGAACTGGTCCTCCATCCGGTTGCGGGTGATGCGGTTGCCGCGGACGGTCTGCTTCTTGACCGAGTCGATCCACTCTTGGAGGGTGACGGGAGCGGGGCCGTTGTAGCGGTTGCGATCGAGGATCTGCCGCAGCACGTCGGTGGCGAACGTGGTGAGCTGGTAGATCATCGTGGACTTGCCCACGCCCGAGCCGCCGCCGCCGCGGATGTCGATGTACTTCTGGCGGCGCAGGCCCTCGACGACCTCATCGATGATGGTGGAGGGCAGCTTGAGGCGGTTGGCGATGTCCATGCCCCGCATCTCGCCGGCGAAGAAGATGGCCTTGAGGACGAGCTCCTCCACCATGGTGGCGGTGAGCCCCGTCTCGGCGAGGGTGCGCGGCTGGGAAGGCCAGACGGTGGTGGAGCTCGGGGCGCCCCCAGGGTCGGCGATGGCGGCGCGGCGCATCGTGCCGGTCATCCTGCGCTCGGGGGCCGGTACGCCGGACGTGGGACGCCGCGGCTCGGCGGGGACGGGAGGCTGCTCCGACGTCGGGACGGGCGGGCCGGCGCGGCGCGGCTCCACGATGACGGAGGGCAGATCCATGGAGGGCACCGGCGGGGCCGAGCGGCGCGGATGCTCCACGGGGACGGGAGTCATCTCCATGCCGGGCATGGGAGGGGCCTGGCGGCGCGGCTCCGCGGGCACGGGGGGCAGCTGCTCCGTGGGGAGGTTGGAGGTGACGCGGCGGGCCTCGGGGCTGGGAGGGCTCGGGGCGCGGCGCTCGAGGAAGGGACTGGGACCGAGGGGACGGCGCTCGGGGGCACCGCCCTGGGCGGGAGGCCGCGCGGGGCCCCCCTGGGCGGGGGCCTGCCCCGGAGGCGTCCGGAGCTTGGGAGGCGCGGAGAGCACATTGCCCGCGGCGGGGGTCTCCCGTGCGGCGTTGTGACCCGTGTCGGTCTCGAATTCGGGGGACTCGAAAGGAGGGGGATTGCCCCCCGGCCTCCGCTGCTCGGCCATGGTTGCTCCGGGTTGAGGCGGGCGAGTCTAGCAGGAAGTGGCGGCGGCTCGATGGTAGCTTGCCGCGTATGAGCTTCTTCCAGGAACCGCCGAGGCTTGGAAACCAGTACGACGACGACGCCCTGCTGCGCGGGTACCTGGAGCGGGCACTGCCGGCGGACATGCGGACGGGGCTGGAGGACGAGCTCCGGGAGCTGGGCGAGCTGGGAGGCGGGGCCCTGTACCAGTTCCAGCTGAGGGATCGGACGAACGAGCCGGAGCTGACGCAGTGGGACGCCTGGGGGAACCGGGTGGACCACATCGAGGTGTCGCCGCTGTGGAAGGAGGCGGAGACGCTGGCGGCCAGGCGGGGCCTGGTGGCGGTGGCGTACGAGCAGAAGAATGGGGACCGCTCGCGCATCCACCAGTTCGTCCTGAACTACCTGGTGCAGCCGTCGCTGGACGTCTACTCGTGCCCGCTGGCGATGACGGACGGGGCGGCGCGGACGCTGCTGTCGCTGGGGAACCCGGAGCTGATTCAGCGCGCCCTACCCCACCTGACGTCGAGGGACCCGAAGACGTTCTGGACGTCGGGCCAGTGGATGACGGAGCGGACGGGCGGCTCGGACGTGGGGCTGACGCAGACGGTGGCGAGACAGTCCCCCGAGGGGTGGAGGCTGTACGGGACGAAGTGGTTCACCTCGGCGACGACGGCGCAGATGGCGCTGACGCTGGGGAGGCCGGAGGGGAACGGACCCGGGGGCAAGGGGCTGGCGATCTTCTACGTGGAGACGCGAGGGGCGGACGGGAGGCTGAACGGGATCCAGATCAACCGGCTGAAGGACAAGCTGGGAACGAGGAAGGTGCCGACGGCGGAGCTGACGCTGGACGGGACGCGGGCGGTGCCGGTGGCGGGGCTGACGGACGGCATCCGGAACATGGCGTGGATGCTGAACGTGACGCGGACGTGGAACGCGATGGGCGCGGCGTGGAGCATGAGGAGGGCGCTGGCGCTGGCGAGGGACTACGCGAAGCGGCGGGTGCAATTCGGGGCGCCGCTGGCGGAGAAGCCGCTGCACGTGGACACGCTGGCGGGGCTGGAGGCCGAGTTCCACGGGGGCTTCCTGCTGGCGTTCCGGGCGGTGGAGTTGCTGGGGAAGATGGAGGCGAGGACGGCGACGGAGGAGGAGCTGCTGCTGCAGCGGCTGGTGACGCCGTTGGCGAAGCTGACGACGGGGAGGCAGGTGGTGCACGTGACGTCGGAGGCGGTGGAGAGCTTCGGCGGAGCGGGCTACGTGGAGGACACGGGGCTGCCGAGGCTGCTGGCGGACGCGCAGGTGCTGTCCATCTGGGAGGGGACGACGAACGTGCTCTCGCTGGACACGCTGAGGGCGATGGCGAAGGGAGGCGCGCTGGAGGCCCTGTACACGGACGCGGAGCGGCGGCTGGGAGCGGCGAAGGACGCGGGCCTGAGGGCGTGCGTGGCGGCGGCGCAGGAGTCGCTGGAGAAGGCGCGGGCGTGGGTGATGAAGGCGATGGAGAACCCGGCGGGGGTGGAGGCCGGGGCGAGGCGGTTCTCACTGACGCTGGGCCGCACGTACGAGCTGGCGCTGCTGGTGGAACATGCCCAGTGGTGCCTGGACAACGGGCACGGCCCGAGGGCCATGGCGGCGGCGCGTCGGCTCATGCGCAACGGCGTGGACCTGATCGCCAACATGGACCTGGACGACGCGCGGCTGCTGATCGGATGATACCGAATCACCAATCATCTACCACCCACTCATAGCTCGACTCTCTTTGGTGAATAGTCCTTGGACATAGCTCTACTCAAAAAAACGCTTCAGGATCACTTTACTGACGGGCTGGCAATAATAATTGGCTCAGGACTATCAGCCGCATACGGGTTACCAACCATGTGGGCCCTGGAGAAGCATCTGCGCACAATTGTGCCGACGCTTATTCCCGATACCCTCAAAGGCCAATGGGCCGATGTAGAGGCACGACTTGCTGCTGGACGAGGGCTAGAGCTTGCTCTTCAAGACGTATATGTGTCATCCGAGCTTGAACGCATCATTGTAAAGGCCACCGGCGACTTCGTCGCCGAGAAGGAAATCGAAGCAATCTCCAAGAGGCTTTTGAGCGGGCAACTATTCCCATTTGCAAACCTTCTCAAGAAAGCCATTCTCCCAATAATACCATCAGACGGACTGCCGGTAATCAGCACAAACTATGATCGACTCATAGAGTACGCAATCGAATCCACTGGAACAGCCGTGAATTCACTGTTTCACGGCCATATGTGGGGCACGCTGGATCCCAAATCCAGCAAAGACGCACTGGTGGACAAAGTTCATCCGATCCGAAGAAACAATTACGTAGTCAGATACAGACCACATGTCAATGTCTACAAGCCACATGGCAGCCTGGACTGGTTCGAATACCAAGATTCACCAATTCGATGCCCACTATCCCTGAATGCCCCCAGACTCATAATCACCCCCGGCTCCGGAAAATACCGTAAGGGGTACGAAAAGGCCTTTGAAACACACAGAGCGCAAGCTAACGACGCCATCGAAAAAGCAAGCCGCTATTTGATTATAGGCTACGGCTTCAACGATGATCACTTAGAAACAAGGCTCCGCACTGAGATCAAGAAAGGCAAAAGCTGCGTATTGCTAACAATGGGACTCACTGCAAACTCAAAGCAAGTTACAGAAGCCTATCCCAACGTACTTGCAGTCACGCGATACGACACCGGGTCCGAGCAAGGGACCGAAGCATTTCAGAGCGGAAACACCTACCGATTTCCTGGTATCAATATCTGGAACCTCGAAGACTTCGTGAAGGAGGTATATTTATGACCACCACTGCAGCGCTCGTCTTTAACGATGCAGACAAACTGGGATTTGTCGCCAGCGTCGACACAAGTCGTATATACATCAACGTTGCTGACCATAGCCTTCTCGCCCGAGTTGGCGTAGGAAATCTGGTAGCCATCCAAGGGCAGACCGCACAGGAATTTCTCATTGGGATGGTGGAAAAGGTCACTCGCCTCACTCGCGAACAGGTGATGATCTATGAAAGCGAAGAGCAGGCAGCTCTGCCTTCCGACTCCCAGGAAGATACCATTCGCGCAGTGCTTGTTGGTACATACAAAACAATAGAGGGCACCTCCTCGAACATCTTCAAACGCGGGACCGACTCATTCCCTCAGATCGATCGGTCATGCTTCATTATTACCTCCAAAAACCTACAACAACTCATGGGCCTGCTCGCCAAGGATCTAGCCCCTGACAAGCGTTTGCAAATCGGCCACTACGTAGCAGATAGAACGGCTACCGCAGTCGCTGATGGCGACCGTTTTTTTCAACGCCACGCAGCAATACTTGGGAGCACAGGTTCCGGCAAAAGTTGGGCAACCGCATTAATCTTGGAGCGCGCGAGCAATCTACAGTACCCCAACATCATTGTTATGGATATGCATGGTGAATACAAGCCTCTCACCAAGAAATTCGGAGGCTACGCCAGTGGGCTTAGAATTGCAGGGCCTGGCGATCTCGCTACTCCTGACGATGACGTGCTGTTCTTGCCGTATTGGATTTTGAATCGCGAGGAACTGCTATCGCTGGTCCTCGATCGCAACGATCAGAACGCACCAAACCAAGCATCTCGCTTTACAACACAAGTCAGAAGGCTCAAAGAAAACACCCTAAAGACCGAGGGCAAGAACGATGTCCTCAGCACCTTCACGGTCGACTCTCCAATCCCTTACCGTCTAGAAGAACTGCTTGAAGCCCTCAAAAAAGACAACGAGGAGATGGTTCCGGGTGCCAAGCCCAATACAGAGAAACAAGGAGAATGGTACGGCAAACTGACTCGCTTCATCTCCAGATTTGAAACAAAGATGGAAGACAGAAGATACGGCTTTATGTTCAAGCCACCGCCAGTCACATTAGCCTACGATTGGCTCTCAGCGCTAGTAAGTCGACTGCTAGGAGCCGACAAAAGCTCTCCTGGGATCAAAATCATAGACTTCTCCGAAGTCCCCACCGACGTTCTACCTATCGTTGTTGGGGTTTTTGCTCGCCTGATTTACGATGTGCAATTCTGGCTTCCCCCAGAGGAAAGAACTCCTCTAACCATTGTTTGCGATGAAGCCCACTTGTATCTTCCAGCACGAGACGATGCAGATGTTGTGGCCAAACGCGCTCTCGAAATCTATGAGCGAATCGCCAAAGAAGGTCGTAAGTACGGCGTGTCACTACTAGTTGTTAGTCAGCGCCCCTCCGATGTAAGTCGAACCATCTTAAGTCAGTGCAACAACTTCATTGCACTGCGACTGACCAACGAACAGGATCAAGGCGTTGTTCGCCGACTGATGCCTGATTCAATGGCAGGCCTTGTGGACATCCTTCCACTGCTAGACGTAGGCGAAGCACTCGTTCTGGGCGATTCCGTTCTTCTTCCCACCAGAATCAAGCTTGAGAAGCCTAAATTGCAGCCTAGCAGTGCTACTAAGAATTTTTGGACTGATTGGGGTGCAGCTCCATCCGCTCCACACAAGTTCTCTGGAGCAATAGAGATTTTGAGGAAGCAAACGAGAACAAGTACCCCACCATCTACGGTTGCATCACCTACGCCCCCCAGTTCGCCCTGAGTGTATTCACGATAAGTGGTCGTTTTCAGGTCCCAGACGGCCCATTGCAGCCTACTGCTCGCCCTCACGCGCGAACCGCATCAGCGCTTGAAGGGTGGCGGGTTGATCGAGCACGTCATTGTGACGCTTGCCCTCAAGCAGGCGCACGGTGGCGTTCGGGAACAAGGCTCCCAGCGTCTGCCCCATGTCCACGGGGATGACTTCATCTTGTGTCCCGTGGACGATGAGCACCGGCAGTTTCAGCCCGGGGGCCTTGGCCGCGCTGTCGAACGGATCCCTCACGAGCAGGCTCGCGGGTAGCCACGAGAAGAGCCTCGCCCCCAGTTCCACGATGGAGGTGTAGGGCGTGATGAGCACCAGCCGCGAACCGTGGCCCCGCTTCGCCATCTCGACCGCCACGCCCGAGCCGAGTGACTGTCCCTGCAGCACCGTGCGCTCGCGAGGCACGCCCAGCTGTTGGTGTAGGTGCTCCAGCGCGGTCTCCGCCGCAGCGTAGATGCCTGTCTCCGAGGGCCCCTGCGCCGCCGCGAGCCCGTAGCCCGGGTACTCCACCGCGTAGAAGCCGAGCCCTGCCTCCTGGAAGCGCTGCGCCAGCCACGCCCCGTCCGCGAGCTGCTCGCCATTGCCGTGGAAGTGCACCACGGTCGGCGCCCCTGCCGGCGCGGATACATGGAACGCGAAGACCGTCGATCCCTCGGAGCCCGGGATGCGCAGGAGCGTGGCACCGGGCAGCGAGGGCTCACGAGCCCCTGGAGGCACCGGGAAGATCATGTGCCGCTGGTTGAGGAACACCAGCAGGCAGATGCCCACGTACGCAATGACCACGGTGACCAGCACCAGGAGCAGCATCCGCTTCGCTCCTCGGAGGAGACGATCCATGGCGGTACCTTACGCCAGATTGGTCTCCAAATCAGACCCCCACTCAAAGTGGCTTCAAAGTTCCCGCCCTCCACTCCTCCAGCGCCCACTCCGCCGAAAATCCAACCAGGCCACCAGCGCTTTTTGCGAGTTCGGTAAGCACCCGCCTCCCCTCCTCTGGCGCAAACTCCATGACCGCTGTCGCAGTCCAACAGCGAGTGCCCGGGTCTGAATCATCGAGCAACACCAACAATTGCCGCTGAGCTTCTATACCTCTTGCTCGCAACTCCCTGTGAATCGCAATGAGAAGATCGAACATGCGATTTCCGTCCTTGGGCTTGCCTGCATGAATGGCACGCATCCTCTCGGCGGAAATGGTCCTGGTCATTTCAACCAACTGCTCTATCGGAATTTTCTTCAACCGCGCTTTCTTCATGGAACGGGTCCAATCTGGCTCCTCGCCATTCGCGAAGAAAGCATCAAAGAGGTTTGAAGGTACCTGCTTTCCATTGCTCCAGCGTCAGCTCCGCGGAAAAACCCACCAAGCTGTCAGGCAGTTTAGCGAGTTCCGTAAGCACTCGCTCTCCCTCATCTGGAGCGAACTCCAAAACGGATACCGCAGCCCAACAACGGGTCCCCGGATCTGGATCATCGAGCAAACCCATCAGCCGTCGTTGGGCGTCCAGACCTCTCATTCGCAATTCCCTGCGAATTGCAACGAGAAGATCGAACATGCGATTCCCGTCTTTGGGTCTGCCTGCGTCAATGGCACGCCACCTCTCGGCGGAAGTGGCCCTGGTCATTTCAATCAACTGCTCAACCGAAAGCTTCTTCAACTGCGTCTTCTTCATGGGATGACCCCGAACCGCTTCAGAGTCCTCAATCCAAATGCACGTTGTTCCTCATAGGACTTTGTGCGGAGCCACTCACGAACCACCTTGCCACCCGTTTCCTCCAATTTGGACGAGTAGTATGCACTGACTTTGTCATGCAGTTCCTTCCTCACCACAATAACGTTCTCGGTATTATGAATGGCCTCCGGGCCGAAACGCTCAACGTTCACCTTGCGTTGTTCGACGATGTGGTGCCACTGCTTCCCTTCACCCGCAGAGCCCATGAAGTCCTTGAAATCATCGAAGGACTTGAACGCCCGGTGCCCATTCGGAAGCACCCTTCCCTCCTTGGGTGTCCCGCTCCCACCTCCAGAGGATTTGCCACCACCGCCCCGGGCCGACATGGCCACGGCAGTCATGGGGAGCACGGCCCGGAGTGTCCCCTCGGGCACGGACACGATGACCCGCTCGGCTCCGACCGCAGCCTCCATCAGGTTCCAGCCGGTGTTGAGCTCGACGGTACGTGAGGCCTGTCCGAAGCCCGGCAGCGTCGGAGCCCTGGACATGAGTGCCGCTGTCTCCCCTACCGCCACCGTCCCCACCAGCACGAGAATGCGCACGCTGTTGGGGCCTATGACCCGGCCGAACCGCTCGCCCACCTCGCGCAGCTCCTCGAACGTGGTGGCCCGCGCCGCTTCCTCGGAGAGCCGCCTGTAGGCCTGGATCAACTCGAAGAACTCGAACCCGAGGTATCCCCACAACAGCAACGCGGCCCCAGCCGCCACACCCTTGGTCAACACCGGATCCGGCGCCGCCACCAGCGCCATGTAGGCCGTGATGGAGATGCTGAGCGTCGCCAGCACCCGCGTCGGGTCGAGCATGGCCCTCACCTCCGCGTCCACGCCCTCCAGCGCCGGACCCACCGCCAGGGCCATGGCGATGCTCCGCTTGTCGTCCTCCTGGAGGAAGGGCCCGTCCTCGAGCCGCGTGAAGCAGTCGCCCGGCGTTCCGCGCCGCTCGCAGTGACGCATGTAGGACCGGGTCAGCTCCGCCTGCCACGCCTCTCCGCCCGAGCCCCCGGTGCCGGGCATCCACCGGCCGCCGCGCTTCTCAGGGGCGGAGGAGGCCACCCGCAGCGGCATGTCCAGCACCCTCCTCACCAGTGCGTCCTTGAACTCCGCCTCCCCGACTCGCACCGGCGCGAAGTCCGTGGGCAACCTGGCGAAGAGCAGCGAGTCATGACCCGCCCCTCCCCAGGCCGCCTCCGTCCACTCCCGGGTTTCCGAGGGCTGGCGCGGCCCTGGTGGCTGGTCGCGCTGTGCCATCAGCCGCCCCCCCGAGGACGCGCCCGGAGTGCACGCCCCCAGGAGCACCAGCGCCACCAGTGCCAACGCCCCCACCCGCGAGCGCTGCCGCTCACTCGAGGGATCTTGATGAGTAGACATGGCTGGACCTCTCTTGACCGGGGGGTCCAGATGTCAGGTGGCCACGAGTCCCACTGTCAAGCCGACGGATCCGTCAGGTGGCCGGATTGGTTACGCGCGGCACATCTCGTGGGGAAGACCCTCACCCCAACCCTCTCCCAGAGGGAGAGGGAGCATCCACGGATTCATTCCCTGTTGCGTACGTGTTCATTGGACACTATGTTGGTGTCAACAAAACACGAAGACGGAAAGAGTCCAGCCATGAGCATCCGGTACATGAAGGCGCCTCCAACGACGTACGTCATGCAGTTCAAGGATGGGCGGGTGAAGCGGGAGGGGCCGGGCCTCTCCTTCTTCTACTGGGCACCCACCACCACAGTGGTCGCCGTGCCGCTCGCCAGCTCGGACGTGCCCTTCGCCTTCAACGAGATCACCCAGGACTTCCAGGCCGTCACCCTCCAGGGCCAGCTCACCTACCGTGTCGCCGACCCCAAGCTGCTCGCCGGGCTGCTCGACTACTCCGTGAAGCCCTCGGGCGAGTACGCTTCGGAAGACCCCTCGAAGCTCGAGGAACGGCTCGTCCAGATCGCCCAGGTGCGCGCCCGCACGGTGGTGCAGTCCATGCCCCTGCGCGAGGTGCTCGTGCAGGCGGCCACCATCGAGGCCAAGGTGCTCGCGGGGCTGCGGGAGACGGAGGCGGTGCGGATGCTCGGTGTGGAGGTGCAGGGTTTCGCGCTGCTATCGGCGCGCCCCACCCCGGAGATGGCTCGGGCCCTGGAGGCCGAGGCCCGCGAGGCCCTCCAGCGGCGCGCGGACGAGGCCATCTACGCCCGGCGCAACGCCGCCGTGGAGCAGGAGCGGCGCATCAAGGAGAGCGAGATCGCCACCGAGCTGTCCGTGGAGGCCGGTAAGCGGCAAATCCGCGAGGCGCAGATCGCCGCGGACATCGCCGTGGAGGAACAGCGCGCCTCCTTCATGGATCGCTGGAGCGAGAACGAGCGCAAGGCCGCCGAGGCCAAGGCCTACGCGCTGGAGAAGACGCTCGCCCCGGTGCGAGACGTGGATTGGAAGGTGCTCATGGCGGCGGCCGGCGGAGGGAACGATCCCAAGCTGAACATCGCGCTCGCCTTCCGCGAGATGGCGGAGAACGCGGGGAAGATCGGCGAGCTGAACGTGTCCCCGGACCTGCTGCGCTCGTTGCTCTCGGCTCCGTCCGGCAACCAGGGCCGCCATGGCTGAGTACGAGAAGATCGTCCTCGTCACCCGCAAGACGCGGCTCGCCGAGCTGGTAGAGCGCTTCAACACGCGCTCGCAGGCGCGCTTCTACCTGGAGCACGCCGGCCAGGACTTCGAGGACTATGCGCGGGAGGATGACACCTACCGCCGCTCGCTCGATGCACTGCACAAGCTGCTGGAGCTCGGCCTGCCGGTGCAGCAGGTGGACCGCTCGCTGGTGCCCACCTTCCTCTTCACCGGCAAGGAGCTGGTGGTGACGGTGGGCCAGGACGGCCTGGTGGCCAACGTGGCCAAGTACGTGGGCTCGCAGCCCATCGTCGGCGTCAACCCGGACCCCGAGCGGTTCGATGGCGTGCTGCTGCCCTTCGGCGTCGACAAGGCGCGGGTGGCAGTGCGCCACGTGCTGGAGTCGCAGGCCCGCTTCCGTGAGGTGACACTCGCCGAGGTGGTGCTGAGCGATGGCCAGCGGCTGCTCGGGTTCAACGACTTGTTCCTCGGGGCGCGCACCCACGTCTCCGCCCGCTATACCCTGCACTACGAGAAGCGCGCCGAGTCCCAGTCCTCCAGCGGCATCATCGTCTCCACGGGGGCGGGCTCGAGCGGCTGGCTGTCCTCGGTGTTCACGCTGGCCCAGGGACTCACGGCAGCGACGGGTGGACAGCCGGGCCAACCGTGGCGGCTCACCTGGGAGGACCCGCGGCTGGCCTTCGTGGTGCGCGAGCCCTTCATCAGCCGGCACTCAGCGGCCAGCGTGGTGGCCGGATTCGTCAGCGCTCAGCAGGAGCTGGAGGTGGAGTCGCGGATGCCCTCGGGGGGCGTCATCTTCAGCGATGGCGTGGAGGAGGACTTCCTCGCCTTCAACGCGGGTACCACGGCTCGAGTGCGCCCGGCTGCCCAGCGCGCACGGCTCGTGGTCGCGTGATCCACGGCTCTCGAGGCAGACCCTCACCCCAGCCCTCTCCCTCTGGGAGAGGGAGCACACACGGTTTCAGCCCGGAAGCCCCTGGGCGAGCGGCTCCAGGTGCTGCACCTTCACGTTCAGCACCTTCCCCGTCTTCTCCAGTACCCCCTGCCCCACCAGGAACAGTGCGCCGTGGATGTCCTTGCGGAACCGCGCGTACGCGTCCGGCGCCACCACCAGGTTCGCGATTCCCGTCTCATCCTCCAGTGACAGGAAGCAGAATCCCTTCGCCGTCGGCGGCATCTGCCGGGTGATGAGCATCCCGCCCACCGCCACCCGGGCCCCCGCTCGCACCCGCTCCAATCCCGCCGCCGTCACCGCGCCTCGCTTGCGCAGCGCCGGTCTCAACAACTCCAGCGGGTGCTTCTCCAACGACACGCCCACCGTCTCGAAGTCCTTGCTCACCCGCTCCGCCACGTTCATCTGCGGCAGTTCCACCTGCGTCCCGTCCATCGCCATCCCGAAGAACAGGTCCGTCTCCTCCAGCGGGCCCAGCGCCTGGATCTCCCACAGCGCGTCCCGCCGTGAGCCGCTGATGCTCCCCAGCGCTCCCGACAGCGCCAACCGCGCCAGCTCGTGCCTCGGCGCCCGCGTCCGCCGTGCCAGGTCCCCGACACTCGCGAAGCGCCCTCCCTGTCTCGCCGCATCCACCCGCCGACCCGCTGCCTCCTGGAGCCCTCGCACCATCCGCATCCCCAGCCGCAGCGCCCCGCCCTCCTCCAACGTGCAGTCCCACCCCGAGTGGTTCACGTCCACGCCCAGCACCTTCACCCCGTGCCGCTGCGCGTCCGCCACCAGCGTGTGCGGCGCGTAGAAGCCCATCGGCTGCGAGTTCAACAGCGCCGCCGTGAAGGCCGCCGGGTAGTGGCACTTCAGCCATGACGACGCGTACGCCAGCAGCGCGAAGCTCGCCGAGTGGCTCTCCGGGAAGCCGTAGTGCGCGAACCCACGGAACTGCCGGAACAGCGTGTCCACGTACTCGGGCGTGTACCCCCGCGACACTCCGCCCTCCACGAAGCGCTGGTGGAACGGCCCCAGCCGCTCCTCCGCTCGCTTGTGCGACAGCGCCCGCCTCAGTCCGTCCGCTTCCGCCGGCGTGAAGCCCGCCACCGCCATCGCCAGCTTCATCGCCTGCTCCTGGAAGAGCGGCACCCCCAGCGTCTTCTGCAGAATCCGCCGCACGTCCTCCGACGGGTACTCCACCGGCTCCTTCCCCTCCCGCCTCCGCAGGTACGGGTGCACCATGTCCCCGACGATCGGCCCCGGCCGGATCAGCGCGATCTCCACCACCAGATCGTAGAAACACCGCGGCTTCAGCCTCGGCAGCATGTTCATCTGCGCCCGGCTCTCGATCTGGAACACCCCGATCGAGTCCGCGTTGCACAGCATGTCGTAGACCTTCGGATCCTCCGCCGGAATCGTGGCCAGCGACAGCTCGCGCCCGTGGTGCTCCTTGATCAGCGTCAGGCACTTCGCCAGCGCCGTCAGCATCCCGAGCCCCAGCAGATCCACCTTCAGGACGCCCACCGCCTCCAGGTCGTCCTTCTCCCACTGCACCACCGTGCGGCCCTTCATCGCCGCGTTCTCCACCGGGATCATCTCCACCAGCGGCTCACGCGTAATCACGAACCCGCCCACGTGGATGGAGAGGTGTCTCGGGAAGCTCTCGATCTCCTGCGCCAGCGCGAGCGTCTGCCTCACCCGCCGGTCCTCCTCCGACAGCCCCACCTCCTTCAGCAGCTCCAGCGACATCTCGCCGTGCGCCCCCGCCACCTTCGCCAGCCTGTCCACCTGGTCCAGCGACAGCCCGAGCGCCTTGCCCACCTCGCGCAGCGCCAGCCGCCCCCGGTAGCAGATGACCTCGCACACCATCCCCGCCCGGTGCCGGCCGTGCTTCTCGTACACGTACTGCAGCACCTCCTCGCGCCGCTCGTGCTCGAAGTCCACGTCGATGTCCGGCGGCTCCTTGCGCTCCATGCTCAGGAAGCGCTCGAAGAGCAGCCCCATCCGCACCGGATCGATCGCCGTCACCCCCAGCGCGTAGCACACCGCCGAGTTCGCCGCGCTCCCTCGCCCCTGGCACAGAATCCCCTTCGAGCGCGCGAACCGCACGATGTCCCAGATCGCCAGGAAGTACCCCGCGAAGTCCAACGCCGCGATCAGCTTCAGCTCGTGCTCGATCTGCTTCACCACCTCGGGCGGCACCCCTCCCGGGTAGCGCACCTGCAACCCCTGGTACGTCAGCTCGCGCAGCCACGTCGACGTCGTGTGTCCCGGCGGCAGGTCCTCCTCCGAGAAGTGGTAGCGCAGCCCGTCCAGCGTCGCGTTGCAGCGGCTCGCCAGCTCCACCGTGCGCTCCAGCGCCTCCGGGCAGTCCGCGAACAGCCGCGCCATCTCCTCCGGCCCCTTCAGCGTCCGCTCCGCGTTGGGCAGCCGCCTCGTCCCCAACTGCCCCAGCGTCGTCTTGTACCGGATGGCCGTGAGCACGTCCTGCAACGGCTGGCGGCTCCGCTGGTGCGTGTGCACGTCGTTGTGCGCGCACAGCGGCACCCCGAGCGTCTTCGCCAGCGCCTTCGCCCTCGCCACCCGCGCCTCGTCTCCCGAGGACAGCGTGCGGCACATGCCCACGTAGAAGCGATCCCCGAAGGACTCCGCCAGCGGCGCCACCCGATCCGCCGCCACCGGGTACGGCAGCAGCGCCAGCAACCCCTCGTTGCCCTCCGCCAGCTCGCGCCACGGCAGGCCCGCCTCGCCCTTGGGGTGCAGCATCCGGCTCTTCGAGATCAGCCGGCTCAGGTTCGCGTAGCCCCTCGCGTCCTGCGCGTACACCACCACCGGCGGGCCATCCATCAGTGTCAGCTCGCTGGCGATCAGGTATTTGATCCCCGCTTCCTTCGCCGCGAGGTGGGCCTTCACCGCTCCGTACAGGCCGTCTCCGTCCGCCAGCGCCACGGCGGACAGTCCCCGCTCGGCGGCGGCCTGGATCAGTTCCTCGGGGTGCGAGGCCCCGCGCAGAAACGAGAAGTTCGACCGGCAGACCAGCTCGGCGTACACGATCGCCACCCTACTGAGCAGCCGTTCAGGCGGAAGGTCCGCCCCGGTAGGTATGTTGGGTCTACCCGCCGTGTCACGTCACCGGGGAAGTGGGATCAGCCTGAGTGACCTTCTTGGCGAGTGTGGCTCGGGGGTGAACCTGGGATGTCTGCTCCACGAGGGAGAACCCGGGAGACAGATACCCTCACCCCGGCCCTCTCCCGGAGGGCGAGGGAGTGGGGGCGCGAGAACCGGGTTAGGATTCGACGGTGTCCTCGATACGACGATGCACCGGGTGGTGGCTGGGCTTGCTGCTCTTCGCGCTCGGCCTCTCGTGCTCGCGGGGGGACTCACCGCCGCCCCGGGCCCTCACCCACGAGGCCTATGTCTGGCAGCGCGACTGGAGCCCGGAGTTGGGACAGGCCGTCGCGGAAGCACCCTCGGAACTGGGCGCGCTCCGGGTGCTGGCGCGTGAACGCTCCGGGACAGCGCGCACGCCGGTGGATATCGCGGTGGATGTGGAGGCCCTGGCCCGCGGTGGCCGCGAGGTGGTGGCGGTGATGCGCGTGGATGGCACGGCGCCTCTCGAGGGCATCTCCCTCCAGGAGGTCGCCACCCACGCTCGGGCCTGGCGGGCGAAGGGCGTCCGCGTCCGGGGCATCGAGCTGGACCATGACTGCGCCACCGCCGCTCTGCCCGCCTACGCGGACTGGCTCGCGCGCGAGCGGACGGCACTCGGAGACCTGGCGCTCTCCCTCACGGCGCTGCCCACGTGGAGCACGTCCCCGGCACTCGCCCGGCTCGTCTCCATTCCCGACGGCATCGTCCTCCAGGTGCATGCCGTGCGAGCCCCCACGCTCTTCACCCCCGAGGAGGCCCGGAGTTTCATCGAGGCCTGGTCCCGAGCCACTCGCCGTCCCTTCCACGTGGCGCTCCCCACCTACCGGGTGCGGCTGCGTGACGGGACGCCCCTGTCCGCGGAGCCTCGCGAGGTGGCCCGCTTCCTCGCCGGGCTGCGCGAGCGCCCCGTGGAGGGGCTCACGGGCATCGTCTGGTTCCGGCTCGGCCACCGGGGCGATCCGGAGGCGTGGAGCCCGTCCACCCTCTCGGCGGTGGTGCGCGGTGAGTCGCTCGACCCGCGGTTCCTCCCGCGCCTGGTGGACGCGGGGGGAGGCACGCTGGACATCGTCATCGAGAACACCGGCCGCGTGGACGCCCCCGCTCCCGCGCGCCTCACCCTTTCTGGAAATCTCGAGGTCCTCGATGGCGTGGGCGGCTATACCCCGCGAGGAACCTCACTCGTGGCGCGCACGCCTCCCCGACTGCGCGCCGGCGAGCGTCGTGTCATCGGCTTCGTCCGGGGATCCGAGGTGGCCATTGCTGCTCCGTAGTGCACTGACGTTCCTGGTCTTCCTGGTGGTGCTCACGCCCGTGCGCCGCGCGCGCGCCTGTGGCCCCGACTTCCCGCACGATGCACTGGGCAACCGGGCCCGCACGCTGGCGGAGCTGCCGGACGGCGCCTTCATGCACGAGGCCTCGCACCTGCTGCCGAAGCCAGCGGACCCCTTCGTCGTCGTCGAGACCGCCGAGGAGCCGGAGGGCGCCCGGACGGGCGGCGGTGCCCGGGAGACGGCGCTGTACCAGGCCGGCGCCAGGGCCTTCCACGCGGGGCACTGGGACGAGGCGCGTGCCCGTTTCCTGGAGGTGCTCGCACTGCCCGCCGAGGAGCGCCGCCGGTTCTCCACCTTCGCGGCCTTCATGTTGGGGCGCATGGCGGGTGCGGGCACGGAGCTGGAGGAGGCCCGGCAGCGCTTCGCCGAGGTGCGCGAGCTGGTGCGCCAGGGCTTCGACGATCCAGCGGGCCTGGCGGTGGCCAGCCTGGGCGAGGAGGCGCGGCCGCTGTGGAGAGCGGGTGACGACACGGGAGCGATCCGGCTCTACGCGGAGCAGGCGGCCCACGGGAGCACGAGCGGAGCGACCTCGCTGCTGTTCCTGACCCGGGCCATCGCCCGTGACGAGGCGCGCCTGCGCCAGGTGGTGAAGGAGCCCCTGGGGCAGCGCCTGATGGCGACCTATGCCTGGACGCGGGGAGAGGAGACGCTGTGGTTGGACAGTGGTGAGTCCCCCACGCCGCTGCCGCGTCTGTTGGAGGCGCTCGCGGCCGTGCCCGGGCTGGCCGGGGCGGACCGGCTCGCCGCGAGTGCCTGGCGCGCGGGGCGCTTCGACCTGGCCGAGCGTTTCGCGGGACAGGAACAGACTCCGCTCGCCGCCTGGGTGAAGGCGAAGCTGGCGCTGCGGCGGGGAGACAAGGCGGCGGCGGATCGGTTCCTCGCGGAGGCCTCGGAGGGCTTCCCGGATCAGGAGAACTGGGCGCCCCACGAGTGGATGCAGCCGCTGCGTCCGCGGGCACACGTGGGAGGAGAACGGACCATCCTCGCGCTCCTGCGCGGCGATTTCCCGCAGGCGGCGGAGCACGCGTTG
The DNA here is from genome assembly GCF_057119385.1 of Archangium sp. Lineage (NCBI taxonomy): Bacteria > Pseudomonadati > Myxococcota > Myxococcia > Myxococcales > Archangiaceae > Archangium > Archangium sp. The sequence continues at coordinate 24,973 of NZ_DBNGVP010000154.1, read as the reverse complement.
AAGACGTGTGTCTGGCAGGACATCGCCTACGTGGCGGAGCGCGTGCTGACGGTGGAGGAGTTGCAGCGGTTCATCGCGGCCCATGCCTCCAGCCCGGAGCTCCGGTGCAAGCCCGAGCCCGGCTTGTGGCTGGAGGAGAACGAGCGCCAGGACGTGGGTGCACAGCTCCGTCTGTTGCTCGCGCGGCGCCTGCTGCGCGATGGGCGTGGGCAGGAGTCCCTGGAGTACTTCCGGGGCACGAAGTGGGAGGAGCCCGCGCGCAAGTACGTGGAGGCGCTCGAGCAGGCCCGGTCCGCCTGGCGTGACCTGGATGAGGCCCAGGCGCTCTACTCGGCGGCGCGGCTCGCCCGCTCCACCGGAATGGAGCTGATGGGCACCGAGGTGGCCCCCGACTGGACCTGGGTCGCTGGATGGTTCGAGGTGGACGTGTGGAAGGCCGAGCTCCAGCGGGTCCCCGAGGGCTCCCCCGCACGGCCCGCCCTGGGAGATCTGCCGCTCAACTCGGAGGCGGAGCTCGCACGGCTGACCGCCAACGCGCCCCCGCACCCCCGGCGCTTCCACTACCGCTCCACGGCGGCGGAGCTCGCCGAGAAGGCCGCGGCGCTGGTGCCTCCCCGCAGTCAGGCGTACGCCGCGCTCCTGTGCCATGCCGCGCGGTTCGTCTCGAGCACCGAGCCGGAGCGCGTCCAGCGTCTCTGGAGCACCTACGTGAAGAACGGAGCGTTGATCTCCGATGCGATGACGTTCGGCCAGAGCTGCCCGGAGCCGGACTTCGAGCGGCTGCGCAACCAGAAGCTCGCCATGCCCTGGCGGACCTGGCGGCTCCGGACCGTGGCCACGGTGGGCACGGGCTTCCTGCTGCTGCCCATGCTGGGCGCCGTGGTCTTCCTGCGCCGCAAACGCCGCCCGTGAGGCACGCTTCCCCTCAGGGGCGGAGGTTTCCCGTCTCGAGGGCGCGGGCCGCCGTCCGGGAGAGCACCCGGACGCCGGTGATCATCGCCGCGAAGCGCTCGTCCTTCGTCAGGCCGTGCTTGAACCGCGAGTAGATCTGCTGCGCGATCACCGACACCTTGAAGAGTGACAGCACGTAGTGGAACGCGATTCCCCGCGTGTCCCGTCCGCTCTTCTCGGCGTAGCGCGCCACCAGCTCCTCGCGCGTCAGGTTGCCCGGGAGCATCGTCGGTCCGAACGGGAGCGCCCGCCGCTCCTCGGGATCCGACGCCTCGGCCCAGTACGCCAGCGCCATGCCCAGGTCCGACAACGGATCGCCGATCGTCGCCATCTCCCAGTCCAGCACCGCGCGGATGCTCGGGAGCCGCTCCGGATCCAACACCAGGTTGTCGTACTTGTAGTCGTTGTGGATCAGCGCCGGCGCCAGCTCCGCCGGGAGGTTCCCCGCCAGCCACTTCGCCACCTGCTCCATCTCGGGGATGTCGTCCGTCCTCGCCTTGCCGTAGCGCTCCGTCCACCCCGCCACCTGCCGGCCCAGGTACCCCTCCGGCTTCCCGAGCTCCCCCAGCCCCGCCGCGCGCCAGTCCACCGCGTGCAGCTCGACCAGGTTGTCCACGAAGTTCTCCGAGAGCTTCCGCATCAGCTCCGGCGTCAGCTCCAGTCCCTTCGGAGCCCTCGCGCGGATGATGACCCCGCTCACCCGCTCCATCACGTAGAAGGGCGCCCCCATCGGGGACTCGTTCTCTCCGCAGAACACCAGCGGCCGGGGCACCTTCGGGTACACCGGCAGCAGCCCGCTGAGGATCCGGTACTCGCGGCCCATGTCGTGCCCGGCCTTGATCGCCTTGGCTCCGAACGGCGGCCGGCGCAGCACCAGCTCCTTCCCGCCCATCCGCAGCAGGTACGTGAGGTTCGAGTGCCCTCCCGGGAACTGCTCCACCACCAGTGGCCCCGTCAGGCCCGGCACCTTCTCCGCCAGGTACTTCTCCAGCCACGCGGCGTCCAGCTCCTCTCCGGGGCGCACCGCGCGCGTCCGATCCAACCACTCCGGCGTGCTCATGACTCCCTCCCCTTCTTCGCTCGTCCTCGTCTCAGCGCATCGTCTGGAGCTCGGGCTCCAACAGGTGTGGCGTCGCGTTGAAGCTCCGCAACGAGATTCGATCCCCCGAGAAGAGGAAGTCCGTACAGGCCGTGTTCCACACCTGGAGGCTCAGCGCGAAGACCTTCTCCGCGCTCGCCTCCAGCGTCAGCCCCGTGGCCACCGCCATCGTCCCCGCCGACGTGAACGCCACCACCTCCGCCTTCCTCCCCGGCTGCCGCATCATCTTCCGCAGCCCCGCTTCCACCCTCGACACGAACGCGCTCCAGGGCTCCACCGCCGGATCCTCCAGCTCGCCCCGCGCCCACGCCCGGCCCAGGGGATCCAACAGGCGGAACAGCCGCCGCGCTCCGTCCGGCCCCTCCAGCGCGCCCGACTCCCTCATCTCGCGCACCTGCTCGTTCCGCTCCGCCAGCTTCGGCAGCAGCACCCGGAACAACGGCTCCGCCGAGTACTCGTCCAGCTCCGGCAACACCACCGGCTCGGGGAACCTCAACCCCCGGGCCAGGTAGGCCGCCCTCACCGCCTCGCACGTCTGCTGGTGGCGCCGGGCCGGCCCCACGTACACCGCCTCGAACGCGTGCTCCGCCGCCGCCCACACCTCGCCCAGCCGCGCCGCTTGGCGCATTCCCAGCTCGGACAGCCGGTCCCGATCGTACCACTCGCCGGACGTCTGCCCGTGCCGCACCAGGATCAACACTCCCATCCGCTACCTCCGCTCTCGAGGGTGTGCTCCAGGGTTCGAAGGTGGCTCACATCGCCGTGGTGCCACCGTCCACGACGAGCTCCGAGCCGGTCATCAGCTTGGACTCGTCCGAGGCCAGGTACAGCACCGCGTAGGCGATGTCGTCCGGCTCGCCGATGCGGCCGAGCGGAATCATGCGCGCGAGCCGCGCCTTGCCCGCCGCCATGTCGCCGCCCAGGCTGGCGAGGTCATCCACCATGGGCGTCTCGATGAACGTGGGGTGCACGGAGTTGCAGCGGATGCCGTAGCCCTTGCGCGCGCAGTGCAGCGCCACGGACTTCGTCAGCAGGCGCACGCCGGCCTTGCTCGAGCAGTACGCGGGCATGGTGTCCACCCCCACCAGCCCCGCCACCGAGCTGATGTTGATGATGGAGCCCTTCGCGCCGCTCTGGCGCATGCCGCGGATGGCGTGCTTGCAGCCCAGGAACACCCCGTCCAGGTTCACCGCGTGCACGAGCCGCCACTCTGCCAGTGAAAGCGACTCGATGTCCTTCGAGACGCCGATGCCCGCGTTGTTCACCACCACGTCCAGCCGGCCGAAGGTGGCCACCACCTCGTCCACCACCCGCTGCCAGTCCTGCTCGCGCGTGACGTCCAGCGCCCAGGCCTTGGCGGACGTGCCCAGCGCCCCGGCCACCTCGCGCACACCGGCCTCGTTGCGATCCGTGAGCGCCACCCGGGCGCCCTCGCGCAGCAGCATGGCCGCCGCGGCCTTGCCCAGGCCCGACGCCGCTCCCGTCACCAGTGCCACCTTGCCCTCGACTCTTCCGGCCATCACACCTCCAGGGGTACGACCAGGTATTCGACGGCGGCGCAGCCTACACGGTCCTGGCGCACCGCGTCTCGAAGGTGGCAAGCTCCCGGCCGCATAGGAGCGTTCATGGACATCCATGGCTGGCAGTTGTGGATTCTCGCGGCGATCATCGGGGGAGCGCTGGAGATGGCCCTCCCCGGCTTCGTGGTGCTCTGGTTCGCGGTGGGCGCGCTGGCCGCCAGCCTCATCGCGGCGCTGGGGCTGGGCATCAACGCCCAGCTCACGGTCTTCATGGGTGTGTCGCTGGCGCTCTTCGCCGGCTCGCGCACCCTCTTCAAGAATGCCTTCATGCGCAACGCCTCCAAGATGAAGACGGGCGTGGAGGCGATGGTGGGCCAGGAGGCCGTGGTGACCGAGGCCCTCGGCGAGGGGCTCAACGGCGGCACCGTGCGCATCAACGGTGAGCTCTGGTCCGCCCGCTCGCTGGGAGGCGGCGTGGCCCCGGGTGAGCTCGTCATCGTCGAGCAGGTGGAAGGTTTGAAATTGTGGGTGCGGCGTCCCTCCGCGTCCCTGGAAGTGTCTCCGAAACAGAAGAAGGAAGGTCGTTAGATGGGTACTGGCCTCTTTGTGATTGGTGCGGTGGCGGTGGTGTTCGCGATGATGAAGGGTCTGCGCATCGTTCCCCAGGCCAAGGTCATGGTGGTGGAGCGCCTGGGCAAGTTCCACCACGTGGCCGGCAGCGGGCCGAACATCCTCATCCCGTTCTTCGACTCGCCGCGCGTGATGGAGATGCGCGTGGGGCACAGCTACCACCGCAGCCACCTGGTGGATCTGCGCGAGCAGGTCATGGGCTTCGAGACCGTGCAGGCCATCACCCATGACAACGTCACCATGGAGGTGGGCTCGGTCATCTACTACCAGATCGTGGACGCCGCGAAGGCGCTCTACGCGGTGGAGAACCTGGCGCTGGCCATCGAGCAGCTGACGATGACGAACCTGCGCAACATCATGGGCGGGCTGACGCTGGACCAGACGCTCACCAGCCGCGAGACGGTGAACACCAAGCTGCGCATCGTGCTGGACGAGGCCACGGAGAAGTGGGGCGTGAAGGTGACGCGGGTGGAGTTGCGTGAGATCGAGCCGCCCGCCGCCATCAAGGACGCGATGGCCAAGCAGATGACGGCCGAGCGCGAGCGCCGCGCCGAGGTGACCAAGGCCGAGGGTGACAAGTCCGCGGCCATCCTCCAGGCCGAGGGCGAGAAGATCTCCCGGATCCTCCGCGCGGAGGCCGAGCGTGACGCGGAGGTGGCGCGCGCCGAGGGCCGCAAGCGTGCCACGCTGCTGGACGCGGAGGCGAAGGCCGATGCCACGCGGCTGGTGTTCGATGCGATCAACTCCGGTGGCGGCGCGACGCCCGAGGTGCTGGCGCTGCGCTACATGGAGACGCTGCAGGAGCTGGGCAAGGGCGACAACAAGATGTTCGTGCCCTACGAGGCCACGGCGGCGCTGGGCAGCATCGCGACGCTCAAGGAGGTGTTCGCGAAGGAGGCCACCCCGAAGGCACAGCCCGCGCCGAGCGCCGCGGCCCTGAGCGCGCAGTCGCTCTCGCGCACGCTGCAGACGCAGCCGCCGGCCGTGCCGGTGCGCAACCGCCCCGCGCTCCCCTCCGAGGAGTAGCCACGGAGCAATCCGAGCGGAACAATCCGCGCGAAACACAGCGCGGATCCATCCCCGCGGCCCCCTCCCCTCACCGCGTCAACATCCCCTCGCCCTCCGGGAGAGGGTCGGGGTGAGGGTATCTCGGTTCTGGAGTTGGAACCTTTCGCGAGCCCCATTGTCCGAGGGGGTGCTCATTCACAAGGAGAGCCCATGTCGATTTCGGATGCGTTCATCGCGGGTGGTTTCGGGATGTACCCCACGCTCATCGCGGGGGTGGCGCTGTTCGTGACCAGCGTGCAGTACGCCAGACGTCCCGAGTCCCGCTATGTCCCGCTGCTGATCAGCCTGGGGCTGTTCACGCTCTTCGCGGGAGGCCTGGGCTTCGTCTCCGGCGTCATCACCATGCTGCGCTTCTACGCGGAGATGCAGGGCGAGCCGAAGCCGGTCATCCTGTATTACGGGTTCCAGGAGTCGCTGCACAACATCGCCCTGGCGCTCCTGCTGACGACGGCGTCGGCGCTGGCCGCGTCCGTGGGCGCCTGGCGGCTCGCCCGGCAGGCTCGGGCCGCCGTGACCGCGACCGTGCCCGTCCGCTGAGGACGAGCCCGTCAGGGATTGCGTGGGGGCCCGTCGGTGGTTGATAGTCCCGAACCCCGAGGTCCGGGTCCCCGCGAATACGAGGCTTCGTACTCCATTGAAGATCCACTCCTGAATCGCCGGCGCTGTCTCCCAGCCAACCCCCGGGCCCCTCGTGCGTGCCCGGAACGATTCCGGAGTTCCTCGTGTCACTCGTTCGCGCCCACCGCGTCTCCTTCGCGTTCTCCGACGCCGTTTCCCTCTTCTCCGATGCCGAGTTCCACCTCCCCGCGGGCTGGACGGGCCTCGTCGGCTCCAACGGCGCCGGCAAGTCCACCCTGCTGCGGCTGCTCTCCGGGGAGCTGAAGCCCTCGGACGGGCACCTCCACTTCGAGCCCACCTCGGCGCTCGTGCACCTCTGTCCGCAGCGGGTCGAGGAGCTCACCCCCGACATCACCGCGCTCGCCGAGGCGTATGACTCCCGCTCCCGGCGGCTGCTCGGTCAGCTCGGGTTGGATGTGACGGCCCTGGAGCGATGGCCCACGCTCTCGCCCGGGGAGCGCAAGCGCTGGCAGATCGGCGCGGCGCTGGCGCGCGAGCCGGACGTGCTGCTGCTCGACGAGCCCACCAACCACCTCGACGCCGAGGCCCGTGAGTGGCTCATCTCCGCGCTGCGCCGCTTCCGGGGAGTGGGCGTGCTCGTCTCCCACGATCGCGAGCTGCTCGAGTCCCTCACCACGTCCACACTGCGTGTACACGGGGGCACGGTGCGCCTGTGGCCCGGGGCCTACACGGCCGCGCGCGAGGCCTGGGAGGCCGAGCTGGAGGGCCGCCGCCATGCCCGGCAGCAGGCCCAGGAGGAGCACCGGCGTCTCCAGCAGCGGCTCGACAAGACGCGCCGGGAGCAGGAGGCCACCTCCGCCGCGCGCAACGCGGGCGCCCGCATGAAGGACAAGTACGACAGCGACGCGCGCACCCTGGGGGCCAAGAACCTCGTGAACTGGGCGGATGCACGGCTCGGCCGCAGCGTGACCCTCGTCCGCCGCGAGGCCGAGCGCGCCGCCAGCGCCGTCGAGTCCATCGAGGTGGAGAAGACGCTCGGCCGCTCCATCTTCGTCGACTACGTCCGCCCGCCCCACGCGCTGCTGTTCAGCCTCGACGTGCCCCGGCTGTGCGCGGGCGAGGTGGAGCTGTTCGGCCCGCTGCGGCTGGACGTGCCGAGGGACGCCCGCATCCGCATCGAGGGCCCCAACGGCGCGGGAAAGAGCACCCTGCTGAAGGCCCTGCTCGAACAGGCGCGCGTGCCGCTGGAGCGCGTGCTGTACGTGCCGCAGGACCTGAGCGCGGACGAGGCCGAGGAGACGCTCGAGTCCGTGCGCGAGCTGCCTCCCACGGAGAAGGGCCGCGTGCTGTCCCTGGTGGCGGCGCTCGGGGTGGATCCGGATCGTCTGCTCGCCTCGGAGCAGCCGTCCCCGGGTGAGGCACGCAAGCTGCTCATCGCGCGAGGGCTCGGAGAGCACGCCTGGGCGCTGGTGCTCGACGAGCCCACCAACCACCTGGACCTGCCGTCCATCGAGCACCTGGAGGAGGCCCTGAAGGAGTACCCCGGGGCCCTGCTGTTGGTGACGCACGACGCGCACTTCGCGCGGCGCTGTACCACCACGCGCTGGCGGGTGCAGGCGGGCGGCGTGGACGTCACCTCGGACTGACGGCGCCCCTACTTCTTCTGGGGCTCGGGCGGGAATTTCTCCAGCAGCTCATCGGCGGCCTTGTTGATGAGCTTCTGGCTCTTCTTCGCGTCCATGTGCTCGGACAGCTCGGCTTGCGCCGTACCGCGCCAGACGAGCTTGTTCGAGGCGCCATCCACGACGTCGAGGATGAGCGTGCCCTCGCGGTACTCGCGGACGACGGGCTGGGACAACCCCGCACCGCCGTACGCGACCGGACCGAAGAAGGGGTCGTACCAGGGGTCCCAGGCGTAGCCGTAGAAGTTGTTGATGACGTCCACGTCCACCTTCTCATCGACGGCGCCGTGCCAGCCCACCTTGAAGTCCGCCTTCTGTCCCTCCTCCACCTTCTGGTAGCCGCGGGCCTGAAGCTCCCGGTCCACCGCCAGCTGGACGCGGGCCTGGATGATGGGGTTGTAGATGCGAGGATCCGCGCCCGCCTTCATCGGCAACCAGGCGTAGGTGCGGTACGAGTCCAACGCCTGCACGGAGTTGGGATCGTAGTTCGTGCTCGTACTGATGCTCGTGCAGGAGGCGAGGCCCAACACCAGCAGCGCACCGGCCAGACGTAACGGCAAGGACATGGAAGTCTCCTCGGCCCCGAGGGGCGGTTCACTCCCAGACAGTAGGCATCGGAAGCCTTCCACCACCGGAACAGGGGAACCTGCCTGCCCCTCCCTCCGGTTGGAGCCAGGAATGCAGATCGGTTTCGATGACCGGGTGAGCGGCGAGCAGCCGAGCTTGCGCCTCATCGAGAACGGGTCAGTATGCGTGGTGAGCCAACGTCTGGAAGACAGACTCGGCAACGTTGCGGAGTCCATCCACGCTGGGGCCACGGCCCCGACAGGAAAGCTGACGGCATGAGCAACTCGCGTCCGGTGCTGCACTTCATCGCGGGGAAGGTAGGCGCGGGAAAGACCACGTTGGCGCGCAAGCTGGCGCTCGAGGTCCCCGCGGTGCTCATCTGCGAGGATCAGTGGATCGCCTCGCTGGGCGGCGAGGTGAAGGAGCTGCGGGACTACGTGCGCGCCGCCGCACGCTGCCGCAACCTGATGGTGCCGCACCTGCGCGACGTGTTGCGCGTGGGGGCCTCGGTGGTGCTCGACTTCGCGGGGAACACGCCGCGAGACCGCGCCTGGGTGCGCGGCATCTTCGAGGCCGCCGGGGCGGACCACGTGCTGCATGTCCTCGACGTGCCGGAGACGCTGTGCCTCGAGCGGCTGCGCCAGCGCAACGCCGAGCGCCCCGAAGGCCTGTTCTGGGGCGAGGTGAGCGAGGAGCTCTTCCACCAGGTCACGAAGTACTACGTGCCCCCCACCGATGCCGAGGGCTTCCGCGTCGTGCGTCATGACGTCACGACAGGCGTGGAGTGATTCCTACGGCCGCTTCCCGGAAACGCGCGGGCGCTCCGACAGAGCCAGGAGCTCCGCGCGCAGCCATTGGTTGCGAGGCTCGTCGTCCACCTGCCGGTGCCAGTAGAGGTGAAGCTCCACGGGTGGGAGCGCCACCGGCATCGGCAGGAGGTGATTGCCGAGCGGAGCATTGAGCGCCGCCGCGTGGCGCCGTGGCATCGTGAGCAGCAGGTCCGAGTCCGCGACGATGCGGCAGGCCGCCTCTGGGTGCTGGCAACGCACGGCGATCTCTCGCTGGTAGCCCAGGCGGCTGAGCACCAGGTCCTCCAGCGCCAGGCCCGTGCGGCGCGAGGACACGGTGACGTGCCGCGCGGCCAGGTAGGCCGCCACATCCAGCCTCCGCTTCCGCGCGCTGACCACACAGAAGGTGTCGCGCAGCAGCACCGTGTGGCGCAAGTCAGCCCCGGTCGGCTGCGCCACGTCCACCGCCAGGTCCAGTCTCCCCGACGCCAGATCCCTCTCGAGGCTGGCCCGCTCCAGCCGCACGCTCGCGACCCGGACCTGGGGGGCACTCTCTCGCAGGCGTTTGACGAACCGTGGGAGCAATGACGGTTCCAGCTCGTCGTTCATCGCGAGCGTGACGTGGCCCGCGTCGCGCCGGGGCTCGAAGTGACGGGTGCGCGCCACCGCCTGCTGGAACAGTGAGAGCGCCTCCTGGATCCCCGGGGCCAGACGCTCGGCGAGCGGCGTGGGCGCCACCCCGCGCCCCTGGCGCACGAAGAGCGGGTCATCCAACCGCTCCCGCAGGCGTGCCAGGGCGTGGCTCACCGCCGACTGGCTCAGGAACAGGACCTCCGCGGCCCGCGTGAAGTTCCGCTCCCGGTAGACGACATCGAACACCCGGAAGAGGTTGAGGTCGAGCTGGGACAGCTTCCCTGTTTCATGCGCCCCATTCATGGCGACACATGACCAACATTCACTGGATTCATCAAGGGGCCTCGCCACAGGATGCGGCGACGATACAAGGGGCCTCTCATGAACTTCGAGCCGAGTGACCGTTCCAAGGACTACCGCGAGCGCGTGCGGCGCTTCATCCAGAAGCACATCCAGCCCGTGGAGGCGCAGTACTGGGCGCAGATCCGCTCGGCCAGCCACGGCGGCGACTGGCGCAAGTGGAAGATCCCCCCCGTCATGGAGGAGCTCAAGGCCCGCGCCAGGGCCGAGGGCCTGTGGAACCTCTTCCTGCCCGACGCGACGCTCGGGGCTGGCCTCAGCACCCTGGAATACGCCCCCGTCGCCGAGGAGATGGGCCGCAGCTTCATGGCCCCCGAGGTCTTCAACTGCAATGCCCCGGACACCGGCAACATGGAGGTGCTCTGGCGCTACGGCTCCGATGAGCAGAAGGCCCGCTGGCTCACGCCGCTGCTCGCCGGGGAGATCCGCTCCGTCTTCTGCATGACCGAGCCCGACGTGGCCTCCTCGGACGCCACCAACATGCAGGCCACCGCCACCGTCGAGGGGGACGAGGTGGTGCTCAACGGCAAGAAGTGGTGGTCGAGCGGCATTGGCGACCCTCGCGCGAAGATCATCATCTTCATGGCCCGCACCGCCAACGAGGGCGGCGACCGCCATCACCAGCACTCCATGGTGCTCGTGCCGCTGGACACGAAGGGCGTGGAGATCCAGCGCATGCTCTCCGTGTATGGTGACTACGACGAGCCCCACGGCCACGGCGAGGTGCACTTCCGTGACGTCCGGGTGCCGGTCTCCCACATCATCGCGGGCCCGGGACGCGGCTTCGAGATCGCCCAGGGACGTCTCGGCCCCGGCCGCATCCACCACTGCATGCGCTGCATCGGCGCCGCGGAGCAGTCGCTCGATCTGATGATCGACCGCGGCATGAGCCGCACCGCCTTCGGCAAGCCGCTGCTCAACCTCGGCGGCAACCGCGAGCGCGTGGCCGAGGCCCGCATCGCCATCGACCAGGCCCGTCTGCTCACGCTCTATGCCGCCTGGAAGCTGGACGAACTGGGCGCCCTGGGCGCGATGAACGAGATCTCCGCCATCAAGGTCGTGGCCCCCAACGTGCTGCAGAAGGTGGTGGATGACGCCATCCAGATCCACGGTGGCGCCGGCGTGTGTGGCGACACCCAGCTCCCGAACTTCTTCGCCCAGGCGCGCACCCTGCGCCTCGCGGACGGACCGGATGAGGTCCACAAGGGCGTCATCGCCCGCATCGAGCTCGCCCGGCGCGGATTCTCCAGGAGCCGCGAGTCATGAGCGACCAGCGCATCTTCATCACCGGTGGTGCCAGCGGACTTGGGCAGGCCATCGCCCTGCGCTACGCCCGCGCGGGTTGGCGCGTCTGCATCGCCGATGTCAACGACACCCGCGGGGCCGAGACCCTCGGGACCCTCTCTTCCCTCACGAAGCATGCGCACTCTCTGCGCTGTGACGTGAGGCGCGAAGAGGACCTGCGCGCCGCCTCCGAGTGGCTCGCCTCGAACTGGGGCGGCGTCGACGTGGTGGTCAACAACGCCGGTGTCGCCCAGGCCGGTGCCATCGACGAGGTCTCGCTCGACGACTGGCAGTGGATCATCGACATCAACCTCCTGGGCGTCGTGCGCGGCTGCAAGATCTTCACGCCGCTCTTCAAGCGCCAGGGCCACGGCCACTTCATCAACGTGGCCTCCATGGCCGGGCTGCTCGATGCGCCCATGATGAGCAGCTACAACGCGACCAAGGCCGCCGTCGTCTCGCTCTCGGAGACCCTGCACAACGAGCTCGCGGACCACCACATCGGCGTCAGCGTCGTCTGCCCGTCCTTCTTCAAGACCAACCTCGCCGAGTCCCTGCGCACCTCCAACGCCGGGCTGCGGACGGTCATGGGCAAGCTGCTCGAGCGCTCGCCCATCACCGCGGACGACATCGCCGATCAGATCTTCCGGGCCGTCGGGCGGCGGGACTTCTACATCCTCCCCCACTCCGAGGGCCGCCAGGCCTGGTGGATGAAGCGGCTCCTCCCGCGCAGCCTCTACGCCTCGGTGATCCGCAAGCGCACCCGCCGGATGCGCGGAGATGGAGGGGCGCAGCAGGCATGACTCCCGCTCTCGATCGCCCAGCAGATCTACTACCGCTACCACCACAAGCAGACGCGCAACCCGGCGTTCAAGAACTTCTGGATCCTCGTCAACTACTTCGACTGGCGTTGCCGGGGCATCCTCCGGAAGGCGTCTCGAAGCTCCCGCTGGCCCATCGGGGGGCTCAAATGATGAAAACAGGACTTTGCGCTCCGAGTGCTCCTGGTAGTAGACGCTGCGTCCTACCGGTGGCCAGGAGCGCTCGTCCTTCCAGCCGCTGACGTCACCCACATTCCGCGAGTCCGCCGTGCTTCCTGCCCACGCACTTCTTTCCGCCTTCCTGACGTTCCAGACTCCCGCACCCGCGCAGCCCGCTACCCCGGCGCAGGCCCCCACCTCCGAGGAAGCCGCCACCGCCGCCGAGCGCGCCGCGTCCTCCGCCGAGCGCGCCGCCGCCGCCGCCGAGCGCGCCGCCGAGGCCAATGCCCGCATGGCCGAGGCCATCGAGAGCCTCGCCCGCGGCATCGCCCGCACGGCGCCTGGCGCCGAGCAGCCCCCGGCCGAGCAGAAGCCCGAGACGGCCGCCGAGAAGAAGGAGGAAGCCCGCAAGGACGTCTGGGACGTCACCGTGGGCCTTGGCCTCATCTTCATCACCGGCAACGCCTCCACCGTCACGTTCAACGGCCTGGTCGCGGCGGAGCGCAAGTCGGAGCACTGGATCTACTCCGTCAAGGCCTCGGGCGTTTACGGCGAGAGCCGTCCGCCCGGGCTCCAGGGCGAGGTGGTGACGGTGGCGCAGGTGACGGCGCTCAACGCGGCCCTGCAGCTGCGCGGAGACCGCCGCTTCACCGAGCGGATCAGCGGCTACCTGCTGGGCGCCGCGGACACGGACCACGTGCGCAGCGTGGAGTTCCGCGGCTCGGGCGAGGCCGGCGTCGGCATCATCTGGTTGGACGAGAAGCGCAAGGACGGTGGTGAGGCCTTCCTGCGCACCGACCTCGCCTTCCGCTACGCCCGCGAGATGCGCTTCCAGTACTACCCCACTCCCACGAATCTGCCGGACGTGTCGATCGGGGGTCCTCGTCTCGGCGTGGCCTTCAAGTACGGCCTCTCCAAGGACGTGGCGTTCCTGGAAGAGTTCAGCGTGCTGCCCAGCCTCGTCGATGACTCGCGCCTGCTCATCAACAGCCAGACGCAGCTCACCGTGCGGCTGACGAAGGCGCTGTCGATCGCCACCACCTTCCTCCTCCAGTACGACAGCGTCCCGGCCGCGGGGAAGCTGCCCACCGACACCTCGCTGTCGGTGAGCGCCGCCATCACCTTCTAGGCGCTCCGCTCAGCCCTCGGTACCGCGGTACCACGCCACCAGCTTCGCGAGCCCCTGCTCCAGCGGTACCGAGGGACGGAAGCCCGTCTCGCGCTCCAGCGCCGTCACGTCCGCGCACGTCACCGGCAGCTCGCCCGGCAGCGCGGGCCGCAGCTCCACCCAGGCCTTCGTCCCCAGCTTCTCCTCCAGCAGGTCCACGAAGCGCGCCATCGTCACCGGCATGCCCCGCCCCACGTTGAGCACCCGGTACGGCGGCTCGCCCGCGGGCGGCTTGTCCAGCAGCCGCACCAGCGCCTCCACCACGTCATCCACGTAGGTGAAGTCGCGCTGCATGGTGCCCTCGCCATGCAGCACGATGGAGCGGCCCTCCAGCATCGCCCGGAGGAACAGCATCGGCGCCATGTCCGGCCGGCCCCACGGGCCATACACGGTGAACAGCCGCAGCCCCGTCACCGGCAGTCCGTACTGGTGGCTGTACACGTGCGCCATCAGCTCGTCCGCGCGCTTCGTCGCCGCGTACAGGCTCAGCGGGTGATCCGCCGGCGAGCTCTCGGAGAAGGGCACCGGCGTGCCCGCCCCGTACACCGAGCTCGACGAGGCGAACACCAGGTGATCCACCTTCGCCATCCGGCACAGCTCCAACACCTGCAGGAAGCCCGTGACGTTCGTCTCCGCGTAGTCCGGCGCCTCCGAGGGCATCGCCCGCACGCCCACCCGCGCCGCCAGGTGCACCACGCGATCCGGCTTCGCCCCGTCGAAGAGCTCCCGGCAGGCCTTCACGTCCCGGATGTCCATCCGGTGGAAGCCGAAGCCCGGCGACGCCTTCAGCCTCGACAGCCGCGTCGCCTTCAACGTCACGTCTCCCGACGTGTCCAGGTTGTCGACTCCAATGATCGTGTCCCCACGCGCGAGCAGCCGCTCACACACGTGATACCCGATGAAGCCCGCTGCGCCCGTGACGAGCACCTTCATGACTCGACTCCCACTTCGCGATCCAGGACCCCGGAACTGCTCTGGGAAGACCCTCACCCTGACCCTCTCCCAGAGGGAGAGGGGACATAGCACCGAGTCAGTCCTCGATCTGCGTTTCGAGAAATGGTTTCTGCCGGGCGCGCCAGACTCGGGAACTCGCGCCTTCCGAGACCATTCTCCCCACCGTCAGACCCGCCGCGCACGCGTGGTGCACGTTGTCGTGGACGAAGAGAGCGCTTCGCCCCACCGGGTAGAGGCCCTCCACCCGACTCAATTCGTTCAACGCCCGCTCGCGCGCCACCGCGAAGCCCTTGCGGTACAGGGGATAGGCCGCCGCCATGCGCCGCACCCGGGCGCCCAGCACCTCCACGCCCGCCAGCCCCGTCCGCTCCAGCGCCGGGCGCACCCGCTCCGTGAGCTCCTCCGGCGAGGCCCGCCAGAGGCCGTCCCCCACCGCGCACGGAAGGTCGAAGCCCACCACCGTCTGGCCTGAAGGCCCCGCGCCGCCCAGGAAGTTCCTCGCCTCGAAGAGCCGGTTGGCCGGGAGCCGCTCGTCCGCGAAGTAGTGCACGTCCTGCGGCGTGCCACGCCGCGTCGCGAGCAACAGGTACAACAGCGTCAGGGCCCGGTAATCCAGGCCCTCGGCCGCCTCGGGCCGCCCCGTCCACGCGCACAGCAGTGGCAGCGGCACCGTGGCCACCACCGACTCCGCCGGCAGCTCCCGCCCCCCCACCACCACCGCCCTCACCCGCCCCTGCTCCAGCACCAGCCCCTCGGCCGCCGCGCCACAACGCACCTCGCCACCGGCCCGGCGGATGCCTTCCGCGAGGCCCTCGGCCAGCGCGCCCACGCCGCCCTCCGGGTAGAAGTACCGCCGCCCCGCGGACGCGCCTCCGCGCCCGAGCGCCGCGCGCACCACCGCCAGCGGGCCCCCCTTCTGCACCCGCGCCCGCCCGAGCGAGGCGTCCAACTCCTCCGGCGCCAGGCCCCACACCTTCCTCGCCGCGGGCCCGTACAGCACCCTCGCCGCGTGCCGTCCCAGCCGCCGCGCCGCCTCGGCCCCGAAGTGGTTCCCCTCGGGTGGACGCAACCGCGCCATCACCGCCGACAGCCCGTGCCTCGCCACCTCGGAGAGCCCCAGGCCTCGCGCGATGCCGAGCAGCGACAGCGGATACGGCAGCCGCCTCCCGCCCACGTGCACCATGCCGCTGCGCGCCCTCACGTGCAGCGCGCCGCCCAGGGCTTCCCGGTAGAGCGCCAGCACCTCCGGCCCCGCCGCCTGGTGCAGCCGGTGCGGGCCGTAGTCCACCTTGAAGCCCGCGAAGTCGAACGAGCCCGACAGTCCGCCCACCTGCTCGGCCGCCTCGAGCACCACCACCCGCTTACCGGCCCGGACGAGCGCATGCGCCGCGGCCAGCCCCGAGGGTCCCGCGCCGATGACCACCGTGGCGCTCACCCCGTGCCTCCTACCGCCGGCAGCTCCAGCGCCGCGAGCGTCCTCGGGGCCCGGCCCTCGCGCAGCCAGCCGATGCCTCGCGCCACCGTGCGGCCCATCAGCCACGTGTCCCGCACCGGCCGCCACTTCGAGCGGCCCACGCGCGCGTGGTAGTCGATGGGCAGGAAGACGATGGGGTCTCCCGCCGCCGCCAGCGCCAGCGTCAGCGTCGTGGTGAGCGAGAAGCGATCCGGCAGCACCGGTGCGAGCGACAGCAGATCCGCCGTGCGCAGCACCCGCAGGCCCGAGTTGAGATCCGGTGCCTCGAAGCCGCCCAGCCACCGCACCGCGCCGCGGAAGAGCGCCTTCACCGCCGAGCGCGCGAAGGGCTCGGAAGCGCCGAGCTTCGGCCGCGCGCCGATCGCCTGCCGCGCGCCGCCTCGCACCGCCGAGAGCAACCGGGGCAGCGCCGCTTCCGGGTACGTGCCGTCCGCGTCGATGAGCGCCAGCAGCGAGCCATGCGCCTGGGCGGCTCCAGCCTTGATCGCCGCGCCGTAGCCCACGCCAGTCAACGTGAGCACCCGAGCCCCGGCCTCGCGCGCCACCGCGCCCGTGCCGTCCCGCGAGCCGTCATCCACCACGAGAATCTCATGCGCCTCCCCCGCCAACGCCGCGCCCACCCGCCGCACCACTCCGGCGATGGCGCCCACCTCGTCGCGTGCGGGGATGACGACGCTGATCATCCCGGCGCCACCTCCGACGAGGCTGGCACCGGCCGCCACATCTCCCACAGCGGCCACACCAGCATCGGAAACCACCCCACCGCCGCGCCCACCACAGACACCGGCATCAGCCAGCCCCACCGCGGCCCCACGAAGCGCACCAGCAGCGGCGCCAGCAGGTGCACGAACGTCGCCACCGAGGCCACCGTGATGACGCCCACCTTCAGCCGCACGGACAGCGCCGTCAGCATGAACAGGTGCCCGACGATCAGCAGCACCACCGGCACCGTGAACAGGTGGAAGTGGAACGTCTCCATCACCTGCCGAGCGGGCTTCTCCAGCCGCATGGGCGCGGTGGCCGCCGTCTCCCCGGGCAGGTCCATCGCCGGTCCATCCGGGGGCAGCTCCAGCGCGGGGCCTCCCGCCGCGTCTGCCCCGGGCGCGATCACGGCCTGCGCGGCACCGCCCCGGTAGTACTCCGTCGCGCTCCGCCCGGACAGGCCTCCGAACGAGTCCGCGTACAGCCACACCGAGGACACGAAGCCCAGCACCAGGAACAGCAGGAATCCGGTGTAGAGGACGCGCGCCTCGAGCGACAGGCGGGTGATGGGAAACGGCCGGGCGTACTGGCGCACGAGAAGGCTACCCCTTGGGCTCACCCGGATCGGGCTTGAGAATGAGCTCGTCCAGCAGCACGAGCGCGCGGCGCACCCCCATGGCCATCGACCTCGACGAGATGGTCGCTCCCGTCACCACGTCGATGTCCACCCCTGCCCTCACCGGATCCTTCGCCGTCTTCCCCTGGAACTGGCGGCGGAAGCGCGCGTCGGTGATCTCCTGGCCGTACGACTCCCGGTACACCATCACCTCGTGGCGCTCGACCACGCCCTCGGACGACAGCTTCACCGCGAAGGTGATCTGCTCGTGCTGGCCCAGCTCGTCGTCGATGATGGCGTAGCCGTCCACGTGCTCGCCCGTGGTGGCCACGAAGATGACGTACTCGGGCTTCGCCGGCTTGTAGCCCAGCCGCCCCTGCACCGCGGCCAGCTCGGCGGGCCCGAGCTTCACCTTGCGGTAGGTGACGCGCTGGCTCTTGGGGAAGAACTCCTTGAGCACCTGCGGCGTCGTGAAGAACGTCCCCGCCGCCCGCGCGGGCAGCGACGCCCCGAGCCCCAACCCCACCACCAATGCCAGCGCCAGGTGCTTCACGGTCATTCCCCTTACCACGCTCATGGCAACTCCCGAACCGCCTGGATGACGGCCTGCCGGACATGCGAGCGCCAATCCGTCCGGGCGCGATAGAGACTCTCCGACGTCGTGCTCCGGCGATCGTCGCTCGACAGGACCCGCCCATCCGGGCCCACCATCATGGACTCCAGCTCCACCTCGGCGCGCCCGAGCGGCTGCACCGACGAGAGATCCAACCGCGTCAGCACCAGCACCACTGCCGCCTGCGCGCCGTACTGGCGTGCCAGGGCCGCGGCCTGCTCCACCGTGGGCGCCGCCCCCGCCGTCAGCTCCACGCCCAGCACCTCGTAGCCGCGGGTGCGCAGGGCCTCGGCGCCCTCGCGGGCCACCACGTCGCGCGGATTCTCCGAGCCGAACACGTCTCCGGTGAACCCTCGCGGCGCGGGCCTGGGCACCACCGACGCACCCACCACCACCACCCGGGAGAGAGCCCCCTCCGGACGCACGGCCTTCCCGCCGCACGCGGCGGCGAGCAACACAGCGGTGGTGAGCAGCAAGGCGCGCATCGGTTCTCCGGCTCTCAGAAGAGGTAGGCCACGCTGGCGAGGAACGTCCCATGGCCCTCGCTCCAGAAGTCACCCGACCACGCGTGGGGCTGCACGCCATCGCCGCCGCTCTTCTCCCAGAAGAAGCTCGTCTTGAGCACGTAGGGCGGCAGTGGCCGGAAGTTCAGGCCGAGCGTCAGCCGCGCCACGTCTCCCGCGGTGATGAACTCCGTGTCGGTGTCCTTCTCCTCGTAGCGGAGTGAGGCGGTGAAGTGGCCCTCCTTCCACTCGTCCGGCAGCAGCCGGAAGAAGGGCTCGATGCGGAAGCGGTAGTTGGCCTGTCCGTAGTAGCCGAACATGCCCGTGGGCACCCGGTCGCGCGTGTTGGCCGTCGAGCCATTCGGGAAGCCCTGCACGAAGCCGGGATCGATGAAGGCGCGCACCACCTCGCCCGTGAGATCCCACGCGCCGAGCCGCCAGAAGACGTCGGCGTTGATCATGTTCACCCGGCGGCCCTCGGCGTCATACGCGCCCGTGTAGCCGGACAGGCCCGCCTCCAGCCCCAGGAAGGGCGAGACGGACACGCGGCCGGTGATGGCCTTGTCGTTGTTGTTGTCCTCCAGGTGGCTGCCGCGCGCCGCCCGGAAGCCCTGCCCGTCGAGGATCTTCGCGTCCAGGCCGTTGACCGCGTACACCTCGTAGGACAACCGCCAGTCCTGGCCCAGATCGAAGCCTCCGAGGAAGCCCGCGCCGGACTCGAACCAGGTGGTGGGCACGATCGTCGTGTACGCGATGGGGCGCTCGGGCAGCTCCTGCGCCGGAGCGTCGTGCCGCAGGTTGTACGCGCCCACCGGCACCAGGATGACGCCCGCCCGGAACGTGGCCCAGTCCGTCAACATCAGGTCCACCACCGAGAACTCGAGCAGCACCTCGCCCGCCCCCAGGACGCCGTCACGCTTGAGCGGGCTGCCCGCGAACTCGAACTCGATCTCCGTCGCCGTGGAGACGCGCTCGGAGATGTGGCTGTAGACGAAGAGCACGTACCGGTGGGCGCGGAACGTGCTCACGCCCTCCTGCGGCAGGATGAAGTCGTGCTCGGCGTAGCCGCCCAGCGTCGTCCGGTCGAGGATCGCCGCCACGCGCTGCGTCAGCGTGGTGGTGGGCTGGAGCCGCTCGGTGAAGGTGTCCTGCTCCGCCTGCCCCGGTGTCTCGGCGTTGGGCGTCGGAGCCGCCGTGCCCGTGTTGGCCGGATCCTCCAGTCCTTCCAGGTCCAGACGCGGGCCCTCCTCCTGCTTCGGCGCGTCCTGGGCGGGCCGGTCGGACGTGGAGCCCTCTTGCTGCGCGAGGCCCGTGAGCGGCGCGAGCAGCAGGGACAGCAGCAACAGGTGATGGCGGCCCGGCAGGGTGGCTCTCGAAGTCATACGCATCACTCGCCCGTCTCCACGTCCACGCAGCGGCCCCGCAGGCACGTCTTGCCCGTGGCGCACTCGCTCTCCGGGGCCGCGCCCCCACAGCACACGCCCACGCAGACGCAGCACACGGTGCCCTCGGGCGCGGTGCCCGCCAGACACTCGGGCGTCGCCTGGCAGCCCGGCGGATCCACGCACACCACCGCCTTGGGCGCGTTCGACTCGCCCACGTACGTGACCGTGCCGTAGTACGAGTCCACCACCTCGCGGCCCGGGCTCCCCATGTTGGTGTCGAAGTACTCGTAGACACCCGGCTTCGGGAAGGCGTAGCGCCAGTAGGAGAACGTCTGCCCGGACTCGGTGGCCACGTTGTAGGGGCGCACCAGGTTGGGGCTGAAGAGCGGCGCGGGCGACGACAGCGAGGTGATGTTGGTGGGCACCTCGGGCTGGTAGTTGCGGAACTCGACGATCTGCTCCGGCAGCATGGACAGCCCGCCCGCCCGGGTGAAAGCCGCCGTGCCCTCCGGCACGTCCACCGTGTACCGCGGCCCGATGCACATAGGCGTGATGGTACGGTAGCGGCCGTCGACGATGCGGTTGAGGGACACGGTGATACGGGGCGCCCCCTTCGCCGAGTCCTGGACGGGCTGGAAGTCCGCGGGCACGGGGCCCTTGCACGCGGCGGCACAGAGCGCGAAGGCGAGGAGCAGGCGGGCGCGCATCAGAGGACCTTCTCGGGGCGGGCCGGCGGCGCGGGCCGGTAGTGGAAGAGGACGATGTCGTGGGCGTGCGAGCGCACACGCCGGTCGCACGTGAAGCGCGACACGGGCTCCAGGTGGGGCGCGAGCGCCTCGGCCCCGGGAGCGGTGGAGGTGACGTAGACGTCCGCCCCGGCGGCGGCCACGCGCTCCACCTCGCGGCGCAGCTGCTCGCCCGTGGCGGGACGGCCGGCGCGGAAGTGGGGCACGTAGTGCTCGAAGAGCCGTGCCTCCTCGCCGGTGAAGAGCAGCGTGCCGGACGGGGCCAACTTGGAGGACACGTGCGCCACCAGCCGCGCCGCGGGCGAAGGCTCGCGGCCCTGCTCGAGCGCCACGGGCAGCATGACGGCCGAGGTGCTGACGGCGAGGGCCCCGGCCACGGAGAGGGACACCCGGGACGGCCGGGACGGCCGGGCGCGGGCGAGCACCGCCACGCCGACCGCTGTCAGCAGGGACAGCGCGAGCACCACAGGCAGGGCATGGCGCGCCTTGAGCAGGTTCTGCCCGAGGAACATCCACGCGGCGTAGGGGCCGCCGAGCGCCAGGGCCAGCAGGGCCACGCGACGCTCGGAGGCGGACAGCGACGCACGGAGCGCCGCATGGGCGAGCGCCACCAGGGCCGCGGTCAAGCCGAGTGCCAGGAGGAGCCGCGCGGCCAGCACGGGCACGGAGTCACCGCCCACGCCGGGCCAGGGAAGCCCGAGACCCGCGGCCAGGATGTCGAAGCCGAAGTGCTCCAGGCGCCAGCCGAGGTCCGGGCGCACGGCCACGGTGCCGCCCCACTTGCCCGCGTGGCCGAGCAGGAAGCCCGAGCAGATGCGCAGCAGCTCGGCCGGGCCCGTGAGGACCACCAGGGGGACGAGCCACGCCCCCACGCCGATGCCGCTGCCCGCGAGCGCCGCCAGCCGCTGGCCGCGAGGCACCACCAGGGCCAGTCCGAGCAGCGCCGGGAGGAACGAGGGCCGGGCCCCGAGCGCCACACCCGCCACCGCGCCCGCCAACACCGCCACTCGGGGCGCGGAGTCGGCCACGCTCAGCGAGGCACAGGCGGCGAGCACCAGGAACGCGAGGCCCGTCCCATCGGAGCCCGGGGTGGCGCCGAAGAGCACGGGCAGGGGCAGCAGGGCCAGCAGGGCCGCGGCCGCCAGCGCCCCGGTGTCCCCCAGGTACCGCCGCAGCACGAAGCCCAGCGCGCCGATGGCCACCGCGCCGAGGACGATTCCGGGCAGGGCCAGCGCGAGCACCTCGGAGGCACCGGCGGCCGAGGCCAGGCGGGCCAGGGCCACGTACACGGGGTAGCCCGGGAAGTGCGGAGCCTGCGCGGCGAGCTCGAAGCGGCCGAGGGAGCGCGCGAAGTTCACCGCGTCCAGGTCCGGCAGGAGCCTGGGCAGTGCGAGCACGCGCGCCGTCACTCCGGCCCCCACCACCAAGGCGAGGGCACCCGCGAAGGCCCCGGAAGGCGCGGAGTGAATGATTTTGAGATTCATTCTCAAAAACAGAGAATGCATGACGTACTACGCGTCCGGGCAGGAGGTCAAGTTGAGGGGGTGGGTGGCGCCAGTAGGGCATCTCATGTGACAGAGGGAGGCCATGATGCTGAGTGCCCTGCTGGTGGTGGTGATGGCCGCTGCACCCGCGCCGCGAGTCCGCACCGAGACGCGTCCGATGATGGGGACGACGGTGACGGTGACGCTGGTGGGAGGAACGCCGGAGAAGGCGCGCGAGGGGTTCGACGCGGCCTTCGGGGCCTTCGAGCGCGTCAACCAGGTGATGAACGAGTGGCGCCCGGACAGCGAGCTGTCGGCGGTGAACCGCAAGGCCGGGGATGGCGAGTGGGTGACGGTGCCCGAGGACCTGTGCGCGGCGCTGCGGCGCGGGGTGCAGGGGGCGGAGCAGACGGGAGGGCTGTTCGATCCGACGTGGGCGGCGCTGCGGGGGATGTGGAGGTTCGGGACGGACCTGACCCCTGCCCTGCCGGACGCAGCCGAGCTGAAGAAGCGGTGCGCGCTCATCTCGTACGAGGACCTGGAGTTCGCGCCGGCAGCGGACGGAGGGGCACCCGGGTGCGGCGTGCGGCTGAAGCGTGCGGGGATGCAGCTCGGGCTGGGAGGTCTGGCGAAGGGCTGGGGCGTGGACGAGGCGGTGAAGAAGCTACGGGCACAGGGGTTCAAGGACTTCTTCGTGCAGGCCGGAGGAGACTTCTACGCGGCGGGGAAGAAGCAGGGCCGGCCGTGGAAGGTGGGAATCCGGGATCCGCGAGGCGAGCCGGACAGCGTGTTCGCGGTGCTCGAGGTCTCGGACGCGGCGTTCTCGACGAGCGGAGACTACGAGAACTTCTTCGTGCTGGAGGGCAGGCGCTACCACCACATCATCGATCCACGGACGTGCTACCCGGCGACGGCCTCGCGCTCGGCGACGGTGCTCGCCCTGAGCGCGGTGGACGCGGAGGTGCTGACGAAGTCCGTGTTCATCCTCGGAGGCCAGGAGGGACTGGCGCTCGCGGAGAAGTACGGTGCGTCCGCGGTGGTGGTGACGGGGGACAACCAGGTGCTGGTGTCACCCAGGCTGGAGAAGAAACTGAAACGGCTGAAGACCCCGAGTCCCTAATTTCCAAGCCCTAGCACCTGAAACCAGATATCTCTATAATCAGAAGCAGAACCCAACCACCCCCCACACCTCAACACCACAAACAATGCCATCACCCACAAAAAAACCAAAGGTATTCCTGAGTTACGCAAGAGCAGACTCAGAGATAGCCAACAATGTAGCCAAGTTGCTTGAGCGTGAGGCGGTAGATGTTTGGCTTGAGCAAAAAGCGACTCCTGGAGCGAACATCTCCGAGCAACTCGACCAAGCCATGGCAGCAAGCGATTTCCTGGTGGTGCTCCTCTCGCGCCACACATCTAACTCCCGACTCATCAAGGCGGACATCGCCCTCGCTCAAGCCAGAGCACTCAAACAGCGCGACATCACTCTAATCCCTGTTCTCCTAGACCAAACTCCCCCCCCTCAAGAACTTGAGCAATACCTTCCGATCAAAGCTTATAACAAACCAGAACAGCAAATAAAGCTCCTGATCAACATAATAAAAAACGCCTCACTAATTGACTTCTCACACATAACACCAAAAACCTTCGAGTTGCTCATAGAGCAACTACTGCCGCATTTTGGATTTCACGACATCAAAGTCGCTTCGCCCAGTGATGGAGGATTCGATCTTCGGGCATATCTCACTAGACATAATCCACCAGGGCACCCACCAACCGAAGAACCCTGGTTCATTCTGATCAAGCACTACCGTCATGTACGACCTAGCTTAGCCCTAATACGCCAAATGGCAGCCACTCTAGAGCATCTCCCTCAAGACAGCCATATAGCGCTCATCACAAGCGTCGAACTGACATCCATTGCAAATGAATGGCTGGAACGAATCAATACCGAATCCAACGAGCGTCTTCGGGTAATCGAAGGCACCGAACTAAAGCGTATCCTGGTAGCTCACGAAGACCTGGTGAGAAAATTCTTTCCTCTTACCAACAAGAGGAAGCAATGAACACTCGCCAGTTGCTGAAAAAACTATCTAAATGCCCAGCAGGCCAAGACGGGTGGAAAGAATTCGAAGACATCTGCATTAAAATTCTTCAAGCACTCTTTGTCCCACCATTATCAAAACCTCACATCCAATCAAGAACACAATCCGGAACAGACAGGCGTGATGCAATCTTTCCCAACCGAATGCGTGATCACAAGAATGCATGGGGCCTAATCCACCTCGATCACGAGGCCAAATACATCCCCTTCGAGTTCAAGAACTACGACAAACAAAAAGTCACCAAAGAAGACGTCGAACAAATCAAAAACTATCTGACTTCAAAATTTGGGCGCCTCGCATTCTTATGCACCAGAACCATCCCAGGAAAATCCGCTCACATCAAAAGAAACGCTATCTACTCAGAAGAAAAGAAAATCATTATATTCCTAGAGCCTAGACATCTAATTGAAATGGTGGACTTGAAGGAGCGCGGACAAGATCCTGCCGATCTTTTGCTGGACTTGATTGATGCCTTCATGTTCCAGCACGAATGAACTCGCAAGAATGAATGACCCTCACCCCAGCCCTCTCCCAGAGGGAGAGGGGGAATACACAGGGTCAATCGAACAGGCCCTGGAGGTAGAAGCGGCCGTCCCGCGCGTCCCGAAACACCCACGCCGGGCCCAGTCCCTCGAAGTGCACCCGGTAGTAGTCCCGGCTGTACGGCCCCGCGTCCCACCAGTCCCCGCTCAGCCGCTCCGGGCCCACCAGCGCCATCACCCGGCGCCTCCAGCCCCCAAGTCTCGCCGCCAGCAGCACCCCCGAGGCCGTCATCTCCACGTCGATCGTGGCCGGTGTCCCCAGGCTCCGTGAAGGCCGCTCCCGCATGAACTCGGGCACCGGCTCCGCCGCCTCTACCGGTTGCAGCAGTTCCCCCTCCAGTCCGCGCCTCATGGGCGGTGGCCGGAAGGTCTTGGTCTCGTACGCGTCCTCGGGCCGGTGCATGTCCTCCAGCGCCGCCATGCGTGCACCGGACCATGTGGAACACCGATTCCGGGGCAAGTGGAACACTGATTCCGGAGCAAGTGGAACGCCCATTCCGGCCATGTGGAACACCGATTCCGGGCAAGTGGAACGCACCC